>CAZQEW010000208.1:0-5121 GCA_964591495.1 uncultured Klebsiella sp.
TGCTTAATTTCGTTGTCAGACCAGACGGACGCAATCCCGGAAATGTTTCGAGCCAGCGGGCAGGGGCAAGTGGAAGGCTCACCCTTTCTGCACTTCCTTCGCCCACGTGTCCTTGAGCGTGATGGTGCGGTTGAAAACGGGCCGCTCCAAACTGCCCTCCTGATCCAGGCAGAAGTAGCCAAGCCGCTCGAATTGGTAGCGGTGCTCCGCACGGGCCTCCTTCAGAGAAGGCTCCAGCTTCGCTGTCACCACTTCCAGGCTCTTGGGGTTGAGCACGGTCTTGAAGTCGCGCCCATCTGCCTCGGGCTCAGCCTCGGTGAAAAGGCGGTCATAAAGTCGCACTTCGGCGTCCACGGCGTGCGCGGCGCTGACCCAGTGGATGGTGCCTTTCACCTTGCGACCCGCCGTCGCGCCGCCGGTCTTGCTGTCGAGGTCGGCGGTGCAGCGCAGCTCCACGAGGTTGCCAGACGCGTCCTTCACCACTTCGTCGCACTTGATGATGTAGGCGTATTTGAGCCGCACTTCACCACCGGGCTTGAGGCGGAAGTATTTCGGCGGCGGCACTTCGGCGAAGTCGTCACGCTCGATGAACAGCTCGCGGCTGAAGGGGACTTTGCGATTTCCGGCGGTTTCGTCCTCGGGGTTGTTGGTGGCGTCGAGCTCCTCGGTCTGGCCAGCGGGGTAGTTCGTGATGACAACCTTGATCGGACGCAGCACGGCGAGACGACGGAGGGCGCGCTTGTTCAAATCCTCGCGGATGGCGTGCTCGTAGAGCGCGATGTCGGTGACGCTGACGAACTTGGTCACGCCTACGCCGATGGCGAATGCGCGCAGGGCCTCGGGTGTCACGCCGCGCCGCCGGATGCCGCTGAGGGTGGGCAGGCGTGGGTCATCCCAGCCGGTGACGAGGCCGGCCTCCACGAGCGCGATGAGCTTGCGCTTGGAGACGATCATGTGGCTGGGGATGAGCTTGGCGAACTCGTATTGGTGCGGCAGCGCACGCGGGAGATCGAGCGACTTCAGAATCCAGTCGTAAAGCGGGCGGTGGACCTCGAACTCCAACGTGCAGATGCTGTGCGTGATGCCCTCGAGGTAATCGCTCAGGCAGTGCGCGAAGTCATACATCGGGTAGATGCACCACTTGCCGCCGGTGTGGTGATGCTCGGCGTGGCGGATGCGGTAGAGCAGCGGGTCACGCAGCCAGATGTTCGGGGAAGCCACGTCAATCTTCGCGCGCAGCACGCGGGTGCCATCGGGGAACTCGCCGGCCTTCATCCGGGCAAAGAGGTCGAGGTTCTCGGCGACAGAGCGGTCGCGGAAAGGCGAGGGTTGGCCGGTGCGTCGATATTCGTCGGTAAGTTCGGGCGAAAGATCGCAGACGAAGGCCTTGCCCTTCTCGATGAGCTGGACGGCGTAGGCGTGGATCTGATCGAAGTAGTCGGAGGCGAAGAACGGTTCGGCGGTCTCCGATTTCGACACGGGCGGCAGATGGAAATCGGCTTTCCCGTTCACCGTTTGGGTCACGGGGGTCGCACCTTTCGGCTTGAGCCCGAGTTTGCCATCCGCCCAGCCGCCGATCAGCCAGTCCACATCGCGCTGGATGCTCTCGACGTATTCGACCTCTTCCTTGGTCGGGTTGGTGTCGTCCATGCGGAGGTTGCACACGCCGCCGAACTCACGCGCGATGCCGAAGTTCAGGCAGATGCTCTTGGCGTGGCCGATGTGCAGATAGCCGTTCGGCTCCGGCGGAAAGCGCGTGTGGATGCGCGGGTAGCGCCCCTCGGCGACGTGCTGCGCGACGATGTCGCGGATGAAGTCGCTTGGGGCGGGCGCGGGCGTGTTGGAGTCAGCGGCGTTGCTCATTCGATGCGAGGCGGACGGTAGCAAAGGCGTTCCGCGCGGCGAAAGAGGATTTCCCAACCCCGTGCCGGCGCAACTTGGGCCGCCCCAAAACCAACGCTCGACCTCGCCCCGTCCCGCGCTACACTAGCCTCGTCATGTCAACGACCGCGTCGCCCGCGCCACCGCAGAAAATCAACCTCCGCCGCCCCGACATCATGTCCGCCGTCCAGGCGCAGGTGGAGTCGCATTATCGCAGCACGCTCGTCGAACGCATCCGCGCCAGCGGCAACGTCCTCTCCGCGCCCGGCCTGACCATCAAGCTCGCGAAGGAATTCGGGTTCTGTTACGGCGTCGAGCGCGCCATCGACCTCGCCTACGCCGCCCGCCGCTCCTTCCCGGCAGAGAAACCCATCTACCTCCTCGGCGAAATCATCCACAACCCGGAGGTGAACGACCAAATCCGCGCGATGGGCATCCGCACCATCTCGAACAAGCCCAACGACACCGAGCTTGCCATGCTGCAGCGCGAAGACGTGGTCATCATCCCCGCCTTCGGCACCGAGGTCGCCACGCGGCGCAAGCTGGAGGAAAAGGGCTGCGTGCTCGTGGACACCACCTGCGGCGACGTGATGAGCGTGTGGAAGCGCGTCCGCCAATACTCCAAGGAGACCGTCACCAGCATCATCCACGGGAAGGCCAAGCACGAGGAAACCAAAGCCACGACCTCACAGGCCACGGCCTACGGCACGGGCCATTACCTCGTCGTCTTCAACCTCGCGGAGACCGACTACGTCTGCGACTACATCCTGCGCGGCGGCGACAAGGCGGAGTTTCTGGAGAAGTTCAAGGGCGCTCACTCTCCCGGCTTTGACCCCGACCAGCACCTACTGGCCGTGGGCGTGGCCAACCAAACCACCATGCTGCGCGGCGAGACCGAGGAAGTGCAGCGCCGCTTCAAGGCCGCAATGGAGAAAAAATACGGCGCAGCGAAGCTTGACGACCATTTCCGCTACTTCGACACCATCTGCGGCGCGACGCAGGATCGGCAGGACGCGCTGGAGAAGCTGTTGCAGACCAAGCTCGATCTGCTGCTGGTCATCGGCGGCTACAACTCGTCGAACACCTCACACCTCGCGGAGATGGGCGAGAAGGTGCTGCCGACCTATTTCATCAAGAACGCCGCGAAGATGGAATCCACCGCGCTCATCCACCATTGGAACCAGCACACGCACGTGGAAGAAGCCACGCGCGACTGGCTGCCGTCCGGTCCCGTGACCGTGGGGATCACCGCCGGCGCGAGCTGCCCGAACAACCTCATCGAGGACACCATCCGCCGGCTCTTCGAGCTGCGCGGGATTGCGGTGCAGGAGTTGTTGGCCAATTAAAGGCGCCGCGGCACATGATCAATCTGCAACGATGCCTTGCGATGGTGGCCCTTCTGGCCTTCGGATTGGGGGCAGCTTGCGGGGCGGAATCTCCATTCGCGCTGGTCTTGATCGACGCGAAGTCCGAGCAGGAGTTTGGTGCGTTCCCATTCGACCGTGCGATAACCGCCAGAGGCGTCCGCCAACTCAAAGCCATGGGCGCAAAGGCGGTGGTCCTTAAATTCTTTTTCGACCAACCGAAAACCGCAGCGGGCGACACCAGCCTTGCTCAAGCGATCACCGTCTTGCCGGTGGCGTTGCAAGCCCGGATTGATGACACGGAGGCCGCGCCCAATAAATTGCCCACCCGCTTCTTTGTGGAAGGGCTGAACTTGGGTAACAGCTCCGTGCTCTCGGGTCAGAGCGGCTGGCTGCCGATGCCATCGCTGGCCGAGCGAGCGGCAGCCGTGGGCTTCGTGGACATTGCATCCGCCAGTCGGGTGCCAGTCTTGGAAAGTTATCAGGGCCGCTTGGTGAAATCCCTATCCTTGTGCGCCATCGAGATGGCTCTCGACGGTCAAGCGTCCATCGAGCCCGGCAAGGCGCTGACCCTGGCAGGACGCAGGCTCAAGCTGGACGCGGCGAACTCAGTCCCCGCTGAGTTTCCGCGCGGTGATGACCTGGACTATGTGCCCTTCCATCAGCTGTTTTCAGATCCTGCCGTCGCGGGAAAACTCAAAGGCAAAGTGGTCGTGTTGGGATACGACGGGGCGAAGATGCAGACCATTCCCACTCCGGTTGGCCCCCGCAAAGCCCACCGCGTTTTTTGGCATGGGCTTCAGGCGCTCTGGCAGCAGTTGAAGTGAGACTCAACCTCATTCTGCCTGCCGATTTTTGCCATGCCCTGCACACGCCAAGAGCTCGAAGCCCGCGAGCGGCAATTCCTCGCGCCGTTCGCGCAATTTTCCGCCGACACGCGCGGGCGCAAGCACGCCGAGCCGCCGCCCGAGTGGCGCACGCATTACCAGCGCGACCGCGACCGCATCATCCACTCGCGCGCCTTCCGTCGGCTGGAATACAAGACGCAGGTCTTCCTCAATGGCACCGGCGACCACCTCCGCACCCGGCTCACGCACACGATGGAAGTTGCCGGCATTGCCCGGAACATCGCGCGCGCCCTGCGGCTTAACGAGGACCTCACTGAGGCCATCGCGCTCGCGCACGACCTTGGCCACTCGCCTTTCGGCCATGCAGGCGAAGAGACACTCGACCGCCTGATGCGCCAGCACGGCGGCTTCGAGCACAACCGCCAGAGCCTGCGCGTGGTGGAAGTGCTCGAACAAAAGTATCCCGGCTTCCCGGGTTTGAACCTCACGTGGGAACTGCGCGAAGGGCTCGTTAAGCACCACACCGCCCACGACCATCCGGGCAGACGCCCCGGCTTCGACGCGAAGTCCTCCTCCCTTGAAGCGCAGGTGGCCAATCTCGCCGACGAGATCGCCTACTACAGCCACGACCTCGACGACGGCCTTGATGCCGGTCTGCTCTCCGAAGCCAAGCTCCGCCGCGACGTGAAGCTCTGGGCTCAGGCCGCCCGCCGCACGAAAAGGCAGCAGGGTGAACTTCCGGATGAGTGCCGCCGCTACTTCATCATCCGCTGCCTGATCGACGACCATGTCCACGACGTGGTGAAGACCAGCGAGGCCGCCATTGCTGCCGCCGGCGTGAAGTCAGCCGATGAAGTCCGGCTCCAAGCCAAGCCGCTCATCCGCTACAGCGACGCACGCCGGAAGCTGAACCTGGAACTGCGGAAATACCTCTACCAAAACCTCTACTACAGCGACGCCGTCCACGAACCCCATGTCCGCGCGACGAAAATGCTGGAGGAACTCTTTTGCCACCTGCTCAAGCACCG
>CAZQEW010000209.1:0-2662 GCA_964591495.1 uncultured Klebsiella sp.
GGCCGGTTCCTGCGGCAACAACGTGGCAACGAGAGCTACGCGGTGTTTGCCAAGCGCCTCGGCATTTCCGCTTCCACGCTGTTCCGGTTGGAAAACGGCGACCAGAGCGTCACGTTGGGCAAGTTGGAAGACATCCTGAAACGGTTGAAGGTGAGAATGCGGCACTTGTTTTCAGATTAGCACAAGGTGCTGGACGCCTGATTCCGGCTGCAGAAAGCCAAATCGGTGCGGTGCCGGTTCCTGGGCGCCAAACGACTAAACCCTCGCAATCGGTGGCTCGCAGGGATGAAGCCCCCTTCGGTCGCCGGGTGGGGCATCGGAGCGAACGCCCACCTTCAGGCGATCCCGGCTCAATTCAACCTGACGGAGCCCCAGAGTCATAACAGTTCCCGGATCACGCGCTCGTGCTTGTCCACGATGCGGATGGGGCGGCCGTTGGGTGTCTCGACTTCGTTCGTGTGGTTGATGCCCAAAATCGTGCACACAGTTGCCATGAAGTCGTTGACGGGGATCGGTCGGTCGATCACTTCCGTGCCCCTGCCGTCGGTCGCGCCGATGACTTGGCCTCCCTTGATGCCGCCGCCGAAGAGCGCGGTGGACCACGCCTTCGCGTAGTGGTCGCGTCCGCCGACGTTGTTGACCTGCGGCGTGCGACCGAATTCGCCCATCCAGATAATCAGCGTGCTGTCGAGCAACCCGCGATCCTTCAAGTCGCGCACCAGCGCGGACATCCCGAGGTCCACTTGCGTCATCAAGTCGCGTGACTTCATCGCCACGGCCCGCTCGTGCGTATCCCAGTTCGAGAGATAAACCTCCACGAACGCCACCCCCGCCTCGACCAGACGTCGGGCGAGCAAACAGCCACGGCCGAACTCCGTGTCGCCATAGGCTTGGCGTGCGGCCTCCGGCTCCTTCGAGAGGTCGAAACACTCGCGCTTCTCGGAGCGCATCAGGCGCAAGGCACTGCTCAAGCCGACGGCGTGAGACTGCGCGGCGTTGGCCTGGGTGGTGCGTGCGAAGTTCTGCTCAAGCCGGTCGAGCAGACTTGTCCGCTGGTCGAATTCGGGCCACGGGACCGACGGCGAGACGTTCGCGAGTCCGTCGGTGATCTTGTCCAGCACGAGTGGCTGATGCCGCGGCCCGCGATAGCCAGGGTCACGCACGAAGTCGTGCTTGGTGAGCGGCGACCCGGCAACGACGAAGTTCGGCAGCGGCGAATCCGGCCGCGCCAGCTCCGCCGCGACGGTCGAGCCGAGGCCGGGATAACTCACCCCGCCCTGGCCAGGCTTGTAGCCGGTGTGCATGTAGATGCGCGCGCGCCCGTGGTCGGCCTCAGCGGTGCTCATGCCACGCAGAATCGCGCCGTGATGCATGAGCCTGGCAAGTTGCGGAAATTTCTCGCCGATCTGAATGCCGTCCACCGACGTGCTGATGGCACGCAGGTCGCCGGTGATATTCGCGGGCGCCCCAGGCTTGGGATCGAACGTCTCGATGTGGCTGGGACCGCCGTCCATCCACAGGAGAATGCAGGACTTCGGCCGCGATGAACGCGGCGTGGCGCTTTGCTGCTCAGCCGCGGACGCCAGGGGAGCCAGCCAGCCCGAGAGGGAAACGCCCGACACGCCGGCAGCGGCGGCGGTCAGCCATTCGCGGCGGGTGAACTGGTTTGCGGGCAGGGCAATCTTGATGTGCATGGCAATGCGCCGGTTCAGTGGTTGGTGAGAAACTCCCCGCTGTTCAGCAGCGTCCACAGCAGGCCCGCGCAGGCGTCGGTGGGGTTCGGGTGAGACGCGAAGTAATCCTTCACCCAGGCCTGCTCCTCGGCCGAAGGCGTGCGTGTGTAAGCCAGCCGATAGACCCGCGCGATGATTTCCTCCGGCGCTGCTCCGGCCTTGGTGACGCGCCCCGCAGCGGCTTGTAGGTCCGCGAGCAGACGGCCGTTCATCAACTCCAGCAACTGCGGGATGCCTTCGTTGACGGTGCTGCCGTGGTTTTCATCCGGGCGCGTCGCGAAGGCGCGCACAAACTCGTCGCGGCTCAGGCCGGAAATCGGCTGCGCGCGGGCCAGCTCAACCTTCGTGCCCGGCTTGCCACCGCCTTTGCGGAACGGCGGCTGCAACACGACGCTCAACGAATCGTAAAGCACCTCCGCGCGCATCACCCGGGGCCGGTGGTGGCTGAACCAGGTCTCGTCCAACTCTGTGCCCGGCGCGGGCCGGCTGTTGCGTTGATAGGCTTGGCTCGCGCAAATCGAGCGAATGAGCTGCTTGACGTTGAAACCCGACGCGGAGAACTCGCGCGCGAGCGCGACGAGCAGTTCGGGATGTGATGCCTCGGCGCTTTCATGCTGGCCGTCGAGTGGCATCACCAGCCCGCGCGTGAAGAAGTGCGACCAGAGCCGGTTCACCGCGTTGCGTGCGAACCACGGGTGCTCGGCGCCCGTGGCCCACTCGGCGAAGCGCGGGCGATACGGGCCGGGGTCCTTCCACGTGGGCGTCGCACCGCCGAGGAAACGTGCTTGAACCAATTGCCCAGCCATCTTGCGGCCGGTTTCCGGCACCCTGACGGCAGCACCAGCATCAAGCGGCGCGCGCATTTCGCTGCCGGGAATCTTCCCCAAGCCCGACGGCACGTCCTCCATCGCCTCGGTGAGCGTCCAGCC
>CAZQEW010000209.1:2762-5103 GCA_964591495.1 uncultured Klebsiella sp.
GTCGCGCACGATGGCGTCCCAGCCGCGATTGGCGTTGAACTGAGCGGCCAGCCACGGTGTGAACGGGTCACGGGCCGGCTTCTTGAGCGCGTTGTCCACGGGCACCATCAGTTCGTGCCAGATGGTGGCGAAGTGTTCGCCGTAGGCCGGCGAGGCGAGCAGGTCATTGACCCAGCGCTCCCGCTTGTCCGGTTCCGTGCTGGCAAGGAAGGCATCCAATTCCTCCTCGGTGGGAACGCGACCGATGAGGTGCAACGCGGTGCGGCGGAGAAATTCACCGTCCGCAATCACTGGCGCGGCGCTCAACTTCGCCTTGGCCAGGCCGGCACCCACCCAGCGGTCAATCTCGGTGGCGAGCGGCTTTGGATTGCGCAAGGGCGTGGTGTCGGAGACAAGGGATAGCTTGCTCTTGTCCACGCCTGATGAGGTCGGCTTGGGGGTTTTGTCCACCATCGCGGGCGACGTGGCGGTGTCGGGCTTGGTCGGCTTGGTGGGTTTGTCCGCCGCGCTGACCGTCAGCAGCGGCAGAATGATCAATCCGACCAAGCATAGGAGCACGCGGGACATAACGAGAACTCACTTACAGACGCCACCCGCTGGAAATTCTTCGTGCGGACCGACTGTGGTGCTCTCTAAGATGGCCGTTTCGAGTTGGTCACTCCTTAGCGCGGTTACTCGCGGCAACTTCCGGGCTCCGGGTCGGGCAGCTGTTTTCAACGAGACAGGCCGGTCGGGCACGTCGGGCCAGCCCGGCTAGTTGCGCTGGGGCAGTTCAACCGCCAGGCCCTTCCACCCGCGCAGATACCGGCCTTCCCCGTCTTTGAGATCCTTCCGGAAGCCCACAGCGAACTCCTCTCTGATGACCTCCGCGATGAGTTGCTTGAACTGCCTCCTCGTTACTTCCGCCGTCGAGGCGTTGTTGCGGCAATACTCGTTGAAGTGTTGGAAGCATTCGCCCTCTGACAACAGCTGGTTGGGCTGCCGCTTGACCGTGGCCCGCACAAAACCACGGGCCAGATCGCTGAAGCTCTCAACTCCACCGGCACGTCGGTTGGCTGATTCATTATCAAAGAAACTGCTTTCGGCTGCATGAACAGCCCGGGCCCGTTTAACGACAGCCTTCAGCTTGTCCTCCTCTCTGAACCGGCAGAACAGTTGGATCAAATCGGTGTTCTTGGGCATTTCACCAGCACATCGGGCTAGCAACGCGGACAACAACGCGATGAGCTTTTCCTCTGTTGTAGGATGATACAGTTGATCAGCAGGATCGTAGAAGAACCATTGTTGCTCCGGCTGGTAAAACACAACCGAATGCCCCAGCCGTGTATCGCTGATGATTGCAGCAAAGAAGTTGTCGTTCAGTTCTATCGGTTTGACCAGACAGTTGCCCTGCTGATCGTTGATGACAGCCTCCAACATCGGCGCACCCCATTGCTCAACCACAGCAGGATAGCGACGGGCAAACCATTCTCCTGGTGTAGCGGGCGGATGAGTGGGCGGGCCGTAGCAAAATGCTTCTTTGGGATCCTGCCCGCGTTCCAGCTTCAACGTGGTGGTTGTCATTGGCAGTAGGGTGCTGAGGTGATGCGCTGATGCCATTCAACCAGCGTGTCGTCATCCGGCCGTTTCGTTTCGTTTGCTGAACGGCTGCGCAGCTTCCTCAGCACCCACTCGGATTCGATCCAAGTCCCGCGTGCCTGTTCCACAGCTTCGAGTCGGCGGGTATAAGCGTTATTCCCACCCGGCCAGTCTTTCATGCGGCGTTTGAGATTGGTGGTTGTGTTGTCTCAACAGCTTCGATGTTGAAGGCTGATTTCAAATAAGCAGTCATCCGGTTGAGATTCGGCTGATTCGCCTGAATGGTGATTTGGCGGTTATCAGCATCCCATTCCAACTCGATCAACCCGATGACACGGATGCAGCTGGGTTCAAAACACCAATTCAGCAATGACGGCAATCCTCCAACAAGATGCTGTCGGTTCCGTTCCACACAGATGTCAGTCCATTTCTTCAACAGCATCGACCAGTCCACCGTTGTCTTGGCTGTTCCGACAACAAACTGGCTGACAACAACACGGTGCAGGAAATGAAGCGTGCCTGGGTTGAAGCCCTGGCTGATCGGGAGCTGGCAGGCAAACTGTTTCATTGCGGATAATTCATTCGGATTGAGCTTGGGAGTGCCGGCGGGAACGAAGACAGCCTCCATGATTTCATTCAACGTCTCGACCAATTCAGCGGAGGGTGGTTCGAGATCGTCGCTGGCCGGAGGAGGCGTGTTGGATTCAGCATCATTCATGCGGCGTTCCTCCATGGCTGCTTTTCATCGTCTTCACCCTCAACA
>CAZQEW010000210.1:0-4983 GCA_964591495.1 uncultured Klebsiella sp.
GTTCGGCTTGCGTTCGGCTTGTGTTCGGCTTGTGTTCGGCTTGTGTTCGGCTTGTTTCGGCTTGCGTACGGCTTGTTTTCGCCTTGGGACCAGCCTTGGTTCCGCGCTTAGTGAGGCATGGCTGTGGAAAACCGCATTTTAGCTGCTCGGTCGCAATTCAAAACCGAAGCCACAGGCGCATGCGCCAGCCCGATTTGAACTTCGCGGTGAGCGCCCCGGAGCTGTTTGCCGGTCCGGAGATGGGGGAGGATGCGCTGCGGGTGCTGGGGGGAATACCTCAAGTCCTTGAAGGCGGCGGATCAGAGCGACACCGATTCCCCGGCGAGCCAACGGAGGACACTGTGCCGCGTGGCGGGTGACACCGGCTGATTGCAGGCGCAGAGCAGTTGTCCCAGTTCCCACTCCCGCGCGGACGAGGGTTGGAGTGAAAGCGTTGCGCGCTCGGGTGCCAGCACGCGGTAAATGAAGACCTTTCCGGCGGCGACCCGCTCCGCATAGCTTGCGACACAGTTGCGCTGAGCCCGGCCTTCCTCGATCAACTGTCCCGGATCGGTAAGCGGGACAATGGCATCGCTACCTGGAACGGGCGGCGGGGGAAAGCGCAGCGTGAGCAGTGTCCGCTCCCGCAGCAGGATGTGACGCTGGTAGGCCGCTTCGATGGCCACGGCGCGTTCCCGCAATCCCGCCAGCGTCCGAATGCCACCAAACCGCGGCGGTTCGTCCATCCGCCGGAGCGTATCCACGAGATCGGCGAGCAGGTGAACGGCGGTGGCCTGCAGCAGCTCCTCCGGGTGCGTGGCGACCTCCAGCAGCAGCGCGGGCGAGGCGAGGGCGAGGAGTTGGGGACGGGAGGCCAGTTCCAGCACGCCGCTGTTGAGCACCGGCAGGTGGGCGAGGCGCTTCGCCAACTCCGCGGGATGGGCCGTTTCCCGCAGCGCCTGCATCCGCTCCACAGCGACGCATTCCGGGGGGATTCTGCGGAACAGGTTCACCCATGCCTGCGACTCGGGAAAACCCAGAAAATCCAGCACTTCGCGCTGGGGCCGGCGGACCAACTCCGCGGCCTGCCGGCCATGATTGCCGAGAATCGGCCGGAACCGGGCCAGATTCGCGGCGCAGAAACCGAGGGCAGGGTTGGCGGCCAGCACATCGAGCGCCTCGGCGTGTTCTTGCACCATGCGCAGGACCGCCCATTGCCGGGCGGGGAAGCGCTCGGCGGCGGCGGCCAGTTGCAGCGGCAGGGACTGGCGGAAAAGCCGGAAGGCCTGATGCTTCGCGAACAACGGGTCGACGCCCTGACCGTGCACCCCGGCCGGACCGGGTTCAATCCCCAGCAGGTCGGCCTTGGGACGGAGCAGGCGGAACGCCGGCACGAAGCGACCCCACTTCGATTCGTCCTTGCGTCGGCGAGTCGCCTCCAGCAGCGGCCAGGTGCCCAACCGCATCTCCTCCTGCCCCGTGGTGATGCAGAGCTGGCCCTGGCTGAAGCGGAAACCGGGTCGGCGCGTGTTCGAGGGGCGGGAGGGCGTCATTCTGCTGGCCGGTAGGGTGATGCCGCGGGAGAAACGACGTAATCCAGTCGAATGGCTTTCAAGCACCCGGCCGCCGTTGTTGTTCCTTCAGCCAGCAGTCTTCAATCAACCCGATGGCTTGCCGCACCAGTTCCCGTGGGGAGGTTAGAGCTTATACCTCATCCGGTTCATCTGGTTCGTGCGCCTTGATCAACGACTGGAACTCGGCCTCGCCCTGTTCCAAGGCCTGCACCGGCGGCATCCCCCGGTAGATCACGTTCATGAGCGCCGGGTGAAAGCCATCTAACAGCACGCAGGCCGACTGAAACCAGAAAGCGAGGGTCTTCACCTCGGGGATTCCCAGCAACCACACATCCCGCCGCAGCCGCACCTCCCCATCGCTCCAATCCAGCAGAAATCGTTGGCCGTGGAGGTTCCAGTTGAGCCGGGTCAGAAACTCCGCCACGGCCGAACAACGGTCAGCCGGCACATTGGCGGGATGCAAGGCGAGGAGGGTTAGCTCGTCGCTCCCGGGTTCGTGATGGAAAACCAGATTGCAACGGCAGTGCGTGAGGCTCATCGGCACAATCAGCCCTTCGCCGTCCCCCATGGGATGGGCGGTCAATTCGTGGGCGGTGAGGAATTCCTGGACGCGTTCGAGGATGGGGCTCATGGCGGTTGGGTTTCAGTTACTTCCTAACTCTACCACCACCCCTCTGCCATCCGCTGACCAAGGGGGAAACTCCCGGGAATTATTGACACAGGGCCTACCCTCAGAAGCGATGAGCACTGAACCGGTTAAGAGTGTTGAGCCATCAAAAGGGACGAGCTCATTGCCGTCTTTGACTTCGGCCTCCGAGCGTCGCGCAGCCGTCGAGCGGGCGGTGTATCTGGATTTTGAGGGGCTTAAAGGTTGTCCGCCCGTCCTGGCGGGCGTGCTCTGTGAAAGCACGTTCCAGCAAGTGGTCTTCGACGAAACATTCAAACCCGCCGCACAAGCCTGGCGGCTGGCTTTTGGACCCTTTGCCGAGGCCATGCGCGAGTTGCGCCAGCGATGCGAGCGGGAGGAGCGTTTGCTGATTTGCTTTTCGGAGTTCGAGCTGCGGCAGGTCGAGCAGCACGGCGACGTGAACCTCTCGGCCATCTATGTCAACGCGCTTGCCTACGCCCGCCGCTGGCGGAACCGCTTTCATCCGCAGCAGCCGAGAGCAGACAACAGCCTCGAGAGCTTTTTCGGCCTCATCAATTATCGCGTGCCAGCAGGTGTCGAAAAGGGCCATGCGGCCGAGTGGCTGCGCTACGTGCAGGCGCAACTGGCGGCGCATCAGGGCAAATTCAACCGCACCTCCGCTGGGGCCAAGGCGCGATGGCGCCGCCTCCTGAAATACAACGAGCACGATTGCCGTGGCATGAGAGTGCTGATGCGCAAGGTCGTGCGAGCCCGGTGGGATGCCGCTTTTTCGTTGGTCGCGAATGTTCGCCCGGCAGCAAACTAAGCGGCCAGCCTCGGATCGAAGCGCGCCAATCCTCTGCCTGACGGGCCGTCTGCTCCACCGTCGTCCCGGCGCCGCGTCGGTTCCGGATGATCAGCGCGCTCAAGGAACTATGACACAATTTCCCCTTGCGACCGACGCGGGCCGATGATTGATTGCCAAACAGCATCAGGAACGAACCTGCTCAAGCGGGTAAGTAGCAACCGAGCTGTTGAAGCCAGCCACGGTGCCCGGGCGAATAAATCACGCCCGATGTGCGAAGCGCTCGACGCCTCGAAACCAAAACCTTCACGGACCACGAAGCCGCCGCCTGATACAGGAATCAGCGGTTTTGTTCCGGTGCAATGAACCCCCTGATGCGTTTGACGGAAAGTTGACGCATTATGAACTCTGGCAGAATCGCCATCCGGGTAGCCCGCTCCAACCCGGATCATCACCTCTGGAACAACCACGGCACATGGTGGTGCCACTTCACCCTCCACCTGCCGGACTTCACCAAACGGCGCGTCCGCTGCTCGCTGGCCACGCATTCGCTGGCGGAAGCCCGGCGCCGCCGGAACCGTTTGCTGGCCGCGGATGGGCCAGGGCAGCCACCTGAGCGGTGGTCCGCCGCACAGCCGAAAGCGGCTTTGCGGGTTTCCTTTGCGGCCCAACCACGTGACGAGGTGCCAGCGTGAACCCCACCCGACTCTCCGAGCAGGAGGCACTCCACTTGTTGTGCCCACCACGTCCGTTGCCTGCCAACCGAGCGCCTGCGTCGGCGCCGGCGGACAGCTTCTGTTCCACCGGCTTCTGGGGGTGCCCCGAACGCGCCGAGGAGTTCTGGCAGACCTGCCTGCAACTGGGCGACGAGGCATGGGCAGCTCCGCGGTCGGTCAGATGGAATTACGGCGCCACCGAGCGCTTGGTCGCCTGTGGGCGGCTCTTGCAATTTAGAGACCTGCCCGAGGGGGCGCTGGGCTGGAGCTGGTTTGCCTGGCTCAATGGAGCCACGGCCGCTTTGTCGCGTGTCCCCCTGACCGAGTTGCTGACCCGGATGGCGCCACACTGTGATCACGAGCTTGCGGCCCGCTTCTGCGCGGTGGTCACTCGGCCGGGGTTGGTGGCTGCCTCGGAATCACGGCCCAATGTCCGGGTGCTGCACCGGTTGCAGCGGGCCTTGCAGGAAGTGGCCCCGAGCGAGTTTGCGGGCTTGGAGCCATTCGTCGCCACGCTGGCCCTGGCGGGCTGGATGGCGGTCGAGGAAGGTCACCTGCCGACCGTTATCATGCTGGACACCTGGCGAACGCACCATCTGATCGCGATCGCGCACCTCCGGTTGCTGGCTGATGATACGGACGCACTCTCGGAGCAGGAACGCCAACATCCCTTGGCGCGCTTCTGGGGGACTTATTACCCTGACGAACCTCACCGCACCCACATTCCCCGCGTCGCGCTGCAGAGTCTGGCCCGAGCCAGGGAGCACGCTTGGAGCCTCAAGGAGTTCATTCTGGACGGGTTCTGCCAAGCCTTGGAACTCAGCCGGCAGAACGCAGACCTGGCGAATGACCTGATCGGCCACCTGGGACCCGAGGATCGGGACGTTTGGTGGTTCGAACGCGGCGCTGGCCGGAGTATCACCCAGATTGATCGGGACTCCCTTTGGCAGGCCCTGCCGGGAGCGCTCCGGGGCGAGTATCCATACACCATGCTCCGGCTGCTGCCCATCCACGGGGTGGAACTGCTCCGGGGGGCCTACACCTTCGCCTTCTTTTGGGGCCTGCTGGGCCAACGGCTGCGAAACCAGCCACTTGAGCCCAAGGCGGTGGCGGCTTAGGGCTGGCGGGGCAGCCCGCGCGGACCATTCGTCAGTTCCCCAACCTAGCAGCGGGTGCCGGCGGAGACTGATTCGCGGTGGGTCAGGCATGCTGGACCGACGGGGCATACATCGAGCGCCTCGGCGTGTTCTTGCACCATGCGCAGGACCGCCCATTGCCGGG
>CAZQEW010000211.1:0-4979 GCA_964591495.1 uncultured Klebsiella sp.
GGCGGGCGAGCGCGGTGAGCAGGCCCTGGCGGCGGGTGAAATCGCTCTCCTTCGCGAGGCGGGCGAGCAGGGCATCCACGACCTTCGGCTCGTGGAGCAAACGCAGGACGCGGAGGCCGGCTTCGCGCAGGCTCGGCGAATCCGTGCGGTCCACGGCGGCGAGGCAGGCATCGCTGGCGCGCAGCGCGATGAGCGCACGCATCGCGGTGTGGGCAACGACGGGGTCGGTGTCCACGAGGAGGGGAATCAGGGCAGGAAGATTTTGGGCCGGAAAACTGGAGCCGAGCCGAGCGGAGGAAACCAAGGCTTCCTTGCGCGTGCGGGCGTCGGGGGATTTCAATGCCGCAGTCACGGGCGTGGCGGCGCTGGCGTTGAGCGTGCGCTCGTCATCGGTCAGCGCGCGCAAGGCCCACGGTGCGAGCGTGGCGTCGGTGGCGAGCTTGGCGACGCTGTCGTGGGCCTTCGCCCCGAGCGATTGCGTGAGCGCGAACAGCGCGGCGATGCGGGTGGCGAGGGGTTTGGATTTGTCGGCGGCGAGCGCGGAGAGCGTGGCTGCGGTGGCATCTTTCAACCCGCGCCGAATCAGCGCGCGTTGTGCTTCGAGGCGGACGCGGTGGCTGGCGTTCTCCAGCAGCTTCACCAAGTCAGCATCAGTGACCTTCGCGAAATCCGGCAGTGCGGGCGCTTGAAATCCCTTCGGCGTCACGCGGACGAGATAGCCCACGTCCATGCCGTTCCAGTTGAAGGTCGCGCCCTTCCAGCTCGCGGCATACACGCGGCTGGAGGCGTCCACGTCGAGGTCCGTGGGGCGCGTGAGCTTGAGGAACTCGGCGGGCTTCTCGGTCTCGGCGAACGTCGCGCCCTTCGCCTTCACGGCGTGGCGGTAGATGACGCCGCGGCCCCAGTCGGCGGTGAACGGCGCGTTGCCCCACGCGGCGGGGAAGCCCGGCTCGGCAATCCACGCCGCGCCGCAGCCGGAGCCGCCGCCGTAGTCCGCGAGCGGCGCGACGTGCTCGTCGCCGAAGTTTTTGTAGAGCGACGGATAGCCGTGTTCCTCCAGTCCGCTGAAGTGATGGAAGCGCACGTCCCAGCCGCCGCCGTCGTTGGTGTTGTCGCGCGCGAAGCTGTCCAGCTCGGGGCTGACGGCGGCTTCGAGGATGTTCCGCGTGCCGCGCGCGAAGAGGTGCAGTCCCGTGCCATCCGGGCGGAAACGCACGATGCCGCCGGCGCGGAGCTGAAGCTTCCGCCCGTCCGTGCCCTCGGCTTCCATGAAGCCGAAGTCGCCGATGGCCGCGTAAATCCAGCCGTCCACGCCCAGCTCGATGCCGTTGCTCGTGTGGTCGGCGGGGCGGTCCTTGAAGCCGAACGCGATGCCCTTGATGAGCACCTTGGTCTCGTCCGCGTGGCCGTCGCCGTCGCGGTCAATGAACGCGCTGACGTGCGGCGGGTGCAGGCAGATGACGCGGTCGTGGTCCCAGAGCAGGCCGCGCGGGGAATCCACGTTCGGCACGAAGACCTTCACCTCGTCAGCCTCGCCGTCGCCGTTGGTGTCGCGCACGCGGAGGATGCGGCCGAGATTCGGCAGGCGGCCGAGCGAGCCGTTGCCGTCGCTCGAAACGTAAACCGTGCCGTCCGCCGCGGCGGCGACGAAGACGGGGTAATTCACGGCCGGCGGCGTCGCGAAGACCTTCACCTCGAAGCCCTCGGGGGCTTTCACTTCGGCGAGGATACCGGCGACTTTCTCGGCGGCGACGGGCTTCATCTTCTCGACTTCGGCCACGCTAGGGAGCACGGGCGGCTCCTTCGCTGCGGCGGCTTGTTTGCCTTTCTTGCCAGCGGGCGGAGCGGCGGGCTGCGGCTGGGCTGCGCCCTTCTCGCCGAGCACGGCGAATTCCCAGAAGCTGCCCCAGCCGCCTTGCGACGAGCCGAGATACGTCAGGCGAATGTGCCGCGTGCTGATGGCGGGGAAATCATTCTTCGTCGCGCCGGGTTGGTCGTTTTTCGTGGCGTCGGCAAGCGGTTGCCACGACTGGCCGTCGGCGGAGGCTTCGAGCTTGTAGCGGTAGGCGTTGTTCTTCGACTCCCAGTTGATGTGGATGCCGGTGATTTTCTGCTCCTTGCCGAGGTCTACTTGGAACGTGTGGCCGGAGCCGCTGCCGTTCGCGCACCAGCGCGTGCCGGGGTCGCCGTCTATGGCGTTGCCGGCGAAGTTGCCTTTGCCCGTCTCCTCGCTCGACGCCTTCGCAGTGCCGGCAACGGCGAGGTTCGGACGGCCATCAATCGGCGCGACGACGACGGGCTTGGCCGGGTCAGCGGGCTTCGGCGCGGGCGCGGGCGGCGGCGTGAGTTGCTTGGCCTTGGCGGCGGCGCTGGCGACTTGCTGCGCGGCGGTCGTGGCGGGCACGGGCTTCAGGTAAGTCGGGTTCAGCTTGTCGCACGACCAGAGCAGGCCGCGCGTGACGAGATCGAGGTAACGCGGGTCGGCGACGGTGTCGTTGTTGTGGCCGACGGTGCTGCTGAAGACGCGGATCTTGCCGGGGCCGTATTGGTTCACCCACGTGACGACCGACTCGACGGCGCGCTCGCTGCCGTCCTTCTGCTTGAGCACCTGCTTGCCGCGCATGAGCGGCGTGGCGGTGGGGAAGATTTTGATGTTGTTGTAGAGCTCTTCCTTGATGGTGGTCCACTCGGGCAGGCCGGCCATGATGGGGTGGTCCTTTGCGACGATGGTGAGCGCGATGGGTTCCTGCGGGCCGTGGCCGGTGGATTGGAGGCCGAGGAGGTCGAACCACAGCGCGTCCGGCGAGCCGGGCACGACGGGTTGGCTGATGTTGCCGACGCGGTAGCTGTGCATGGCGCAGTGGAGGTTCACGGCGGGAATGCCGGCGCGGTGCGCGGCGAGGATGTTGTTCACGTAAGCCACGTCCTTCACGTCCGCGCTGCACTCGTCGTGGACGATGACGTCGTAGCCCTTGGCCCAGTCGGGCTTGGCGTAAGGCGCGAAGGTCGCCTTCGTGCTGCGGTCGAAGGAGTGAATCGCATCCACCTCGACGTGCGCGCGGGCTTCGAGGCCCTCCTTGAGGATGAGATGCTGCACCGCGTAGTCATGGCAGCAACCGCCGGCGAAGAGCAGGACGCGCAGCGGCTTGGGCGCGGCGGCGGAGGAATTTAGGGCGAAGCCGGCGAGGCACGCGGCGAGGAGTAACTTCAGTTTCATGGTCAAAATGACAGGGGGCAGAGTGAAGCGGAGCGGAGCGGCCGGGTCAACGCGGTAAAGCCCGTGCCGGCGGTTTGCAACCGCCGAGTTACGGTCGATGCACTCGTAGCGTTTTCTTCGTGCTGGATGGTGCAGACGGCGATTGCAAATCGCCGGCACGGCGTCACGCCACCGCCGGCGGCGCGAACCCTTCGCGGTAGGTGCGCTTGAGGATTTCCTGGTTGGCCTGCTCGTGGTTGGTGAAGCGGAAGTTCGCGCCGTCCCAGCGGAGTTCCTGGCCGGGGAAGCGCGTGGCTTTCACCGCCAGCAGCGCCGGCTCGGTGATGCGCCAGCCGATGGTCAACGGCGCCCAGAGATGCTTCTTCGCGCCGAGGCAGTTGTCGGCCCAGTCCTTCCAGTGGTGGTGCGGCGTGGTCTCGGGCATCGGCTCGTTCGCCACGACTTCGCCTTTGCGGAAGACAGTGATCTTTCCGTCGGCTTGCAGGAGCAAGGTGCCTTCGGTGCAGACGACCATGGTGTGGTTGGCACCGACTTTCGCCGGCGGCAGGCCGAGCGCGGCAAAGGACGGCAGCATCGCATCGTCGTTGTAACGAACGACGAATTTGTCGCGCGCGAACTGGCCGCGGCCGGGGTAGGTGATGGTGCTCTGGTTGTGCGAGGTGTGGCTGGTGTTAGAGGCCTTGGGGGTGTGGGTGATGACGGCCTCGGGCGAGGGTAGGTCGTAGGCGAAATAGAGCAGGTCGAGCAGGTGGCAGCCCCAGTCCGCGAGCTGGCCGCCGCCGGTCTGCCAGTAGGAGCGCCAGCGGCGCGGGGCGAGGTCTTCGCTATAGGGCAGCTTGTCGGTGAGCGGGCCGTGCCATAGATCCCAATCGAGATAGTCGGGCACGGGCTTGGCCGGGGTGTAATCGCTCCACGGGTCGCCGAAGTAGGTGCCGCGCGCGACGCTGCCGGTCCAAACGTAGGCCTCAACGGGCTTGCCGAGCTGGCCTTTGCGCAACAGCTCGACGGCCTGCATGCGGCCGGTGTTGCAGGCGCGCTGGTTGCCCATCTGCGTGACGAGGCCGGGCCGCGCGGCGAGGGCGTCGCGCATGAGACGGAGTTCCGCAAGCTGATGCACGAGCGGTTTCTGGCCGTAGAGGTGTTTCTTGTGCTGGAGCGCGGTGAGCATCATCGGCGCGTGGTGGAAGTCGGGCGTGTCCACGATGACGGCGTCGAAGTCGGCGACCTTTTTCGCGAAACCCTCGCGGTAATCCTTCACGGTCCAGGCGTTCGGGAACTGCTTCTTCATCTTGTCCAGCTCGCGGGAATCCACGTCGCAGAAGCCGGCCCATTCGACCTGTGGGTGGTCCTTGAGGCCGTTGCGCTGGAGGCTGCCGATGCCGCCGACGCCGATCTGGTAGATGCGGAGCTTGCTGTTGGCGTTCGTCTGCGCGCGGGCAGCGGGCGAGAGCGCGGCGACGGCGGTGGTGAGCACCGCGCCGGTGCGGAGGAACGTGCGGCGGGTGACGGGGGAGACGGGAGCGGGTGATGGAACTTTCATGGCGTGTCAGCGGACAATGAATGAAAGCTCGGTTTAGTGCAAGTCAGCGGGCCAAAAGGGCCGGTTCACGGCGCTGCCTTTCCTGCCGTTGGTTCTGATTTCCGGGCAGTTGGCGATGAAATCGAAATTGTTCATCATTTTCATTTGCCAGTTAGATTGTGGTTGCGCAACGCTACGCGCCCAACGCACCTACGCTGCGCCCGCGCGCGGCAATCCTGCATC
>CAZQEW010000212.1:0-4883 GCA_964591495.1 uncultured Klebsiella sp.
CTCGTGCGGGTTCGAGTCCCGCCACCGGCACCATTAAAATAAGCCTCTTATTGGTATTGTTTGACTTTGGGGTCGTTTTGGGGTCATGTAACACCATGAAACCTCACCCCTCCAAAGCGGCCGCCAAGCCCCTTGAAATCGCCCAGGGCAACGTCTCCGTTCGCATCGTCCCCGAGCGAAATGTCGTCAACGGCACGACCTACGAACGCTTCAACCTCATTTACTTCGAGGGCAACGAGCGCATCCGCCGCCGCTTCTCCGACCTCGCCGACGCCAAGACGGAGGCCAACCTCATCGTCACGAAGCTCGCCAATCGCGAAGGCGAAGTCCTCAAGCTCTCGCCCGCTGACCGCGCCATCTACACGCAGTCCCTCGACCTCCTCCGCGGCTTGCAGGCCAAGCTCCAGCTCTCCGACTCCATCCCGCTCAACTTTGCCGTGAAGGAATACACGGAGGCCCGCCTCCTCCTCCCCGCGGGCGTAAGCCTCAAGCAAGCCGTGGACGACTTCCTCGTCCGTCACAGCCAGGTGCGCGAAGAAAAGCTCGTGGCCGACGCCGTGGCCGAGTTCATCGCCGCCAAAGACCAGGCCGGGCGCGGCGACCGCCACTTGCGCGACCTTCGCCACCGCCTCAATCGCTTTGTCACCGCTTTCTCCCTGCCCGTCGCCCAGCTCACCGGCCCCATGCTGCAAAGATACCTCGACGACCTCGACATGGCCGCGCGCAGCAAGCTCAACACCTTCAAACACATTCGCACCCTCATCCGCTGGTGCGTGCGCCGGAAGTATGCGCCGCGCGACCTGCTCGACGAACTCGACGGCATCGAGAAGCCCGAAGCCAAGCCCAGCCCCACCCTCGTCTTCACGCCGGCCGAACTCCGCGAGATCCTCGATGCCACGCTCGCCGTCCGCCCCGACCTCGTGCCGGCCATGGTCATTTGCGCCTTCTGTGGACTCCGCACTGCCGAAGTCCTTCGGCTCGACTGGCGCGAAGTCCGCTTCGAGTCTGGCCTCGTTGAAGTCACTGCCGCCAAGGCCAAGACCGCCACCCGCCGCGTCGTGCCGCTCTGCGATGCCGCCCGGGCTTGGCTTCAGCCCTACGTCCGCAGCGAAGGCCCCGTCAGCCCCGTGACCGGTGAGAACCGGCTGCATGATGCCGTCGTCGCCGCGCTTCGCGAGTGCCGCAATGCGCGCCAGGTGAAGACGCCCTTCCTTTGGAAACGCAATGGCCTCCGTCACGCCTTTTGCTCCTACCGCCTCTCCGTCACGCAGGACCTCAACCGCGTCGCCCTCGAAGCGGGCAACTCCCCGGCGATGATTCACGCGCACTACAAGGAACTCGTCACCCCCGCCGACGCGCAGGCGTGGTTCAACACCCTGCCGCCGGAGCCACCGGTCGGGAATAAAGTGGTGGTGCTCCCCGCCGTCGCTGCCTGACTTGGCTCACCCCGTGGTGGAATTCAGGCCGCAGCCTTATACGCCCCCGCGTTTCTCTCCAGATCATCGGGATCGCAAAAACGTAGGTGCTGCCCCAGCGGAGGCAACGAAAAAGCCGGCGCGCTCGCTGTCAGGGCCCCGGGTTTCCCGGGTAGAAGGCGGGCTTCGGGCTGCTGTTCCAGGGTCCGCAAGGGTCTGGCTAACCGAGGCTTTCCGCCGCCCACATCGCCCTTGCAGTTTCCGGAGGGGCGGGCTTACGTGCCGGCATGAGCTTTGCGTGGAGCTGGACGCCGGCGAGCCCCCTCGGATGCAGTGATTTACCCGGCGGCACCGCAGTCGGGCCTCCCTTGAGCTGGAGGCCGGCGGCACCCGGAGAGGAGCCGAGCCCTGCTGCCAGCACGCCAGCCGGAGGCCGACCATGACCGAGGAAGAATTTCACAGACTCCCGCTGATCTTGTCGCGTCGCCATGTCCTGCGCATCACGGGCTGGTGCAAGGACACGTTTTACAAGGAGGTCCGGAGCGGCAGGCTCAAGCCTGTAATGACCACCGCGCGTGGCCAACAGCGCTTTCGCAAGAATGACTTCAAGTTCCTTTTATCGTCCTAAACTGTCCTGAATCAGTCTAAAACGGGAAGTAGTCCCTTGTCATTCCGCTGCGCTTCCGTTCTATCCCGTTTAGGCGCACATGCACGCGCCTTTGCGCAGGCTAGGTCCGGTATGGTGCCGGACTATCAAAACCTCGGCCCGCAGCGCGAAGGCAGCGCAGCCGTGCCAACTGCCATGAATCAAGCAGCCCAAGCCCCCGTAGCCGGCCTCAATCCGCCAGCTGACGCCTACCTTACCAAGCAGCAGCTCGCCCGGCTGCTCAACGTCTCCCCGCGCACGGTGGACAACCTCATCGCCCGCCGGGCGCTGCCCTTCGTGCGCCTTGGCGGCAAGCTCATCCGCTTCCCCAAGGCCGCCGTGGACGAGCACATCCAGCGGCACCTCACTGTAAACGCCCGTGGTGGCTGACCCCTCTCTCTTGAAGTTGTCTTCCCCAAATCCGCCATGAAAACACCACCACACAGAGAGACAGCGAAACAGAGTCACGGAAGAAACGGAGTGACTCACGGGACGCAGGGTATTCATGAGGCTCCGCCTCTGGCAGCGTGCGTCCGGACGCTGCCAGAGGCGGTTCAGACCTCCCTGAGCGAGCGGTTTCTTCTGCCCGGTGCAGACCCGTTGTTCGTCTTCGCCCGCGCTGTCAAAGCCTTCGAGGTCACTATCAATAAGCGCCTTTCCAAAGCGGACCTTGACGGGGCTTTCGCGCTCTGGTGGAGCAGCGGCCAGTCAAGGCTTCTTCCTGACTCCGACTTTGACACGAGCCGCCTGCTCTTCCTCGACGCGTTCTCGAAAGTCCGCGCCCCGCTCGGCTCCCATCCCCTCGCCGAAGCCATCCGCCGCGCGGACGCCGGCCCGCCGCCCCCAGAGGCCGACCGCTACCCCAGCAGCCCGAAGCTCCGCCGGCTCGTCGCGGTCTGCTTCCATCTGCAAGCCCTGTCGGGTGACAATCCCTTCTTCATTGGCGCGCGGGATGCCGCCAAGGTCGCCAACACTGCCGGCCCGCACGCAGGCTTGGCGTTGCTCAACAGCCTCGTCCGCGAAGGCGTCCTCACCCTCGCTAGCAAAGGAACCCCCGGCGGACGCCGCGCCAGTCGCTACCGCTTTCATGGCTCACTCTCGCCGAAGCCGACTTCGTGACGGCCTGCTCCGAAGCCCGCCGCGCGTTGCAGCGCGCCCGCCAGCGCGTTTTGTTCGCAGATGCGGTCCCGCGGCGCCTTTTTGGAGGAATGTTCCGACGCCACAACCCATTCCCGCGTGCTTTCTCTTTTCTCCTTCACGGCGCTATTTCTGCCAGCGTGCCCATCCTTGCATCCTTGGCTCACGCCGCCGAAATGACTTGTGGCTGGGACGGCCATTACCTTTCTCCCAGCGTTACTGCAACATCGCAGCAGCCTCCTCTGGCGTTACTACAAAAACCCCGCGCCGCGTGCCTGCCCTTGCCGAGCTTCCCTCCCCGTGGTCACGCTTCCCGCGCTCTTCGCGCGTGGCTGGGTGCGCGCGGACATCCACATCGAGGAGACTGCCGCGCTGATTGACCTTGTGGACGGCCAGGGCCACCGCCGGCTGCAGTTGAAAATGCGTTCGCGTCGGCACCCTTCACGCACTAGGACGTAAACGACTGGACGCTTGGGGGCGCAACCCGTGCCGAGGTCGAAGCTGCATCGGCGCTGCGGCGGCTGTAGCTGTGGCCACGCCACCCGCCGCGCCGCAGGACGTTTCAACTCAGCTCCCCGCGTTGCTGGAAGAGCACGAACCTCAAGCCACGGCGTGGCATGCAGCAGGTTGGGTGCGACGGGTTGGCCGTGGCGGCTGTCGGTGAACGTTTCGCGGAAGCGCCATATGGTTTGGCTGGTCAGCCAGTGCCACCGCATCAGCCACGCCACGCGCCGAGGCGCGGTGGGTGTAATACTCCACCATCAGATCGTTCGGCATCCGTTCACGCCCAGCGCGCCCGCGGGTCAAGCGGCCATCACCACGCGGTTGCGCAGCGGCGGACCTTGCAGGTCAAAGGGGGGAGAGCAGATGGGGCAAGGCCCATGGCTCATTAGATCATTTTGACCCTATTCGGATTGGGTTGCCATTCGATCTCGACCTTTGGGGACTCTCGTGGATGAGGTGCAGAATCACCGCTGGCTGGGTCGCCTGCAATTGCCTGTGTCAGTCAAAATACCACAGTTGTGGGATTTACCAAAACGCTGCGCTTATGGTCAGCTTTAGATGGTATGCCTGTTCTCGAAATAGCCAGTATAGCGAGGACCGAATCGGTGCCATCAGTCAATTGCGCTGTCCCGAACAGTTTTGGCTGTGATCAAACTATGATTCGGCGGGGAGGCATGGTTTCGCGGTTGTATCGTGGGGCGTTGACAGTCTCGTTAAGGGTCGTTTGTCCGCTTCGCGTTTCCGCCACGCAGCTAAATACCCCGTCCACTGGTTGGAATCCAACAAGCCTAGTCCGCCACACCAGCTCGGCTTGGTCCGGCACCGGCTTCGTCGCCTCCTCCCGCAAGTCCACCTGGGCGTTTCTGCGCACCCTCCCGTTTGTTGGCAACATTGAAGCCTGCCGCAGCTTTTTCCTCATTGGTCCGCACCGCATTTCTCACTTCCTCAATTGGGTATTGGGGGGCAGTGGAAACCGCAGCCACTCAGTTCCCGGTCACACGGTCAGCAAACACTCCTCATGAGCCCCGCTAAAAGGCCCCCTCGCTTGTTCCTCAGGGCTTTGTTGTTGCTTCTGCTCGTCGCGACTCCCGTCCTAGCCCAGGTGCCCGTGCAGATGCAGGAGGTTCCGCTCAACACCGGATGGAATCTCATTTCCGTCCAGGTCGCCCCCGGCGGCGGCT
>CAZQEW010000213.1:0-4846 GCA_964591495.1 uncultured Klebsiella sp.
TTCCTCCAAGGCGCGACGCTCATCGGCATGTTGAGCGGCGGCGTGCTCGCGGACACGCTCTATCGCCGCACAAAGGCCGCGCGACTCTGGCTCCTCACCGCCAGCCTGCTCGGCTGCGCGCCGTTCCTGCACTGCCTCGGCAACAGCGACACGCTGGCTGCCACGCGTATCGCCGCGATGGGCTTCGGCCTCTTCAGCGGCTTCTTCATGGGCAACATCTTTCCGTCCTCGTTTGAAATTGTCCCAGCGGACGCCCGCGCCTCAGCGGTAGGAGTGCTGAACTTGTTCGGCGCGGTCATCTCCGGCTTCGGAACGCTTGCGGGTGGCGCGCTCAAGCAGAGCGTTGGCATCAACAGTCTGCTGACCTACACCGCGCTGGCTTACGTGCTGGCGGGACTTGCGGTCATTGTGGGCATCAAGCTCCTCTTTCCTCGCGACTATGAAAGGGTTCATTGAATGAAATCCGCATCCCAACTCTTCGCCATCGTCACGCTCGCCTGCCGGCTGAGCCTGAGCGCGACGTTCGCCGCCACGTCCGCCGAGCCGCAGGACATTGCGTTCACTGCCAAGGCCGACGGTTCTGAGCAGCGCTACGTCGAGCTGCTCCCGCCGGGGTTCAAGGCCGCGGAGCCGCACGACGTGCTCCTTGCCTTCCACGGGCACGGCTCGGACCGCTGGCAGGTCATTCGTGACGCGCGCAGCGAGTGCAAGGGGGCGCGCGACGTGGCGGCGCGGTTCGGCATGATCTTCGTCTCGCCGGACTATCGGGCGAAAACTTCGTGGATGGGGCCGCTGGCCGAGGCGGACACCGTGCAACTCATCGCGGAACTACGGCAGCGGCACAAAGTCGGGCGCGTCTTCCTCGTGGGCGGCTCGATGGGCGGGACGGCGGTGCTGACCTTCGCGGCGCTGCACCCGGAGCTGGTCGCGGGCGTGTGCAGCATGAACGGCACGGCGAACCATGTGGAATATGACAAGTTTCAGGACGCCATCGCCGCATCGTTCGGCGGCACGAAGGCGCGGGTGCCGGACGAATACAAAAGGCGCAGTGCTGAGCTTTGGCCGGAGAAGTTCATCATGCCTGTGGCGTTCACCACCGGCGGGAAGGACACGGTCGTGCCACCACCGAGCGTGCTGCGCCTCGCAGAGAAGCTGAAGCAGGCGAAACGCAAGGTGCTGCTCCTGCACCGGGAGAACGGCGGGCACGCGACGACCTACGAGGACACGGTGGCGGCGCTGGAGTTCGTGCTCACCGAGTCCGGCGCGCTCTCAGTCAAGCAGCGCGAGGCGCTCGTCGAGCCCCTGCTCATCTCGCGGTTCAGCGATCCGGACGTTGACCTCTTTTCGGCCGGGGTCTGGCATGCCCTTGAATTCGACACCGGCTTCACGCGGGCGGACGTGCAGGCAATGGAGCGGGCAGGCAAGCGGTTCACGGAGCGGCTCGCCGCGAAGCACAAACCGTGGACGACCAAGCGAGGAAAGGTGATCCGCGCCTTCCATTCCGCGATTGATGGCTCGGTCCAGCCCTACGGGCTCATCATTCCTAAGAGTTACGACGGCACCAAGCCTATGCGTCTGGACGTGGTCCTGCACGGCAGCTCCAAACCAGTGGGCATGAGCGAACTAAGGTTTATCGCGCGCTTCGACGAGGGCGATGAGGACAAGAACAACGCGCCGGATGTGGACTTCATTGAGTTGCATCCGCTCGGCCGCGTGGAGAACTGCTATCGTTGGGCCGGTGAGACAGACGTGTTCGAGGCCGTCGAGGCCGTGTGCCGGAACTACCAGATTGACCGCGACCGCATCGTGCTGCGCGGCATGAGCATGGGCGCGTCCGGCACCTGGCATCTCGGCCTGAAGCACCCGAGCCGCTTCGTCGCGCTCGGGCCTTACTGCGGCTACGTGGACACGCATCGCTTCTCCGAGACGCCGATTCCGAACTTCATCAAGGTCGGGCCGCTGCCCCCGCATCAGGAGCGAGGACTGCACATGCTCGACTCGATAGACTACGCGGCGAATGCGGGCGTCGTCCCAGCCATCGCGGCCATCGGCGACAAGGACGTGTTCTTCCAGTCGCACGTCCACATGAAGGAGGTCATGGCGAAGGAAGGTCTTGAAATGGTGAACCTCATCTCGCCCGGCACCGGCCATACGATTGACCCGGTGACGCATCGCGAGCAGATGCGCCGCATCGCCGAGCACGTCGGCTACGTGGCGCTGGACCCGCGCAAGGAGCTGCGCCTCGTGACGTGGACGTTGAAATACAATCGCTGCCACTGGCTCGAATTGCTGGCGCTCGGCGAACACTACGAGCGCGCGGATTTTTTGGCGAAGGCCGCGGAAGATGGCTCGGTGGAAGTCAGCCTTGCAAAGAACATCACGCAGTTCGCCATTCACCCGCCGATGCTGGCTTCGCCAAACGCGAAGGTCCGCATCGCCGGGGCGGAAGTCAGCTTGCCGAAACGGAAGCCGGGCGAGGCGCTGGTCTTTGCGCTGGAGAAAGGGAAATGGAAGTTCGCCGGCCCGCGCGCCTCCGTCGTGCTCGCCGGCAAGCGCCCCGGCGTGCAGGGGCCGATCGACGATGCCTTTTCCTCGCCCTTCCTCTGCGTGCGCGGCACGGGCACGCCGTGGAACCCCGCCGTCGGCGCGTGGGCGGACGCGAGCCTGCGGCGCTTCGGCTACGAATGGGCGCGTTACATGAGGGGCGACCTGCCGGTGAAGGACGACACCGACGTGACCGAGACCGACCTGCGCACGAAGCACCTCATCCTGTTCGGCGACCCCGGGAGCAATCCATGGATCGCCAATGCGCTGCCGAAACTGCCGCTCACCTGGACGCGTGACGCGGTGAAGCTGGGTGCGGAGCAACATTCCGCGAAGGACCACGCGCCCGTGCTCATCAATGCCAGCCCGTTCGATGGGGCAGGGAACCGCTACGTGGTCATCAACAGCGGCCACACCTTTCACGAGCAGGAGTTCGCGGCGTTCAATTACCTGCTGTTCCCGCGTCTCGGAGACTGGGCGGTCATGCGCATCACCCCTGGCGCGGCAACATGGAAACCCGGGGCGACCGGGTTCCCCGAGGAGGCCATCCGCGCCGGCTACTTCGATGAGCAGTGGAAATTCCCGGCGGTTTCCGCACGCAACCGATAGGGCAGGGGATCCGCTAACCGGTTGTTGCTGGGGCAGCCGCCGGCCTCGCCGTCCGCCACGCGAAGACCAGCGAGCCAAGGATCAGTGCGGCGGCCACGGGGAAATTCCAGTCGAAGCCGGCGGTGTCCTTGTCCAGCCGCCGGACACACCAGTCGAGGAACACGGCATAGCCCGCGAGCATCACGGCGCAGAGCGTGGCGAACCGGCCGGTGTCCGTTGCGGGGTGGAAGAGGAGCGCCAGCAGTGTCACGAGCATCAGCACCACGCGCCAGGCGGGGAACTTGCAGGTCATCGCGAGCGAGTCGAGCAGGGTCTTGAGCGCGGGCAGGGTGATGACAGTCTTCGCGCCGACGAGCTTGCCGTCCACCATCCTGCCGCCCTCGCGGCGGAAGTTCCGGTCCGCCATCGGCCCCATCAGCTCGTTGGTGCCGACGGCGACCCAGACGTGCTGGAGGTTCGCGACGAGCCGGGCTTCGGCGTGGCCGCGCGCGCGCAGGATGCTCGCGGCCAGCACGGCGCGACCGTCGCAGTCCTCGCGCTTGCGCTCCCAGACCTCGGCGGCGGTGGGCCAGTAATCCAGGTTCGCCCAGCCATGCCAGTCGTATTGGTAGGGAATGCGGCGATAGACGTAGCGCTCGACGGCCTTGAACTCGGTGAGCGCAGGCGTGTTCGTCTCGATCAGCCGGTCAATCTCGCGGTTGATCTCCGGCATCGCCGGCAGATCAGGCTGGATGAGCTGCTCCATGTTCAGCAGGTGATGCACCTGCCGGACGAGCAGCACGGGATTCGGGTAGAGGGCGAACAGCACCACGGCCGCCAACATGGCCAGCTTCACGCCAGCTCGTTTCAGCGGCCGTTGGGTTTCCAGCCAGCGCCAGAACTGCGCTCCAAGCGCGGGAAGGCGGTTCACGGCTGGCTGCGCCGGGGATTGGCCGGCGTTGGCTTAGGGTTTAATCCAACCGCTTGATGCTGATGTTGCGGAAGGCAACCGCATCACCGTGGCCGGCGAAGCCGAAGAAACCCTTCGTGAGCGCAAGGCCGGGGTGCTTGGCCTTGCCCATGAACTTCTCGGGGTCTTCCTTGCTCAGGTCGGCATCGAGGATGACCTGGCCGTTGAGCACGACCTTGATGGTGCTGCCCTTGACGGTGACTTCCTGCTGGTTCCACTCGCCGACGGGCTTCTGCGCGCCGCGCTTCGCCGCGACCATGCCATAGGCGGAGCCGTGGTATTGCCGGGCGTCTAGCTTGGCGTATTTCTCGGCAGTGTCGTCGAGCACCTGCAGTTCGCACATGCCCACGTAGGCGGTGTCGCCCTTGCCGGGGTAGCGGATGGCCAGGCCGTTGTTGCCGCCGGGCGGGACTTTGAATTCGAGGCGCACCACGAAGTCACCGTATTCCTCCTTGGTGTGGATGGTGCCGCCCTTGCCCTTCTTGCATTGGATGGCGCCGTCCACCACTTCGTAATTGTCCACCGGGCCGGCCCAGCCTTCAAAGTCCTTGCCGTTGAAGACGGACTTGAAGCCGTCCTTGTCGGCGGCGAGGACGGTGAGGGCGCAGGCGGTGAGGGCGAGGATGAATTTGAGTTTCATGAGAAGAGCAGGATTAGGATTAAGATCAGGAGCGGGAGGGGAGGCGCGGGGAACAGGATTGGGCTTTGCGTGCTCGTAATCCTGATCTAATCCCGCTCCTCCCC
>CAZQEW010000214.1:0-1282 GCA_964591495.1 uncultured Klebsiella sp.
GCAGCACGACGTGGTTCGCCACCAACACCTACCACCTCGTCGGCAAGGTCTATGTGCAAACCGGCGCGAATCTGACCATCGAGGCGGGCACCATCGTGAAGGGCACCAACGACAACACGCTCTTCGGCGCCCTGTTCATCTGCCAGGGGGCGAAGCTCTTCGCCCAAGGCACGCCGGACCGGCCCATCGTCTTCACTTCCACGGCCGACAACCTCGGCACCGCCAACCCTTGGCCGAACCTCGGCATCTACGACCGCGGCCTCTGGGGCGGCATCGTGCTGCTGGGCAATTCCACGCTCAACAGCGCCGTGGACGCTACCGGCAACGGCGCCTCGCCGAAGTATGACGTGTATGAAGGCCTGCCCGACACCGTCATCAACGGCCAGAACGTCCACCGCTTCGGCGGCAACAACGAGGCGGACTCCTCCGGCGTGATGCGCTACGTCTCGATCCGGCACGGCGGCAAGCGCCTCGAATCCAACAAGGAAATCAACGGCCTCTCCCTCTGCGGCGTCGGCAGCGGCACCGTCATCGAGTTCATCGAGGCTTACGCCATCGCCGACGACGGCTTTGAGTTCTTCGGCGGCACGGTCAACACCAAGTGGCTCGTCTCCGCGTTCAACGACGACGACGCCTTCGACACCGACCAGGGTTACCGGGGCCAGAACCAGTTCTGGTTCGGCATCCAGGAACACGGCGCGAAAGACAGCGGGTTCGAGATCGACGGCGACGCGCCCATCACCGGCGTGCTGCCGACCTCCGAGTGGAAGGTGTGGAACGCCACCGTGCTGGGCTCCGGCGCGGCCAACGGCCAGCAAGCTGGCAACGCCTTCACCATCCGCGAGTTCTCCGCGCCCACCTTCGTCAACGGCATCTTTGGCGACTTCGCCCGCCGCGGCGTGAGCATCGACGCCAACTCGGGCACGCACATTGCCAGCGGCAAGCTGGACTTCCAGAACAACATCTTCTTCGGCTTCGGCACCAGTGACACGGTGACCAACATCGGCATCACGGCCAATGCCCAGGCCTTCCTGAGCGATGCGACGAAGACCAACCTCATCGTCAACCCGCAGCTCGCCGGCATCAGCCGCGTGCCCGGCTTCGGCCTCGACCCCCGCCCGGTCCTCGGCAGCCCCGCGCTTGCCCCCGCCAACGTGAAGCCCACGGTGGCCAACGGCTTCCTGGTGAACGCGCCCTACCTCGGCGCCTTCGGTGACGACAACTGGGCCGCTGACTGGACCACCATCGGTGCCTACGGGATCATGACCGCCAACGGCGCGCG
>CAZQEW010000214.1:1382-2503 GCA_964591495.1 uncultured Klebsiella sp.
CCGCACCGACTGGCGGGCGTCATGGACGGCCTTGGAGCCTTCGACAACGGCGATGGCACTTTCACCGCGCTGGTGAACCACGAGATCAATGAGACCAGCGGCATCGTTCGTCGCCATGGCGGCAAGGGCGCCTTTGTCAGCCGAGTCCACATCGCCAAGAGCAACCTCGCAGTGCTCAGTGTGACTGACCTGATGACCAACGTGTATGTCTTCAATACGAACACTGCCAGCTACTCGCTGGGCGCGAACATCGTGATGGGCCGCTTCTGCTCGGCCGACCTCCCGGCTCCCTCGGCGTTCTACAACGCCGCCACGGGCAAGGGCTCGCAGCAGAAGATCTTCATGAACGGTGAAGAGTTCTCGACTGAGTCCCGCGCCTGGGCGCACATCGCCACCGGCCCTGAGGCGGGCAACTCCTGGCAGCTCCCGCGCTTCGGCCGCGCCTCGTGGGAAAACGTGGTGGCCAGCCCGTTCGCGCAAGACAAGACCATCGTCGCCGGTCTCGATGACGACGGCACGACGGACTCGCAGGTGTATTTCTACATCGGCACCAAGCAGGCCGCCGGCACCAACGAAGTGGAGAAGGCCGGTCTGTTGAACGGCAGCCTCTATGGTGTTCAGGTCACCGGCCTGGCGCAGGAAACCACCAACACCACCTCGGTCCAACGCGCCTTCACCCTGTTCAACTTCGGTGACGTGAGCGGCCAGAGCTTCGATGGCCTGGAGCAGTTCGGCAACACGAACGGCGTCACCGCCTTCCAGCGCGTCGAGGACGGCTGCTGGGATCCGGCCAACCCGCGGGACTTCTACTTCCTGACCACGGCGAGCTTCAGCCTCCCCAGCCGCCTCTGGCGTCTGCGCTTCAACGACATCGCCAATCCGGAGGCGGGCGGTGTGATCGACATGCTGCTCGACGGTACCGAGGGCATCAAGATGATGGACAACATGGGCTTCGACAACGACGGCAACTTGCTCATCCAGGAAGACGTCGGCAACCAGAGCCACAACGGCAAGACCTGGAAGTATGTCATCGCCACGGACTCGCTCGTGCTGGTCTCCCAACACCGCCCCAACCTCGTCACCACCGGCCAGCCCGGCTTCCTCACGCAGGATGAAGAGGC
>CAZQEW010000214.1:2603-4750 GCA_964591495.1 uncultured Klebsiella sp.
GTCGCCGCCAGCGGTGCAGTGAACTATCAATGGCTCCTCAACGGGGTTCCGATCCCGAACGCCACCAACAGCAGCCTCGTGGTCAACGGGTTCATCCCGGCCAACGCGGGCAACTACTCCCTGCAGGTCAGCAACGGTGCCGGCCAGAGCGTCAGCGTGCCCGTGCCCGTCAGCACGGCGGACATCGCCTTCTTTGGCGGCGTCACCATCGACGGCCCGGCGAACGCCAAGTATCGCATCGAGTTCCTCAGTGACCTCGCCAACACCAACTCCTGGACCAGCCTGACGAACATCGTTCACCCGGGCGGCCGCCAGTTCTACATCGACACCACCTCGGATGGCCGGGCCCGCCGGTTCTTCCGCGCGGTGCCGACTCCGTAAGTCAGACACTCAGGGGCCGCCGGGAGAGAAAACCCGGCGGCCCGCTTCCGATGTTCCCTCGCGTGAGGGGACGGCAGGCTCCAGTCCGAAATCCGTGTGCGGCTGGGGCCTGCCTCGTTTTTTGGCTGTCAGTTTGCTCGGTGTGGGCCGGAGATATGACCTTCCCGTAACCCTTTCGCCGCGGTCGCGACAAGTCTTCCCCAGACACTCATCGTTGATGACTCCGCTCACCCATCCAATTCCGCGGCGAAGTTTCCTGTCCGCCACTGCCTGCGCCGTGCTATGCGAATTCTGGCCTCAGTCCGTGCCTGCCCAGGCGGCCGAGATCTCGCTCGGGCGGGTGCGCGTGGGTTTGGCGGATTTTCCCAGCTTGGCCACGGTCCATGGCTCCGTGCATGTCAATGTGGCCGCCGCGCCGCCCGGTCTCTATCCCGTGGTGGTGACCCGCACAGGCTCGGAAACCTTCGCCGCCGTGTCCTCGGAATGCGCGCACAACGGCTGCGTGGTGCCGCCCTTCTCCACCGAGTTGGGGCTGATCCAATGCAACTGCCACGGTTCGCAATACACCGCGCAGGGGGTTGTGGTGCGCGGGCCGGCGCAACGGAATCTCACCGCGTATCCGGTGCGGCGGCTCGGCACGTTGGCGCTGGAATTGGAGATTCCCGGCATTGGCTTTGCGCTCACGGGCGCGGTGATCACCGGCGCGGCGGGAAGCCGGCTGCGCCTCGCTTTCCCGACCGTGGCTGGTCTCCGTTATGCCGTGCGCCTGCGCGGGACACTTGGCGGGGCGGACGCGCCGGCCAGCTTCAGCCTCACGGAGAGCGGGGGATTCGATCAGCCGAGCGTCCTTGGCTCTGGCGCAACGGCAGTGATTTTCCTCCCGACTCCCGCTGGCCAAGCCTTTTATGCGCTGACCCGCGACTGAGGAAAGTTGCCGCCGCGTAACGCCACCGTCGCCTTTTCGTCACGCGTGGGCCGGAATGTCAGGCGTTTGTCGAAATGAACCGCGCGCAATTTCTCCGCTGGCTGCTCGTCGCCGTCCCGGCCACTTGGGCAGCGGAAACGCGGGAGGGTGAACTGCCTCGCGCCGTTGTCGCGCAGCACGCGCATCTCGCTCACGCTGCCTACGAAGATTCCCTCGCGGCGGCGGCGACGCTGCAAAGAGCCGTGGCTGATTTCCTCACTACTCCCGGTCCTGCGCAGATGGCTGCAGCGCGGCAGGCCTGGCTCGCCGCGCGCGTGCCTTACGTGCAGACCGAGGCGTGCCGCTTCTACGACGGGCCAATTGACCAGGTGGAGCCCTTCCTCAATGCGTGGCCGATGGACGAGGCGCTCATTGACTACGTCGTCGGGCAACCGCAAGCCGGCGTGGTGAACTCGGTGAAAGAGTTTCCCCAGCTCACGAAGGAGCTGCTCCTCTCGCTTAACGAAAAGGAAGGCGAGAAGAACATCAGCGTCGGCTTCCACGCCATCGAGTTCCTCCTGTGGGGCCAGGACACGGATGCCAAAGGCCCCGGCAACCGTCCGTGGCAGGACTACGACCGCGCGCAGGCCGCCGCGCCGCAAAGCCCCGTGGCCCGCCGTCGCGAGTATCTCCGGCTGACCTGCGAACTGCTCGTCGAGCACCTGCGGCAGGTCGAGCAAGCGTGGGCCCCGGAGGTGAAAGGCAATTTCCGCGAACGCTTCGTCACGCAGCCGTCCGCGCAGTCGCTCACGCTCATTCTCAAAGGCGCGGGCACGCTCGCCGGGCCGGAGCTGGCGGGCGA
>CAZQEW010000215.1:0-4723 GCA_964591495.1 uncultured Klebsiella sp.
CAATCGAAGTCGGCCATCGCCGCAGCGGATGGCAAGTGGTCGCTCAAGCTCGATCCCATCCCCGCTACAGCAGAGACGCGCACACTGACCGCCAAAGGCAAAAGCGGGCGCATGGTCGTAATAAAGGACGTGCTCGTGGGCGAGGTGTGGCTCTGCGCGGGGCAATCAAACATGGCCATGACGGTCGATGGGCAGACGAAGTGGCTGCACGTCGGCGGCATCGTCAGGGCGAAGGATGTGGTGCGGGAGTCCGCGAATCGGCTGCTACGACAGTTTTTGGTGGATTGGAAAACGGACACGCAGCCGCAGGCGGACTGCACGGGGAAATGGATGGTCGCCGGGCCGGAGACGACGGCGGAGTTTTCGGCGACGGGTTACTTTTTCGCTCGTGAGCTTCAGGAGCGGCTACAAGTGCCCGTGGGTATTCTCAATGCCTCGTTTGGCGGTTCGTCGGTGGAGGGTTGGACGAGTCGTGAGGCGCTGGCGAAACACTCGGATGCCGAGTTCGCCGGTAAAATGGACCAACTCATCAGCGACTACGAGAACCATGAGCAACTCGTGGCCGATTACATGGCTGCGCTCGCCAAATGGGAGACAGCGCATGAGCGGGCCGATCCGCAGGGCAGCAGCGATGACATGGATTTCGCCGCGAATGACGCAAGCACGTCGGATTGGCGCTCGGTGACGATCCCTGCTCCGTTGACAAAACTCGGCCTCGCGGATGGCGGCGTGATTTGGCTGCGCCGACAGATTGAAGTGCCCGCGGAGTTCGGCAATGCTTGGCGGCTTGATTTTCCGGCCTGCCAAGCCTTTGCCACGATCTAACTCAATGGCACGAAGTTCTTCGAGATTACGCCGAACAATGACACCCGGCGACCCACGCGTCCTGCGCCTCCGCGCGTCCTCGCCAAGCCGGGGAAGAACACGCTGACGGTCAAACTTCATGCCCAATCTGGCAAGGGCGGCATTAACGCAGGTGCGTTTGCCGTGGTGCCCTTCAATCCGAAGCTGCCCACGATACCGCTGACGGGTGAGTGGTTGTCGAAGGCCGAAGCGACCTTCAAGCCCTTGCCCAAAGACGCGGCGAAGATGCCCGTGGCTCCCGTGAAAGGCACGCTGCACTGGATGCCAGTTCCCTCGCAATACAACGCCATGCTGCACCCGCTCATCCCCTACGCGGTGCGCGGCGTGGCTTGGTATCAAGGCGAGAGCAACGTGGGCAACACCCGCTATGCGAAGCACCTCAAAATACTCGTCAACGACTGGCGGCAGCGCTGGGGCATCGGCGATTTTCCATTTTACTCGTGCCAGTTGGCCGGGTTCGGACCACGCTCGGTCGAGCCCGCCGACAGCCCCTGGGCCGAATGCCGCGAGATGCAGGCTGCACTGCTCGACCTGCCCAACACCGGCCTCGTAAACCTCATCGATACCTGCGAGGACGGCGACCTGCATCCACTGAACAAACAAGACGTCGGCAAGCGCCTCGCGCTCGTCGCGCTGGCGAAAACATACGACTACAAAGACCTGGCCTGGAGCGGCCCGGTATTTGATTCGATGAAGATTAGCGAAGGCAAAGCCATCCTCAGTTTCCGGCACCTTAGCGGTGGCCTCGTCGCTCGCCCTTTACCCGCGACTTATCACCCAAACCAGCGCAAAACCGAACTGGCCGAGAAAACCCTCGAACTCCCCAGCCCCGGCAGCGGGCTGCAGGGCTTCATCCTCTGCGATGCCTCGAAGAAGTGGGTAAATGCACAAGCCAAAATTGAAGGTGATAAAGTCATTGTCTGGTCGCCCGAGGTGCCGAGTCCCGTGGCGGTGCGCTACGCTTGGGCGAATCATCCCGTGTGCAATCTCTCCAACAAGGCCGGGCTGCCAGCATTTCCCTTCCGCACGGATGCATGGCTGATTAGCGGCACAGCGAGGTAATTCAATCGCTCGCCGACATGAACCTCGTCCTAGCGCTCACGCATCTCACTACAATCCTTCTCAGACCGCTGGCCGAGTCTGCTTAAGACCAAGAGCATCGAAATCGCCCGAAGCCAGAAATCGCAAGTGGCAACAAGGCCGCGAAGCCCAGCGAGAGTGTCTGCGGTGGCTCCAAGCTCGACGGCAAGCACCCCTCTGCGAGCCCTAGGTCCTCCGCTCGCCGGATGGCGAGGACCTGTGCTACCTTGTGCCCAAGAACCGCCGAGGCGGCACCAACCTCGCCATATTTAGCTAAAATGGCGGAAATACACGGTCCTAGGCCGTGGACTGGCACTCGAGTCTTTCTAGGGTGGCGCGGGGAGGGGGAGAACTTGTTCTTTGTCGCCATGACGCAAGGCCGGGAGCACAATTGCGTCATCTTGAAGCTCATCGCCCAACGCGCTAGGGATAGCATCCTCAGCAGGATAGACAACACCGACGACCCCAGCCAGTGCCGGTGGCGGAATCCATGCAAACTGACTCAGTGAACACCCGACCATGATTATTTACGGGACCGCCCTTCTCGCCAGCTGTCACCTTCTGGGCATCGTGCTCGGGGATTTTCTCGGGCGCTCGCTTGGGATGACCACGAACGTCGGCGGCGTCGGCATCGCGATGCTGCTGCTCATCCTCGCGCGCGTATGGCTGCACCAGCACGGACTCTTCAACGAGACTACCGAGAAGGGCGTTCACTACTGGGGCGCGATTTATATCCCCATCGTCGTCGCAATGGCCATGCAACAGAACGTCCTTGCCGCCTTGAGCGGCGGGCCGATGGCGTTGCTTGCCGCGGTGAGCACGGTGGCGCTTTGCTTCACGTGTGTCGCGTTCATCAACCGCTCCGAGCCTGAGCCTTCGGGGCCGCCGTCCTAATTCCGGATACCCCAAGCTATGGAAGAAATCATCCACAAAGCGGCGAAAGAGAACGGTTTGGTCGCCGCTTTCGCCATCGTCGGCTTGGTCATGCTCCTGTCGGGATTTGTCTCTCAGAAGCTTACATTTGGCCGGGTGCAAGGATCGGCCATCGCCATTCTCATTGGCCTCGCGCTTGCGTGGGTCGGCGGGAAAATTTCCGGCGGTAGCAAGGGCCTCGCGGACCTCGCGCTCTTCAGCGGCATTGGCCTCATGGGCGGCAACATGCTCCGCGATTTCGCCATCGTGGCGACGGCGTTTGAAGTGCATCCCGCGGAGGCGCGCCGCGCGGGCTGGATCGGCGCACTCGCGCTGCTGCTGGGGACGGTGCTCCCGTTCGTCGTCGGCGTGAGCGTGGCGCGCGCGTTCGGCTACACGGATGCCGTGAGCCTCACCACCATCGGTGCCGGTGCGGTGACTTACATCGTCGGTCCGGTGACCGGCACGGCCATCGGCGCCAGTTCGGAAGTGATGGCGTTGAGCATCGCGACGGGGGTTATCAAGGCGATCATCGTAATGGTCGCGACGCCGGCAGCGGCTAAATTCATGCACCTAAAAACGCCTCGATCCGCGATGGTGTTCGGCGGACTTGCCGGCACGGTTAGCGGGGTTAGCGCGGGGTTGGCTGCGACAGACCGCAAGCTCGTCCCCTACGGCGCGCTCGTGGCGACCTTTCACACCGGGCTTGGCTGTCTGATGGGGCCATCAGTTTTGTTTTTGGCAGTGAAGGCTATTTGTGGAAACTGAACATGACTGAACTCCCCCTCATCGCCCGCGCACGGAAACACGGCAGCAACGTCGCCTTCCGCACCGCGACGACGGCGCACACATATCAACAGCTCCTCGATCGTTCCGCCGTGCTCGCGGCGGAGCTGCTCGGCGAGGCGAGTGACCTAAAAGAGGCGCGCGTGGCCTTGCTCGTCGCACCCGGCCCGGAATACGTCGCGGCGCAATGGGCCATTTGGCGCGCGGGCGGCATCAAGGTGCCCATCTGCCTCTCCGCGACCGAACCCGAGTGGGAATATTCGCTCACCGACTCCGGCGCGAGCGCGGTGCTGGCCGACGCGCCGATGGCGGCGAAAATTGCGCCGCTGTGTGCGAAGCTTGGCGTGCGGGTGGTGAATCTGGATTCAGTCAGTTCCCCGCCGGCAAAGTTGCTGCCGGAAGTCTCCCCCGAGCGCCGCGCGATGATTCTCTACACGAGCGGCACCACCAGCAAACCCAAGGGCGTCGTCACCACGCACGCGAACATCCAGGCGCAGATCGAGAGCCTTGTGACCGCATGGGAATGGTCCGCCGCCGATCGCATCCCGCTTTTCCTCCCGCTGCATCACATCCACGGCATCATCAATGTCACGAGCTGCGCCCTGTGGAGCGGAGCGACCATCGAACCGTTCGCGAAGTTCGACGCGGCCACCATCCTCGACCGCGTGCGCGCCGGCGCCTACACGCTCTTCATGGCCGTGCCGACGATTTACGTGAAACTCATCCAATCGCTCGAAGCCGCGTCGCCTGCGGACCGCGCGGCGTTTGTCGCGGGCTTTGGGAAAATGCGCCTCATGGTCTCCGGATCGGCGGCCTTGCCCGCGAGCGTTCACGAGCAATGGACCGCGCTCACCGGTCAGAAACTCCTCGAACGTTACGGCATGACCGAGATCGGCATGGCGCTCTCGAATCCATTTCACGGCGAACGCCGCCCCGGTGCCGTGGGCGTGCCGCTCCCCGGCGTGGACGTGCGTCTCAAGGCGGAGTCGGGAAAGATCATCACCGCTGAAGATGAGCCCGGCGAAATCCAGGTGCGCGGCCCGGGCGTCTTCCGCACTTACTGGAACCGGCCCGAGGCGAG
>CAZQEW010000216.1:0-4695 GCA_964591495.1 uncultured Klebsiella sp.
GTTTCATGAACCTGGTCAGCATCAGCTGCGGCGGCCTGGCGGACTGGGGCTTCGGCGCGCTGCGCGATGCCAAGGTGCCGCTGAACCTCATCTTCGGCACCTTTGCCGGTGTGGCGCTCATCTCCGTGGTGCTTGTGCTGGCGATCCGGCCACCGGCGGCGAAGTCCTGACGAATCTTCCGCATGGCCCGCGACAACAAAGGCGCTTTTTTGCTCGCTGCGATTCGCGGCTGCTCCTCATGGGCGGACTTCCAACGCCGCTGGCACGACCTGCCCGAGAAGCAGAAAGGCGACCTCTTCGAAGAACTGGTCAAAGCCTACCTCCAGCTTGAGCCGGAATACGCCAGCAAGCTCAAGCACGTCTGGCTCTACCGTGAAGTGCCGCAGGCCATCGCGAAGCAGCTCAAGCTTCCTGCCACCGATCAGGGCATTGACCTCGTCGCGGAGACCAAAGACGGCGAGTTCTGGGCCGTGCAGTGCAAGTATCGGCAGGACACCGACCACTCCCTGACCTGGCGCGAGATTTCCACCTTCACCGGCCTTGCCTTTGGCGTCTGTCGCGGCTTCAGGTTTAGCCTCATCTGCTCCACCACCGAGCGCATCACGCATGTGCTCAAGGACCAGGAGCGCATCGGGTTCTGCGCGCTGGATGTCTGGCAAGGACTCGATGCTGAATTCCTGACGCGGCTGCGGGCACACCTCGCACGCAAGTCCGAGGCGCTGAGGCCCACGAAGCCACGCCCGCACCAGCGGGACGCCATCAAAGCCAGCCGGCAGCACTATGTCGTCGGCAGGGCAAAGCGCGGGAAACTCATCATGCCCTGTGGCACCGGCAAGAGCCTCACCGCCTATTGGATTACCGGTGAACTCGACGCGCGCCGCATCGTCATCGCCGTGCCGAGCCTTTCCCTCATCAAGCAGACGCTCAAGGTCTGGCTGCGTGAAGCTCTCGCCAACCGGCAGAACGTGGAATGGATATGCGTGTGCAGCGACGAATCCGCCGGGCGCGTTGAGCGCGATGATGTCTCGGTTCTGCGGCAGGACATCGGCGTGCCGTGCCTCACCGACCCGGAGGACATTGCCGCGTGGCTGAAGCCGAAGCACCACGGCCTCACCGTGGTCTTCACCACCTACCAGAGCGGCGAGGCCCTCGCGCAGGCCGCGCGCTCCGCCCGATTCCGCTTTGACCTGGGCATCATGGACGAGGCGCACAAGACCGTGGGCGACGGCGGCAAGCTCTTCTCCCATCTGCTGCACGACGCGAATCTGCCCATCCGCCGCCGCCTCTTCATGACCGCCACCGAGCGGCGTTACGCGGGCCAGAGCGACACCGTGTTGAGCATGGAGAACCCCGCCATCTACGGCGAAACCTTCCACCTGCTCTCGTTCAAGCGGGCGATGGAATACGACCCGCCCATCCTCTGTGACTACAAGGTCATCAGCATCGCCGTCTCTCGCGAGGAGGTCGCGGAGCTGATTCGAGAGAACATCTTCGTGCGACCGGACAAGGGGCGATGGAACAAGGAGATTGAGGCCGACATGCTGGCGTCCCTCGTCGCGCTGCGGAAGGCGATGCGAAAATATCCCATCCGCCATGCCGTCTCGTTCCACGGCAGCATCCAGCGGGCGGAACTGTTCAAGTCGCACAATGACACCTTCAGCCGGGCCTTCCCGGACTACGGTGCGCTCACCGCCTTCCACGTCTCCGGGAAGACGCCCACCGGCACCCGTGCCCGCGTCATCCAAGAGTTTGCGCAGACCGGGCGCGGCCTCATCACCAATGCGCGGTGCCTCACCGAGGGCGTGGACGTGCCGGGGATTGACTGCGTGCTCTTCGCTGACCCGCGCCGGAGCGCGGTGGACATCGTGCAGGCCGTGGGCCGTGCGTTACGGCCTGCCCCCGGCAAGCAGTCGGGCTACGTCATCGTGCCCATCCTGCACGACGCCGATGCCACGCCGGACGACATCTTCGAGTCCGACTCGTTTCGGGAAGTGCTCACCACGCTCCGCGCCCTGGCCGCGAACGACGACCGCATCATCGAGTATTTCCGGGCGGTCTCCCAAGGGCGGCAGCGCACCGGCTGCGGCAGCGTCGAGTTCGACCTCGACGAGCGGCTAGCCCAGTGCATTGACCTCGCGCAGTTCGTCCGGGACATCGAACTCAAGTGCTGGGACCGACTGGCAAAATTGTCGTGGCGACCGTTTGAGGAGGCCCGCGCGTTTGTTCGCAAGCTCAACCTCAAAAGCCGAAGCGAATGGAGTGCTTTCTCGAAGGGAGAAATGATTAATTTGGGGCGACTTCCTTCTGACATCCCTATAACCCCTGAGCGCACATACCGCCACGAGGGCTGGAAGGGGGTCGGAGACTGGTTAGGAACGGGGACAGTCGCACCCTTTCTCAGAGAGTATCGTCCGTTTCGGCAGGCTCGTGAATTTGCTCGAAATCTCGGGCTAAAGAGCACGACTGAATGGGCAGAGTTCGCCAAAGGATGCGCGCCGCAATTGGGGCGGCTGCCGAATGATGTTCCAGCAGCTCCATGGCACGTATATGCCAAGCAGGGTTGGAAGGACATGGGAGACTGGCTCGGCACGGGGAGGATTGCAGACCAGTTTAAGGAGTTCCGGCCTTTCCACCAGGCACGAGCATTTGCGCGGCAACTAAACCTAAAGAACAACCTGGAGTGGATTGCCTTCACACGGGGCCGTCTGCCGAAGCTTGGGCGACTGCCTGCGGATATTCCGGCGAATCCAAACCAAACGTATCGTGGCAAGGGTTGGTTGAATTGGGGCGATTGGCTTGGAACAGGCGCGGTTGCGGCGCAGTTGAGAAGATACCGTCCGTTTGAAGAGGCACGGGCATACGCCCGCACGCTAAAGCTCAAGAGTTACAGCGAGTGGATGGCCTTCTGCAAAGGTGCCATGCCGGAGAAAGGCGCAAGGCCAGAGGACATCCCTGCGGCAGTCAATCGCGTCTATGCCGACCAAGGCTGGGCGGGGATGGGTGACTGGCTGGGCACAGGAACTGTTGCTGCGAGGTTTCGGGCGTATCGTCCGTTTGAGCAAGCGCGTGCATTTGTCCACGACCTTAGACTCGGCAGCGGGAGTGAATGGTCCGCCTTCTGCAAGGGTAAGCTGCGCCACAAGGGAGTCTTGCCGCCAGACATTCCGAGAAAGCCAGGCCGAGCTTACGCTGGCAAGGGCTGGCGCGGCATGGGTGACTGGCTGGGAACCGGCAGGCTTGCTACAAGGTTTAGAAAATACCGTCCATTCCATGCGGCCCGGGCGTTTGCGCGGGAGCTAAAACTCAAAGGCCAGTCTGAATGGCGTGCGTTCTGTAGAGGTGAGGTCAAGCGAGTGGGGAGCCTGCCGTCAGATATTCCAGCAAATCCAGATACTGTCTTCGCCGACAAGGGCTGGCAGGGATTCGGCGACTGGTTGGGCACAGGAAACGTCGCGAATTCACTCAAGAAATACCGCTCATTTCAGGCGGCACGAGCATTTGCACGGAGTTTGAAACTTAAGAACCAGTCTGAATGGCGTGGATTCTGCCGAGGTGAGCTACAGCAAGTGGGAAAGTTGCCGGCGGACATACCCGCAAACCCCAATCAGACATACGCTGAGAAGGGCTGGAAGGGCATGGGCGACTGGCTGGGCACCGGGAATCAAAGGAAAACGGTGAGATGAAACCGGAGCTTTCCCGATTCTCGATTTGCCGGAACCAGTCGACCGACCCGAAGCGGAAGAGGGAATGCATTGAACTCATGGGGATCCTGTCGTGGCTTGAGGAGTTCGTCACTTTGGAGAATGTCGAGCTTGGTCAAGACCCGCCTGACTTCGTTTTCCTTCACGACGGCAAGCTGATTGGTGTTGAACTGACTGACCTCAACCCAAAATATTTTAGGTCCGGCGGCTACCCGAAAAGAGCGGAGTTCGACAAATGGCAGAAAGCACCTGCAGCCGAGCGTGAGCAATCCCATGAGTTTGACTGGGGGGAATTCACTTTGAAGGATTCGCTCGGCGCATTCGAGAGCCAGCTTGCAGGCAAGGCTCAAAAGGCCAGTAACTGGCGCGGGTCGTTCACTGAAAAGTGGCTGGTGATGAACATTGGCAAGGGCTGTCCGATTGCGTGCCTCGTCGCTCAACAGCGCAATGACATTCCCAGCAAGGAGGCTGAAGCCGCTGACCACGACGCAAAGGTGGCCTACGCGGTGTTCTCCATCACCCGTCGGCCCAATCCATTTGATTGCGTGATTCTCTTCGCTGGCCCGGCGCATATAGCGTTTCTCGCCAGCGACGCAAATCCGCACAAGTTGCCCACGGTGAGCGCCGAGGTTTTGGCGCGCGGCGCGGCTACTTCAGACAAGTATCTCGACTGGACAAGCAGGATGAAGAGCCGCGTTGTGCATTCTCGCATTAGTGCTCCGAGTGGCATGGGCCAGGCATGAGCTCCTCGACGCCGCCCGCAACGACACCATCTGGAAACAGGCAACCGACAAGCTGAAACAAGCCGGCGTGCAAGTGACGGTTTCGGTCTTGCAAGAACTGCTCAAGAAACTGCTCAAGGACAGTTTGGGTCTGCCTTGAGTTGTGGCGCGGTCTGCGGAATGGGAGGTTGCGCCGCCGGCCGCTTCCGCTTTAATTCCACCATGCCGACGCTCGAACAGGTTGAAAATGACGTGGCGCAGTTGTCCAAGTC
>CAZQEW010000217.1:0-2770 GCA_964591495.1 uncultured Klebsiella sp.
GGCTTCAACTTCAGTTGGCGCGTGATGCTGGCGGAGCGGTCGGGTCATGTGGAGTTCTTCGCCTTCGACCCCGCCACCCAGCGCATCTGGCGTTTGTCCACACGCGGTGAGTTGACTCCGTGGCAGGAGCGGCTCATGGCGCAGGAGCCGGAGCTAATCCGGCAGTTCGCGCGGCATTTGGGTGCGAAGCTGCGCGCCGCCGGTCACGCCAACGCGGAGGTGCGGGCCGACGCCTTCCTCGCCCTGAACGGCCGGCCCCACGCGCGCCTGTTGCGTCCGGACGTCAATCTCGCCGGCCCGGTGCCACCGGATTGGATTCTGCCTGCGCCGCGTTGACGTGCGCGGCTTCACTCCCCTGGATACGCGGGGATCGCCGGCAGGGAGCCGGGCTCGCGAAAGTTTCGGACGCTGAGCCGGTTCGAGGTCACCAGCTCGACGTGTCCGTCGTAGAAGAGCGCGTTGAGTCCCTTGCTGTGTCGCGGCGGGAAATGGCTCAGATCCGAGAAGGGCAGCCACGGTGGGCGCGGCGGCGCGGCCACGCGCGAGTCCGCGCAGCCGGGCGAACGCCGGTGGTCCCAGACGATGATCCGGTCGCTCGGGGACGTCACCTCCGCGTCATGCGCGGCCATCGGGCTGCCGGTGGCGTAGTTCATCGCGTAGCTGCACTGCCACTCCGGCTCCACGGGGCATTTCCACAGGTTGGTCTGGCCGATGAACGGAAAGAGCAGCCCCCGCTTGAAGGTCGCGCCGGGCACTCCGTTGGGCACCTGCCAGGGATCATAGGGCGCCCACCAGATTTCGTTCGGGCCGGTGGGCGCGGGCACGCCCGGGGAAGTCCCGCTGGGCACTCCGGCGCTCAACCCATAGGGATCGGCGGGCGTGTCGGGCGCGGAGCGGTAGGGCGTGTTGCGACCGGCGTGCTCCTCCCGGTAGAGCGTGTAGGCCAGGCCGATTTGCCGCTCGTTGTTCAAGCACTGCGCCTGCTTCGCCTTGGCCTTGGCTTTGGCCAGTGCCGGCAGGAGCAGTCCCGCCAGCACCGCGATGATGGCGATGACCACCAGCAGCTCGATCAAGGTAAAGGCAGCGCGGCGCGGCATCAGACTCCCGCACCATTTTCGCCCGGCTTTGACCCGTCAAGTGCCGATGCCTTGAACCAGCGGCCGATGGCCCGGCACCGCCCGGGGCGCAAATATTATGCGAAAGTCTTAGGACAAGGCGATGCGCGGGACTAGTGTCGGGTTATCAAGTCCTCCCTTGCCCTCGTCGTGGTTTCCGGTGCGCCTTCGCTTCCGCCGCCGGAGGATGTGGCCCGTTGCGCCTATTTGCTGTGGTGTTCGGAAGGCTGCCCCGCAGGCCGCGATCAGGATCTCTGGCTGCTGGCCGAGGCGCGGTTACAGGACCGTCAGCGGCGGCCATCTGGCACGCGGCGGGCGCAATCACGCCGTTTTGACCGGCTGACTCCGCGACTGGTCCGCCGCATCACCCATCGGCCGCTGGCCGCGGGCCTTGCCAGCCCAACTCCGATCTCCTTGAAACGCCCCATGAAATCGCCGAACCAAAACACCATGAAAGCACTCAACATCCATCAGACTCAGGTTCTCCTGCAGGCCGGCCCGCCTCCCTCCCCGGGGCACGATGATATCGCGCAATGTGCCCGGCTGCTCTGGGAGCAGGAAGGCCGTCCGGAAGGCCGCGACGTGGAGCACTGGCTGCAGGCCGAGGCCCGCCTCCGCAGTGGCGCTGAAGCCAGCCGTGGCAGCCCTCCGGCCTTACGCGTCTGAGGCCTCCCGGCCAGATGTCAGACCGCCAAGTCGCAAAACCCGAGCCATAAGCCCCTCGCGGTTCTTGCGTCTTTGCATCGCTGCACCCTGGCATTATCTCGGCCGGATGGTTTCAAGGCGTTTCAGGCCAATCCAACTGTGCCACCAGACACTTCTTCTGTGCCACCCATGACATTTTGTGGCTCACCCGACACTTCTTGTGTCTCACTTAATACTTTTTCCTCGTTCCCGATGAATTCCTCCCCGTTCCCGGCCACTTTTTCCCCGTCCCCTTTCACTTAGTGCGTGTCCACAAAGACTTCCTGAGCTTTCCGGAAGACTTTTTCCTCGTATCCGGAGACTTCGGGAGCGTTAACCAAGGCTTTTTCTCCGTCTCAGATGGCTTCGCGAGCGCTTCCAGACACTTCCTGCTCGTCACCTAAGCCATTTTCTTCATCCCCCTGCGTCGGAAACGTGCCCCAAGTCATCCGGACCGCCTGCCAAGTCGTCGGAAACGGGGAAGAAGTCATCCGAAGCGCCCGCCACATACGGGTAAGTGGGCAAGAAGTCGCCGTGAATGTAAACGCCGCCGCCGGAATCGGTGGCGATGTCTTCCGAGGCGGAGGCGGATTGGCCGGACACGGGCGTGTGGGCTGGGGAAGCGGGTTGGAACTCCATCGAGACTTCAATTCCCCAGACCTCCGCCAAGTCGGAGAAGTGCGCATTGAGCGGAAAACCATTTGCCCGCTCGGCCAACCTTCCGCATTACAAAGAGCCCAATCGACTCACGACGTCTGTCGCCAAGTTGTGCACGCTTCCGCCTCGGCGCCCACGCGCAGGCCAACACCGACTTGGTTACCCTGCCGGAGTTGAACATCACGGCCCGGCCCATTGAGGCCTCGCCGCTGCGGCTGTCGTAGCTGGTGCATGACATCACGGCAGAGCTCACGCCGTTACTTCCCTTGGGCTGGCAGCGGCGGCTGGCCCGGGCGCAGCCGGTGGCGGCGGGC
>CAZQEW010000217.1:2870-4583 GCA_964591495.1 uncultured Klebsiella sp.
ACTTCCCTTGGGCTGGCAGCGGCGGCTGGCCCGGGCGCAGCCGGTGGCGGCGGGCGGGCGGGAAATATCCGGCGCGGGAATAGAACGGCGCTTGATTCCTCTAAAAGTTTTCGCTAGCAGACCAAAAACTAACCCTGCGCGCTTAAGTCAATCCGCCCTAACCAACCAACTCCCCCATGAATTTATCCGGCTATGCGCCGCCTCCGCCCAGCCTCCGCGGCGTGCGTTTCATCCTAGTAGATGACCAGACGGAGGTGGCGGCCGCGCTGGCGGCGAGCCTCACGCACTACGCGCAGATGGTGTGCGTGGGCGTGTTTGCCGATGGGCAGCGCGCGCTGGACCACCTCAAGCGCCGGCGGGTGGATCTGGTGCTGCTGGACTTGCTGATGCCGGCCATGCCGGGGGTGGAGTTCCTCCGGCGGCTGAAGAAGCAGGCCGGCGCGGCCGTGCCCCCGGTGCTGGTGCTCACGTGTGATGACTCGGACCGGGCGGTGGCCGAGGTGCTGGGCTGGGGGGCGGATGGCTTCCTGGTCAAGGGCACCGGCATCGAGGCGCTCACCCGCGCGCTGGCCAACATCCGCGAGGGCGGGGCCGTGCTCTCGCCGCACCTGACGCGCCGGTTGATCCAGCGGACGTATGACACGCCGCCGCCGGGCCTGGCGCAGGACGAGCGGCTCACGCCGCGCGAGCAGAACATGCTGGACTACATGAGCCGGGGCCTTTCTTACACCGAGATTGCGCAGCACGAGGGCATCAGCCCCGAGACGGTGCGCACGCACGCGCGGCGGATCTTCCGGAAGCTGGGCGTGCATAGCCGCTCGGCGGCGGTGGCCCTGCGCTGGCGGGAGGCCCAGGCGGAGGGGAATACCCGCCCCGGGGTATAGACATTGCCCCCCGGCAATCGGGTAGCATGTGGGTTAATGTCCACGCCTGCCAACCACTTGGCCAGCCCGGCGGCCCCGCCGCACCCGCTGGCCGTGCGCTGGCCGCATGCGCTCTTGCTCGAGAATGAGCAGGGCGAGGTGGTGGAGGTCAACGAGCGCTTCACCCAGCTCTTCGGCGCGCCGGGGCCGGCGGCGGAGCTGCGCGGCTACCGGCGGGCGGAACTGGCGGAGCTGATGCAGGACCAGTTCGCACGGCCGGAGACTTACCTGGAGGAGATGAACCGGCAGGCGGCGCAGGCCGCGCCGGCCCCGGCGCAGGCGCTGGTCCTCCGCGATGGCCGGCGGTTGCTGCGCCAACACCAGCCCTGCGTGCTGCCGGATGGCCAGGCGGGCCACCTGTGGGAGTTTGAGCCTGCGCCGGACCCGGCCACTGCCCTGACGGTTTGGAACGAGGCTGACTTGCGGATGTGGCACCTCATCAACACGGCGCAGGATGTGGCGGCGTGCTTCGATGCGCAGGGCCGGGTGACGGACTGGAACCGCCCGGCGGAGGCCCTGTTTGGCTGGACCAATGCGCAGGCCGTGGGGCGGCCGCTGGCCGAGCTGATCATCCCGCCGGAGCACCGGGCGGAGCATGCGGCCAGCCTCGCGGAGTTCCTCGGCCGCAGCGCGCGGGACACCATCCAACGGCACCAGCAGCCCCGGCTGGCGCAGCGGCAGGACGGCACCCGCCTGTGGGTGGACTTGGCCATGGCCGCCGCCGGCACGGGTGCGGAGCTGCGTTTCAGCGGGATCGTGCGCTGTGCCGCGCCCGCCCCGCCCAGCGCGG
>CAZQEW010000218.1:0-4459 GCA_964591495.1 uncultured Klebsiella sp.
GCAGGATGACGCGGCCGGTCTCCAGCACGTAGCCGAAGCGCGAGACCTCAAGGGAGAGGTTGGCGTTCTGCTCGACGAGCAGGATGGTGATGCCCTGCTGGCGGTTGATCTCCACGATCTTCTCAAAAATGGTCTTCACCAGCAGCGGCGCGATGCCCAGCGATGGTTCGTCCAGCATCAGGAAACGCGGCTTGCTCATCAGCGCGCGGCCGATGGCCAGCATCTGCTGCTCGCCACCGGAGAGTGTCCCCGAAACCTGCCGCTCGCGCTCCTTGAGCCGGGGGAAGATGCTGAAGATGTAGTCCATGTCCGTCGCGATGCCGGCCCGGTCACTGCGGAGATAGGCGCCCATCTTGAGATTTTCCAACACGGTGAGGTTGGCGAAAACCATGCGTCCCTCCGGCACATGCGCGAGGCCGAGCTTCACAATCTCATGGGCGGGCAACCGCGTGATGTCGCGGCCTTCGTAGAGAACTTCGCCCGCTGCGGCGGTCTGGAGGCCGGAGATGGCGCGCAAGGTCGTCGTCTTCCCCGCGCCGTTACCGCCGATGAGCGTGACGATGTCGCCCTTAGAAACCGACAGGGAGATGCCGTGCAGCGCGGCTATCGCGCCGTAGTTCACCCGGAGATTTTTGACTTCGAGCATCAGCGAGTTTTCGTGGAGTGTTGCAGTATATCCTCAATCACCTCATCGGCTTCATTCGAAACCAGCGCCTTCAGCGACGGGTATCGTGATACACAGTCCGCAACGGCGGTTCGAACTGATGCCGCGGTCAGATCGCGGAGCGAGTGTGTGACAGGGTCAAACAGGACATAATCGAGCGCTGATTTCGCCTCTGAATCTTCAAGGGCAGCATGCCATTCCACCCACTGGACTGGCTTGGTCTTACGGAAGTAGTCGAGCGCTGACTCATCGCGCGCTTTCACTGGTTCACCTCCTCGCCCAGATACGCCTCGATCACCTTCGGGTTCTTCCGCACTTCCGCCGGGGTGCCTTCGGCGATCTTCACGCCGTAATCGAGGACGGCGATGCGCTCGCAGATGCCCATGACGACCTGCATGTCGTGCTCCACCAACAGCACGGCGAGGCGATACTTGTCCTTGATGAAGCGGATGAGCTGCATCAGCTCGACCTTTTCCGTCGGGTTCATGCCGGCGGCGGGTTCATCGAGCAGCAGCAACTTGGGGCGCGTGGCGAGGGCGCGGACGATTTCCAGCCGCCGCTGGTCGCCGTAGGGCAGGCTCTTGGCGGGCGCATCGGCGAACTTGCCGAGCTTGAAGATGTCCAGCAGCTCCATCACCTGGGCGGCGATTTCCTTTTCCTCGTTGCGAAAAACCGGACCCCGCGTGAGCGAGTGAACCACGCCGCTCACCACGTGCAGGTGAAAGGCGACACGGACGTTGTCGAAGACGGAGAGCGACGGGAACAGGCGGATGTTCTGGAACGTGCGGGCGATGCCATGCTCGGTGATCTCGTATGGCGCAAGGCCGTGGATGTCGCTGCCGCCGAACGCTATCGTCCCCTCGGTCGGCTCATAGACGCCGGTGATGAGGTTGAAGACGGTGGTTTTACCCGCGCCATTGGGGCCGATGAGGCCAACAAGCTGGCCGGGAAGGATTTGCAGGTCCAGTGCGTTGACCGCGGTGAGACCGCCGAAGCGGATCGTGCAGCGGCGCACGTCCAGGAGCGGGGCGGAAGCGGTGGCGGACATCGTTTTGGGCCGCAATGGACGCGAAAACCCGGCGCGTTGTCCAGCCTGCGAATTGGCCAAACAGTCGACTCAGGCCGGCGGCAAGATCTCAACAATCTCGGCCAGCGGGCGCTGCTGGGGATCCCACAGCGTGTTGCGGCGGCCGTAAAGCCACTGCGAGCCCTGAAGCCGGAGGGCGGTGTTGATAAAATCATCGGACCGGATGCGGAGGAAAGCTTTCGGGCGGCTGGTGTGCGTAATGATGCAATCAGCTAGCAATGAGCCGAGCGGGCGACGCTCCTCCAATATCTCCTTGCGGGCGGCGGGCGGGAAGAGCGCGAGGTTGATCTTGATGGCGCCGAACTCGACCGGCTTGTCCGTCTTGTCCAGCAAGAGCACGACCTCGCGGAAGTAGAAGTCGTCGCGCTGCTGGCGGCTCAGGACGGCGAGATGGATGCGCTCGCCGTGGAACTTCTCCAACGTCGGCGTCATGTCGTCCTGATGCACGAGCAGGGACTTGTAAGGCTCCGGCACGGCGTCGCCCTCGACCGCTTCGATGGGCGGCAAGGCGCGCCCAGCCTGCGCATAAAAGTCGTCCAGCGGGTAGGCGATGGGAAGGGCGAGGGACATGAGCGGTCAGGCGCGGGCGGGAGCGGCCGGGCGGCGCTTGCGATTGGACAAATTGACCACTTTTCGGCCGGAGGCTTTCTGCCGACGCATCGCGGCCATGCACATGGCATGCAGGTCGCCTTTGAAATGGGCGACGATCTCCTCGCGGATCTGCCGAATCTCGGCGATGGCGTCATCGGGATAGGCTTTCTTGACGGCTTTCATAATAAGTTCATGAGCTCCTGCGGCGTGCAGATGTGCGGGCAGTCAAACCCTGCCAGCGAGCAGACTGTCCGGACGTCGGGAATTATCACTGCGTTGGCGATGTGGGTGCAATTCCAAGTCACGAGATAGTCCACTCCATGCACAGCCGCGCTGGCGAGGTGGAGCGCGTCCAACTGCGCTTTGGCCGGAAGTCGGGTTTCGCGCAGCAGGCGGGTGGCGAGTGCCTCTGTCTCCGGCAGGTAGGGCAGCTCGTGAAGCTGGTTCAGCACTTCCATGCGCCGCTTTGCCGCTGCAGCATCGCCCTTCATTGCTTCCTCCACCACGAAGACGGAAGACAACAGCTCGAAATCGTGCCGTCGTTGCTCCCACCATTCGCGCGTCAATTGCTGCAACGCGCTTTGCACAATGTCCCGGGTCGGCCGTGCGGTGAGCAGGCTGATGACCGTGGTTTCGAGATAAGCGCTGGGCTTAGGCATGTTTCGTCAACCGGTGCTCCGGTTTGAAAAACTCTCTCACCAGCCCGTCCACCTGGAGCAGCGCGTCGCGCGTCAGCACAATGCGGTCGCCATCCACGGTGAGGCAGCCCCAGTCCTTGAGCAGCGCCAGCGGGGCGGCAAATTGCTCCAGCGGGTCGGTGCCGAACTTCGCTGCGAACTGGCTCCGGCTGTTCGCGCCGAGCTTGAGCATCAGCATGAACTCGCGGATGTAGCGCTCGTCGGGCTTCGTCGGGTAGGCTCGGAAGATGGGCAGCTCGCCCGCGTTCACCTTGTCCATATACGGCGCGAAGTCCGCCTGGTTCTGGTAGTGGACGCCGTTGATATGGCCGAAACTCGCGACGCCCACCGAGAGCAGGTCCGCGCCGGAGAACAGGCCCTCGCGGTAGAGGAACTTCACCTTGCTCGGGTCGCGCACGACGGTGCTGGTGCTGTTCACCGCGTAGCCGACCTTCTCGAACTCGCGGAAGGCGTAATCCACCCAGCGGCGCTTGGTCTCCCAGTCGGCCACGGGCGCGACGAGTTTGCCCTGCGCCTTCATCTGCTGGTAGATGCCGGTGTTATAGGGCACTTCCATCTGATAAATCGTGAGCGAGTCGGGCTGGAGGGCGAGCGCCTTGGCGACGGCTTCCTTCCACTTGTCCTCGGTCTCCTCGACCATGCCGGCGATGAGGTCGATGTTGATTTGCGGGAAGCCGATTTCGCGCGCGTAGGCGTAGGCGCGGGCGATCTCCTTCGAGCGATGCGCTCGGCCGTTGATTTCGAGGATGTGGTCGTCGAAGTGCTCGATGCCGAGGGAAAGTCGCGTGACGCCCAGCTCGCGGATGGCGCGGAGCTTGTGGTCCGTGAGCGTGCCCGGCTCGGCCTCGAAGGTGATTTCCTCCGCCTCATCCCATGGCAGCAGGCGCTTCATGCCGTCGGTCAAGTGCTTGAGCTGGTCGGGGCTGAGGTAGCTGGGCGTGCCGCCCCCGAAGTAGATGAACTTCGGCTTGCGCCCGCCGACGAAGGGCTTGCCCGCGTAGAGCGCGAACTCCTTCAGCACGGCATCAATGTAGCCTTTGATTTCGGAGGAGTCCTTGTCGGTATAGACCTTGAAGTAGCAGAAGTGGCAGCGCTTCCGGCAGAAGGGAATGTGCGTGTAAAGGCCGAGCGGCACGCCCGGTCGCGGCGGCTGCGCGATGGCCGCGTGCAGTTCCGGCACGAACTCCGGCTTCCAGAAATTGAACGGCGGGTAGTTCGTGATGAAGTAACTGCCGGCGGTGGTCTCCTTCTGGAGCGGCGGAGCCGCGGGCTTTGCGCCGGGCGGGAGAGAGGCGATGGTGACGGTGCTCATGCTGGCTGGCGGTTACTTGGCTGACTTCACACCAAAACAATACACGCTCCCATCCTCGCTGCCGATGACCACCTTGCCGTCGGCCACGGCGGGGGAGGCGGCGAGGC
>CAZQEW010000219.1:0-4446 GCA_964591495.1 uncultured Klebsiella sp.
TGTGGTGCAGTTCAAACTCCGGTTCGTTCTTTGAGCGTTCCGCGTTATGGGTGCGCAAGTCAACGTAGGGAAAGGGTTCCTGTGGGTATTTATAGAGCCCTTTGAGGTAGGAGTGGGTCGGCGTCGAATCGAGGTAAAAGTAATATTCTTTTACGTCCTCGCCGTGGTTGCCCTCATAAGGTGTGAGGCCAAACAGGCGTTCCTTAATAATCGCATCGCGTTCGTTCCAAAAGGCCAACGCAAAGCACATTACTTGATAGCGGTCGCATATGCCTGCAAGTCCGTCCTCACCCCAGCGGTAGGCTCGTGAACGCGCGTGATCGTGCGGAAAGTAGGCCCAAGCATTGCCATCCGCGCTGTAGTCCTCACGCACCCCTGCCCAGGCGCGCTCTGAAACGTAAGGCCCCCATTGCCGCCAGGGCGAAAAAGGGTCGATTTCTGAGTCGCGCAGACGATGGTGTTCTTGGGAGGAGCTCACGGATGCAATAATCAGTCAGGTTGCAAGGGGTAGAACTGTGTTTCAATCCGAATGAGGCAGGGGGTAACTAACATCCTAAGCGACGAAGGGAGCGATCACTCTAAGTTCTTCCCCCCCCAGTGCCGGAGGTTGTGGAGGATTAGTGCGGCTGGCAGCCCGTAGTTGGCGCTTCCTCTGGATCGAAGTAGCGGAGATTCGAGCGGTTTTGAGCAGCCAGTTGGGGGTTGTTAAACGCATAGTTGTTGGTGTGGTCGTAGCCCCGCCGGTTCGCTTGGTGAATCCGCAACGGTGCTGTCTCGCCAGTGCTCAAAAGCTGCAACGTATCCGCCAGGCAAAACGACTGAAGTAGGGGATGACCTTCCCCAGGTGGTCGAGATTCACGCGAAACCACCGGTGATCGTCACGTTCAACGCCGCTCTTGCTGATGCAGTGCGCCAGATACTGCATCACCACGGCCGCTGCCAGGCCGGGTGGTCCGGAGTGAAAAACACTGCTTTTGGAGTATTGAAATCGGGCCGTTGCAATCTGGTATAAACATGCATGCGCGGATTTTGGCCCAACGCAGTGCTGCCATGGCAAGGCCGCGCACTGCGCCTCGCACACGACCTCAGAGCGGCCTCCAACCAAGCCCACCATATGAAAAAGACTATGTCATCCCTATCAGGTGCACTCGCCTTGCTGCTTACCTTATTTGCGCTGACTCCCTTTGCGGGGGGGGCAGCCCTGGGTGCGACCAGCGTCGTGGTTTGGGGGGAGCAATCCATAAACCGACCCGTCCCAGATGGAATTACCAACGCGGTCCAAGTCACCACCGGGGTCAGACACTGCGCTGCCCTCAGGTCTGACGGCACCGTAATCACTTGGGGCGTCTTCGATTTCACTGCTCCCGACGAGATCGTGATTCCTCAGCCCATAGGTCTTTCAAACGTCGTGGCCATTGCTTCTGGCAAGAACCATGTGCTGGCGCTGAAAAGCGACGGAACAGTGGTGCGGTGGGGAGTCCTAAATTCTTTGCGGCCGCTCATGCCGGTGGGCCTTTCCAACGTCGTGGCCATCTCCGGCGGTTTTGACCACAGTCTGGCTCTCAAGGCGGATGGCATAGTAGTCGCTTGGCAGACTATGGAAAACGTTTCAGTGCCGGCGAACTTGAGCAACGTGATTCATATCGCAGCCACCGCCGAAGGCGGAATGGCGCTGAGGCAGGACGGGGCCATCGTGTCCTTCGAGAAAAACTTCACTGGCACCAATCAGTTCACGGGGGTGCCTATCAAAAAAATCGCGACGCAGCTCGGTCCAATCGGCTTCTTACGGGTGGACGGCACAATCACCATACCATTTCCTGATGCGACTTTTTCGCCGGTCACAAACCTTTTCGGCGCAAAAGACCTTGATGTTGGCGCAAACACGATGCTTGCACTTCGAAGCGACGGCACACTCGTCGGCTTTGGTGAAAGCGCGGGTGGAGAGGAATTACATTTCCCAGCCGCCATAAGTAACAACGTCTTGGGCATCTCCATTTACGAACGCAGCGTCATCGCCCTGCTGGGCGACCCGGTGGCGGCGCAGCCGCCGCAGATCATCCAAGGGCCGACGAATCAGACCGTGATGGCCAGCAGCAGCGCCGTCTTCACCGTCTCCGCCACCGGCACGCCGCCCCTCTCCTACCAGTGGCGCAAGGCCGGCGTCCCGCTAGCCGGTCAGACCGCCTCGGTGCTGGCCATCTCCAACGTGACCGTGACCGCAGCGGGCAATTACGACGTGGTGGTGTCCGGCGCCGGCAGTGTGACCAGCGCACCGCCAGCCGCGCTCACCGTGCTCGCCCCCCCCATCATCACCAGCCCGGCCGAGGTCAAGGGCATCGCTGGCGTGTCGCTGAATTACCAAATCACCGCCATCGGGAACCCGACGGGTTTCCAAGCCCCGGGGCTGCCGGCCGGATTGACCTTCAATCCCTCCACCGGCCTCATCTCCGGCGCGCCGGCTGCCGGCGGTCAGACTGACGTGACGCTGGTGGCGACCAACCTTTACGGAGCCGGCTTCCAGACGCTGACCGTGAAGGTGAGGCCTGTGGGGACGGTCGTGGCTTGGGGGAGCAACATCTACGGAGAGAGCACGGTGCCAGCGGATTTGACCAACGTGGTTACTGTCAGTGCCGGGCAGTTCAAGAGCCCAGCACTGCTTAACACCGGAAACGTCGCAGAGTGGGGTGACCAACCAGCAATACCTCCGGGGCTGGGAAACGTGACAGCCATTTCGGGGGGATTTACCCATTTCTTGGCACTCCGGAGCGATGGCACCGTGGTGGGTGGCGGTGGGAATGCCTTTGGGGAGTCCACTCCGCCCGTTGGTTTGACCAACGTGGTGAGCGTCACCGCCGGGGACCAGCACAGCGTAGCGCTCCACCCGAATGGCACCGTGGTGGCCTGAGATCGAAACGACGTCGGGTAAACGAATATTGCGTCCGACCGGATAGATGTGGTCGGCATCGATGCCGGTGGCCTCTATCGCACGCTGGCGCTCAAGGCAGACGGCACCGTCGTCCAGTGGGGCTCCACTTCAGGTATCGTCATCCCGCCAAAACTGAGTAACCTCGTTGCCATCGCAGCCGGAGATTACCACTCGCTGGCCTTGAGGCAGGATGGCACCGTGGTCGGCTGGGGATCCAACGATGCGGGCCAGACGAACATTCCCGTGGGCCTGACCAACGTGGTGGCAATCGCCGCCGGGTCAGGGCACAGCCTAGCCCTCAAAGCTAATGGCACCGTGGTGGCCTGGGGCACCAACAGCTACGGCCAGTTCCCCATCCCAGCCGCCTTAACAAATGGCAGCAACGTCGTTCTGGCCATCGCCGCGCGCAACGGCCACAGCTTGGCCGTGGTGCCCAACGCAGCACCCGAGCCGCCCACAATCACGCTGCCGCCCCAGTCCCAAACGGTGCCAGCGGGTGGCACGCCGTATCTGTTCGTCTCCGCCGCCGGCACGCCGACCCTGCGCTATCAATGGTTTAAGGCGGGAGTCCCCGTCGGCGGTGCCACCAACGCGCTCTTCGTTCTCCCCAACATCCAGCCCTCCCAAGCCGGCGGCTATTACGTGGTGGTCACTAACGCCTACGGAGCCGTGACCAGCAGCGTGGCCGCGCTGACGGTGAACGCCCCCGGAACGCTGTTGAGCCAGAATTTCGAAGGTGGGATGGACCTGAACCTCTACCAGTCCCTGTCCGCCCCCGGGATCGGGCAGTTCAACACCCTCGCTGCACTCCCCGGGGCTTCCGTTTCGGTGACAAATTTGGGCCTTGGGCTCGGCAACTCCTTGTTGTTCGAGGGAACCAATGGAGGTTCCCTGCTGATGACGCGCACGACAGATATAGCGACCAATGTGGGCGCCGTGAACTTCCAGTTCCGCTTCACCACGGCCTACGCCATCGCCCCCACCAACAACGCTTTGGTCATTCAGATGGGCACCAATCTTCCCTTCCTCACCGCGCTGGGCGAGTTGGGCAGCAACGTGGCGGCGCAACTCGGGGTGGATTTGCGCCCGCAGGTCTCCCCCGGCAACGACACCTGGGGCTGGAACGGCAGCACCTACACCTTCCCCGGCGGCCGCGCCGGCAATTTTCCGCTGGTGACATGGGTCATCAACCACAGCGGTTCGCCCTTGGGCTACCTCAATCCCAATGGTGGCAGCAACACGCTGGCTACCGGCCGTTACGACTTGTGGGTGGGGGAAGCAGGCACGGCGGTGAAAGTGTTCGACGGTGCGGTCAGTCCCAACCCCGCCGTGCCCTTGCGCAACTTCACCATCCGGAGCGCGGAGGCTAGCGTTAGCTACGCGCTGGATGACTTCCGCCTCACCGCCCTGGCCCCCGAAGCACAGCCGCGCTTGCTCTTCACCCAGGAACCGCGCAGCGCCTCCACGACCAACGGCGGGTCAGTCACCCTGTCCGCCTTGGTCACGGGCACCGGAAGCCT
>CAZQEW010000220.1:0-4427 GCA_964591495.1 uncultured Klebsiella sp.
GGCTTGTGGTTTGCATTACAGAGTTAATGACCAGCGTCGGCGGGGTTCGTTCAAAGGCCGGGTTCATTTCATGGCGGGGACTTTGGCAGGCTCAGTCCCGAACTCGCGGGTGATTTCCACAATCTCGGCGAGGAGCGCGACGTAGTTGCGGAAGGCCTTCTCGCCGGCGGCGGTAAGAGCGAGAGTGGTAAGCGGACGGTTGTTTTGGAAGGACTTGGACACAGCGACGTAACCGGCCTCCTGAAGCGTCCGCATGTGCGAAGTCAGGTTGCCGTCGGTCATCTGGAGCAGGTCGCGCAACTCGGTGAAGGCCATCTCCGGCGACGCGGCGAGCGCGGACATGATGCCGAGCCGCCCCTTCTCGTGGATGACGCGGTCGAGCTGGAGGAAGGGTTCGGCCTTCATGGCGTCGGCTCCCGTTTCTCGGTGAAGTAGAGGTAAGCGGCGGCTAGAAGGTGGAAGCCGCCGAAAGTCAGACCCATCACAAAATTAGGATCTGCAAACAGGCTGACGTGCCAGAGCTTCGGATTGCTTGATGTGTTTAGGTAAATCGCAGCCCCAGAAAGGATGAAACAAAGCCCCAGCCTTCTCACTCCGGCTGAGATAAACTGACCAGCCGCGCATAAGGAGCAGCCATAAAAGGCAAGCCACAATGTCACGATTTGGAGGACGATGAGCTGGTTGTATCCAGCACCCAGCCCATCGCTTGGAGCCATGTGCGCTGAATACGAACAGGTAAAAAGTGCGCCCCCTGCGAAGTGTGGAAGTAACGACTGGGTCACTCGCTTCATTGGTGCAGTCCAAAAAGACTCGCCATCTCGGACTGCCTGGCGGCGGATGATTGAAGAGACGACGACCAGCGCAAAGGCACAGACCACAGTCCAGTAATAGAGAAAGCCTTTGTGCCTTGGGGCGATAGCGTCAAACTGATTTCCAATCACTGCGGCCACTAGACCGAGTAATCCGGCAGAGAACATCACCGGCGCAAGCGCCCGGCGATACGGCCCCGCGCGCTCCATCAGCGTGCGGATTACCTGGAGGTTTTCTTCAGCCCAGTTCGGTTGCACTCGATTACTTTGCACTACAGAGCTAGAGAGTCAAGCCGGACTTTCACTCCAACGCGCGTGCCGGCGACTTGCAGTCGCCGCCGATCGGCAAGGAGATGCAACGGTCTCGAACTGCTGACAGCCGCGGACGGCGATTACAAATCGCCGGCACGGGAAGGCGTAAAATTGGCTTCGCGCCCGCTGCTGCCATCGGCATTCTCCTGGCAACGACACCATGAAAAAACGCACATGGAAAATTGCCGGCATCAACTTCGACCACTTCCACATGGGCGACCTGCTCCGCTACGCCCACGAGCATCCGAATGCCGAGATCGTCGGCATCAGCGACGAGCAACCCGCTCGCATGGAAGAGGCCGTCCGCAAAGGGTTGGTGCGCCGGGATCAGGCCTTCACCGACTACAAGGAGTGTCTCGAGAAGACCAAGCCCGACGTCGTACTGCTCTGCCCGGCGGCCTCCAAGCACGGCGAGTGGGTCAAGAAGGTCGCGCCTTACGGGCCGCACATCATGGTGGAGAAGCCGTTCGCCGGGACGCTGAAAGAGGCGGACGCGATGATTGCCGCGATGCCGAAGGACCGGACGTTGATGATCAACTGGCCGTTGCAATGGGTGCGTTCGCATCGGAAGGCGTTCGAACTGGTGGAGCGCGGGACGATTGGCGAAGTGACGAACGTGTGGCACTTCGGCGGCAATCGTGGCCCGCTCTGGCACGGCGCGGACAAGGACGTGAAGACGCCGGCGCAGGTGGCGAAGGAGAAGCCGCACTCGTGGTTCTACCAGCGGGCGCGCGGTGGCGGGTCGTTGCTGGACTATCTCGGCTACGGCACGACGCTTTGCACCTGGTATCAGGGTGGCAAGCGGCCGCTCGAAGTCACCGCGACGGTGGACGAGCCGGCGGGCCTCGAAGTGGACGAGCACAGCATCGTGGTGGCGCGCTACGCGCACGGTCTATCGAAGTTCGAGACGCGCTGGGGGACGTTCACGGACCCGTGGACGATTCAGCCGCAGCCGAAGTGCGGCTTCGTCATCGCGGGCACGGAGGGCACGATCAGCAACTACGACTACGACGACTACGTGACCGTGCAGACGCGCAAGCGTCCCCTGCCCCACCGCGTCGCCGCGCCCGCGACGAAGGCCCCACATCAGAATCCCGTGCAGTATCTGCTGCACTGCCTCGACGCGGGCAAACCATTGGAAGGGCCGGTGAGCCTGCGCATCAGCCGAATCGGCCAGGAGATTGTGGATGCGGCCGTGCGCAGCGCGAAACTGAAGCGGGCGGTGAAGCTGGCGCAGTGACCCTGCTGCGTTTGGTTAAACACCCTTGTTCGCGCGCCAGAGCAGCCACGCCCCGAGTCCTTGAAAGAGGAAGTTCGGAATCCAAACGATGAGGTGCGGGAAAAGGTGCGCTCGAGTTTCAAGCGACTGACCGAGGATGATGAAGCTGTAATAGACGGCCGTAAGCAACAACGCCGCCGCGATTCCATAGCCCGTTTCGCGCCGGTGTCCGCGCAGGCCCAGCGGAATGCCGATGAGAGTGAAGCTGACGCAAGCGAAGGAGAACGACACCTGCCGGTGAAGGTTCACCAGGACCGGTGTGGGATCGATGCCCCTCCGCCGGTTGTCATCGCGTTCGGCCAGGAGCTCCCGGGCGGTCATCTCGTTAAGCTTTGGCTTGTCACCCAGCGGTTGAGCTCCCGTCAGATCCAAGCGGACTGGCGGTGCTTCGTCGAAGAAGACCATGCTCCATTCGCCGCTGCCCGACGGTGCGGAACTGGCGACGGGCGTCGTTGAGCCAGGCTCGGCGATAACATTGACAATTGACTTCGTGAATACCTCGGCATCGAAAAGCTGGAAAATCACCTGCCGCGTCACCGGGTCGGATGTGACACGGGCACGGCGGGCGTGGATGCGCCGGGCCAACTGCTCCTGCCGCGCCTCGTAGAGGAGGACATTCTCGAACTCGGTGTCATTGCGTCGCCGGCCGATGTAGATGGTCCAACCGGAAAATTCCGTAATGTAACGCTGCTCGACCAACAGCGCCGTCGGGCGCGCCAAGCCAAGCTGGTAACTCATCCGCTTGAAAGCGGTGCGGCATCGGGGGGCCAATTCAAGCGTGGCGACGGCCGAAACGCCGGCTGCCAGGACACTGATCCAGAGCACAGGAGTGACCAGTGTCAACAGGCTGACTCCACCCGCTCGAACTGCGGTCAATTCCTGGTCCGCACTTAGCCGGCCGAAGACGAGCAGCGTGGCGGTAAGCAACCCCATGGGCAAGGCGAAGACCAGACCGAATGGCAACAGCATGGTTACCGCCTGAAGCACGTTGAGAAACGGAACCTGCGGGTTCAGAAGCAGCGGGAGAATCTCTTTGAGGACGTTGACGATGAGAAACAGCCCGGTAAATACGGCAACGGTCATGGCAAGCGTAGCCAAGACCTGACGGGCGAGGTAGCCGTGCAACGTCTTCATTGCACTCTGAGAAAGAGGCCGGAATAGGCCAAATCAAGCATCGGGATGATTGTAGCGGGAGGGCCGAGGCATGTCACGGCTGGCACCGCATCCCGACAGGACGCCTGAACCGCCCATCCCGCCCTGCCCTGCTAGGGCAATTGGATTGCCCGGTAGTATCGACGGGCGCTGCCTGGTGAAGTGGTATCAGTGAAGGTCAATGAACCGTGACCGCTGTTGACCGTGGTGAGGACCGTCCACGTGCGAAGATCGGTCGAGTATTCGATGCGATACGCACGGCCCGGCTCAGCGGAGAGGCTAACCGTGAACTGGCCGCCAACATAGCTGCTGGAGCCGAGGGTCGTTCCGATCGCTGTGTTCGAGTTGCCATTCAAGCGGGCGATGCGACCGCGGGTGGCGCTGTTGATGGCCGTGAAATCACCCGCCAGCACGACCTTCAAATCGGATTGGAGCAGAACCGCGTAGATAAGGTTGTCCGCGCCTGTCCCGGTCGTGAAGGACGAATCGATTGCGCCATCCGGCAGGAAGCGTGCAATGCGGCCCGCGGAGGTGCCCGTCACCACGAACGAACCATTCGGCGGGAGCGCCGTGGAAACCTCGTTCGCGCCCACGGAGACATAACTGAAACGGTTCGTGCTCGGCACCGCCGTGACCGTGAAGGTGCCATCGTAGCCGCTGCCCACATTTGAGATGTTCACAAGTGAGCCAACCGCCAAGCTGTGCCCGGCCGTCGTGGTCAGCGTGGCGACGTTGCCCGTGCGTTCGCGGAGCGAAACCACCGCGCTAGGCGAAGGCGGCGTGCCGATGTCACCGTTGACATACGGCGAGACCGCCGTGGAAACCTCGTTCGCGCCCACGGAGACATAACCGAAACGGGACGTGTTCGACACCGC
>CAZQEW010000221.1:0-4422 GCA_964591495.1 uncultured Klebsiella sp.
AGGTAATCGCGTGCTTTCTCCCTCACCCCGACACTCTGCCGCTGGGAGAGGGGGCACGCCTTCCGCTGCGGACTGGCAGGGATGCCACAGCACTTCGAGCGGGGGCTGACTTTCTCCCTCTCCCAGCGGGAGAGGGTCGGGGTGAGGAAGAACGGCTCCGACGAGTTTCAGCCAGGCTGCCAAAACTCATGGCGATTTGGTGTTACGGAACCCTGACCACGGCCTACTTCAGCGACGCGAGGAACTCCACGAGGTCGCGGATGTCGCGCTTGGAGAGCACGAGGATCATCGTATCGGGCATGGCGGACTGGCCCTTCTGAATCTTCGCCACGTCGGCCTTCTTGAACTTCATCACGCCGTCCTCGGGCGAGTTGATGACCACTTCGTCAGGGCCGCCGGGCCGGGCGACGCCGGCGAAGTTCCGGCCGTCCTTCAGCACCACGATCAGGCTCTCAAAACCCGGAGCGATCTCCGCGTTCGGCGCGACCAGCGAACGCAGCAGATACTCGCGCGTCTGCCGCGAAGCGATGCCATCCAGCACCGGGCCGACCTCGCCGCCGTCGGGGCCGACCTTGTGGCAGCGGGCGCAGGAAGCCTCGACCTTTTCGAGGAAGATCTTCTTGCCGTTCGCGGCGTTGCCGCCGGCCAGCGCGATGCGCCAGCTCCAGAGCAGGTCGTCGGGCTTGCGCTGCGCCTTGAACTTGTCGAGCGCCGCCGTGACCGCAGCATCCGTGCGCTTGTCGGCGGCCTCCAAGACCTCGAGCAGCAGCTCGGGGGCAAGCTTGCCGGCCGCGAGGTCGGTGACGAGCGAGGCAATGACAGCGTCGGCCTCCTTGCCGGCGATGCCGCCGAGCGTGACGATGGCGTTCTGCTTCTCGCCGGTGGTGCCCGACGCGAGGATCGCCCGCAACGGCGCCACGGCGCTGCCGCCCTTGGCGGACTTGGCGCGGATGGTCGTGGCGGCGACGCGCAACGGCTCGGCCTTATCCTGCGCGGCGGTGGTCAAGGCGGTTTCCAGCCCCGCGTCCTTGGCCGCCGCCAGCCGGTTCAACGCATCCACGCGCACCTTCGTATCCGCCTTCGTGTCCGCGACCAACTCGGCGAGCGCCGGATTCGCGTCCGCAATGTCGAGCTGGCTCGCGGCCTTCACGGCGGCAAGGCGCACGGGTGTCGCGCCGGTGCGCAGGGCAGCGGTGAGCACGGGCTTCGCGGCGCTGCCGGCCACCTTCGCATCGCGCGCGGGCAGCGGACGCCAGAGGCCGGTGATGCGGTCGCGGCCGGAGGGCTTGGCCCATTCGGCGAGCAGGTCGAGGGCTTCGGCGCGGGCGGCTTCGGGAAGATCAGCATTCCCGGCAAAACTCGCGAGGCGGCCGGCCGAAACGGCGTCGCCGAGGCGATAGTTGGCGCTGAGGATGCGGCGGGCCAGCGCGGGGCGTTGCTCGGCGGTCAGCTTGCCGAAGTCCGGCTGCAACGCGGCGAGCGCGGGCAAGGCCTGCGGGATGGGAATCTCGCTGATGGCGCGGGCGGCTTCGAGCACGACGCGGCCGTTGGCGTCGTTCAGGAACTGGCCGATCTCCGGGCGCTCCAGCCGGCGCAGCGCGACGACGGCGGCGATGCGGACGGACGGGGACGAGTGGGTCTTGAGCGCGGCAATCGCCTTCACGTCCGCGCAGCCGAGCAGGCCCATCACGCCGGAGTGACGGAGCACGGCGTCCTTGTCCGCGTTGTCTTCGAGCAGCTTGACCAAGGCAGGCACGGCGTTCGGCTCGCGGATTTTGCCGAGCGCGATGGCGGCGAGGTGGCGGACGCGGGGGTTTTGCGCGGAGAGCAAGGGAATGAGGTTGCCGCCGCTGGCCTTGTCGCGCGCCTCACCGAGCACCTTCGCGGCCTGGGCGGTGATCTCGTCATCGGCGGTCTGCGCGAGCAACGGCTGCAAGGCGGCCCGGATCTGCGTGCGGTCGCCGGCCGCGAGGTTCTTCTGTTGCAGGAGCTGGCCGAGGCCCCAGATGGCGTGCAGGCGGGGGCGTTGCGCCTCGGCCTTCGCCGCCACCTCGATGAGCGTGCTCACGGCCTTCTTCTCCACGAGCGTGAACTGCGCCTCCTGCCGCACGCGCATGTCGCGGTGCGCGAGCAGGCCCTTGAGCTCCGCCACGGAGCGCTGCGGGAAGCCGGCGGCGAAGAGCGCCTTCACCTCGTCCGCGTTCTTCACGGTGCTCGGATCGGAAATGCGGTAGAGGCGGCCCTTGCCGGTCATGGCCCAGCCTTCGATCCAGTCAGAGAAATAAACGTGGCCATCGTAGCCGAAGTCCACGTCGGTCGCGAGCGCGTTCCAGAGGAACTGCTCCTTCTCGACGAGGTCGAAGCTCGCGCCCTTGGGCTGCATTTTGAAGCTCCAGATGCCGCTGGCAGCGCTGGCACCCTTGAAGTCCGCGAGCAGGAAGTGGCGATCGTATTTCTCCGGCAATCCGGTGCCGGGATAGTAGGCCAGGCCGCTGGGGCCGTTGGCGATGTTCACGATCGGCGGGAGGATGTGCGCCGCGCGGTCTTCCGGGAAACACATGCGTTCGCCCAGCCACGGGCCGCGCCGCGTGGTCCACGGCGCGCTCTCAATGAACTGCCAGCCGATGCGCCAGCCGGTGTCGCCGCCCTCGACGGCATACACCCAGCGCGCCGGGTCGCCGCCGTCAGAGTTGTTGTCGCCGGTGAAGAGGTTGCCGAACTCATCGAAGGCCAGCTCCTGCGGGTTGCGCAGGCCGAAGTGGAAAATTTCCAAATCGCTGCCGTCCTGGTTGCAACGGTAGATCGCGCCCATCTCCGCGTTGGCGACGGTCTTGCCTTCGAGCGACTTCACGTTCGCGCCGCGGTCGCCGATGCTGAAGTAGAGCTTGCCGTCCGGCCCGATGGTCAACCCGTGCAGGTCGTGGCCGAGGAAACCCACGCGCACGCCGAACCCGGTGAAGACGGCCTTGCGCAGGTCCTTCGCACCGTCGGTCTGGCCGTCACCGTCGTTGTCGCGCAGCAGCCAGAGGTTCGGGATGTTGGCGAACCACACGTTGCCCCGGCGCGCGAGCACGCCGGATGCGATGCCGTCCACCGGCGAGTTGAAGATGCCATCTGCGAAGGTGCTGTAATGCGTCGCCAGCCCGCTGCCCGTGCGGTCCTCGATGAGCGTGACGCGCTCGGAGACGTTGGTCTTGCCGTCGTATTTGTGCCGGATGAACAGCTGGCGCATGTCGTCCGTGGACTTCGCGGCCAGCTCCTCGTCGAGCCAGTTCATGTGCCCGCGAATGTCCGTGACGCCCTGGTGCAGGCGATGCGTCTCGGACACGTAGATGCGCCCGCGCTCGTCAATGCAGAAGGCCACGGGGTTCGCGAGGTTCGGCTCGGCGGCCCAGAGGTCCACCTTGAGGCCGGGGGCGAGCTTGAACTTCTTGGCGGCCAGCTCGGCCTCGCGCGTCGCTTCGCCGGGATTGATCGCATTGCGCGCCGCGCCGGCGGTCTTGCCCTTGGGCAGTTCGGCGGCGTGACCGACGAACGCCAACGCGCAGGTGGCCAGCACGGAAAGGAAAGTCGCTTTTGTCATGGTGGGCAAAACCTAAGGTTCGACCGGCCGGCTGGCAAGCCGGGCACGCAGCGGGCGCGGGCTGCATGCAGATGCTCCCCCCACACTAGCCAGGGCCGCCGACGTGCCTGAATGCCCCCACTAGCGGCTCCGTCCGTTTCCGCACGCCTGCATTGACCCGCAGGCGCGACTCGTTTAACAACGCCGCACATCTATGCCATTCCTCACCCGCCGTTTCTTCTCCGTGCTCACCGTCAGCTCGCTGGCCACGCTGGCGTTCGCCACGCATGCCGCGGCCGCCCAGCCGCCCGCCGGCTTCACCGCGCTCTTCAACGGCAAGGACCTGAAGGGCTGGCGCGGCGGCAGCACGTTTGACCACCGCAAGCTGCTGGCCATGACGCCCGAGCAGCGCGCCGAGCAGATCAAGAAGTGGACTGCGCCTGACCAGAAGGGCTCGTTGCTGGAAGCCAGCACGAAGGTGCCCGGCAAGGCCCACTGGTATGTCGAGGGCGACGAGCTGGTGAACGACGGTTTCGGGGCCTACGCCACGACTGAGAAGGATTACGGCGACTTCGAGCTGCACCTCGAATACAAGACGGTGCCCAAGGCCGACAGCGGCATTTACCTGCGCGGCGTGCCGCAGGTGCAGATCTGGGATTACACAGAGGAGGCCAAGTTCAAGCTCGGCGCGGACAAAGGCTCCGGCGGCCTCTGGAACAACTCCCCCGGCGCGCCCGGCAAGGATCCGCTCGTGAAGGCCGACAAGCCCTTTGGCGAGTGGAACAAGTTCCGCATCATCATGAAGGGCGAGAACGTCACCATTTATCTCAATGACAAGCTGGTGGTGGACAACGCCAAGC
>CAZQEW010000222.1:0-4352 GCA_964591495.1 uncultured Klebsiella sp.
GCTTCGCGCGCGGCCTCCTCGCAGGCGATCTGGTCAAAGCCCACGGGGCACTCCACGTAGAAGATCACGCTGCCGGTGTCCTGGCAGATGGGCTGGGACTTGCGCTTCGCCAGCTCGATGTTCTGCTCGATGATCTTGAGCGCGCTGGCGGCGATGGTGCCTTTCTTCTCATTCTCCAGCGCGGTGACGAGGGCACGGTTCACATCGTCAGGAATCTCGGCGGAGGTGCGGCGGATCAGCTCCACCAGCGAGGCCTTCAGGTCGTTCATGCGCCGGCACGGTAGGAAGCAGACGCGCACGTGTCAACGGGGCGGGCGGCTCACTTGGGCCCGTCATCATCGCCCATGGGCTCCGCCCCCAAGCCCTCGCTGGTGAACGTCTTCGCCTCCCGGAAGAACGGAATGCTGCCGCCCGTCCACCATTGCCGCCACACGAGCACGGCGAGGAGCAGCGCGACGACCGCGGCGAGCTGCCACGTCAACTGCGCGCGCACGGCCTGCCAAGTCTGGCGCATAATCAGCTCCCCGAGGGCCGGTTGGGAAGCGCCCTCGGCCCCACCCGGCTGCGCGGCCGCCGTTCCGACGGCTGCCCAGTCCACCGCCGGATGCGGGACGAAGCTGAGCTCGTAAAACCGCGACCCGCACCCCGCGCGCAGGCAGTAGCCCTGCCGCAACCGCCCCAACTCCTCCGCCGGACGGCCCGCCTCCAGCTCCGCGCCAACCAGCAGCGCTCCGAGCACTTCCGACGACGGCCGGGCATCGCAACCGCAGCAGCGGGCGGTGACATGCGCCTGAAAAACGGCGAGCTGCTCCAGATCGGCAACGCCCGCGCTGGTCAACGCCGCCCGCGCATTGCGCGCGAAGGGAACCAGTTGTTCGAGGCCGATTCTGCGGAGGTGGGAGGCCGGGGTGCTCATGGGTTGGAATCAGTTGCCAGTCGCAGGCTGATACCACTGCCAGTCCTTGGTTTCCTCGTAGGGATACCATGGGTCCCGCATCAAGGATTCGGAAAAGTCATGGATCGCAGCATGACCATCCACGAACAAGACGGGCGAGACGAACAAGGCCGGCGCGATGCGGGGATCACGAAAATCGACGCGCCCGCGGTTGCGGTGCCATTGAGTCCAGTAGTTGATCCAAAGCCGGGGGCGAGGCCTAAGAATCTTGCTGAGGGGCTGAGCCGGCGGCTCGTTCATCAGGATGTGACGGTCAGGCTTTTCGACCCAGCCCTCTGGCTTTCGCGCGATGGAGCCGCGCGGAGGTTGCAGGGTCCCGATGGGCAGCGGCGGGTTTCGGTTTTCGTCCCGAGGGGCTCCCAACTGGATGTTGTAGAGATAACTGCAGCCCGCAGTGGCCCACGCGGTTGGCTTGTCATCTGCGACACGGTGATGCGGCCAGTCCAGATCACCGCGTTGGCCTTTGTCCATCGGGCAGCGGAAGACAAGAGGATTGCCCTGATAGCGGTAGAGCGGCCGGTTCGTGGCTTGCGGATACTGGTCGTTGTAGGGAAAAGGGCCGGGGTTGATTCCGCCGATGGCCGCGAAGACGCTTTTGTTCGTGATCAGTTGGGTGGGTGGGTTGGTTTCCCGGACGCCCCCGGGCGCGTAATGCCCGTATTCGTCGAGATACAGGCGGTGCGCGATGCCGATCTGCTTGAAGTTGCCCAAGCATTGGGTGTCCCGCGCCCGAATCTTGGCCTGGCTCAGGGCCGGCAGCAGCATGCTCACCAACACACCGATGATGGCGATGACCACCAGCAGCTCCAGCAGCGTGAAGGCGAAGGTGGCAGAGCCGATGCAAGCTCCTCTCCTTCGGGCCGTTGACGATGCCACAGTCATTACGAGCTACCGGTTGCGTGGGTGACGCCGCGAGACTGACGGAAGGCGGATTGAACCGGAATACGGTTTTTCACTGAGCCAGCCCAAGCCCCGTGGGGGGACGCTCTTGTCCCGCAATTGCCGCCAGGTTGAAGGAAATGCAAACGGACCGGAGTGTCCGCCTCACTTCTTCGCCGGCCCGAAGCCAGACAGCGGCTTGCCGTCCTCCCCGAGCTTGCCGCAGCTCCAGAGCAGGCCGCGCGTGACGAGGTCGAGATAGACCGGGTCGGCCATGGTGTGGTTGCCGTGGCCCAGCGTGGTGCCGAAGACCTTGCCCTTGCCGTGCTGGTTCACCCAAATGACGACGTGGTCCTTCTTGGTGTCCTCGCCGTAGGCCTGCGCGAGGGGGACGAGGTTGGGCCAGAGCTTGTCGTTCTTGTAGAGTTCGTCCTTGGGGCTGGTCCACTCCTTCGGAAAGCCCTTCATCACCGGGTGCTCGGGCCGGAGGTTCTTCACCAGCAGGTCGCGGTTCTTCTCGTGGCTCATCGAGGTCTGGCCGACGGCCTTGCGCCACTCGTCGGTCGCAGCGGCACGGTAGCTGTGCGTGGAGCAATGCAGCATCACCGCCGGCACGCCGTCCGCGTGCGCCTTGGCGATGCGCTCGATGAAGGCCACGTCCGTCACCTGGCCGAAGCACTCGTTGTGGAGGATGACATCGAAGCCCTTGGCCCAGTCGTCCTTCGCGTAAATGCTCACCTGATGCGTCCGCGTGTCGCCGCCTTCGTGGAGGATGGTCCACGCGACATTCGCACGGGCGGTGATGCCCTCGGAAAGGATCTTCTTCTGCTGCTCGTAGTCATGGCAGCAGCCGCCAGTAATCATCAGGGCCCGCAAGGGCTTGGTTTCTGCGGCGGAGGCAGCGCCAGCCAACGCGAGCAAAAGTGGGGCGACAAACCGGAACCAGTTGATGTGTTTCATGTGGGGGAGTTGGATGCGAGGGACCGACGGTTTATTTGGCTTCAGGCAGCCGGCCGACCTCGCGGACGCCGTTGCCCTTGCGTTGCGTGAGCGAGTCGCCCAGCTCGGCACGGGCCTTCTCCGCGTGGGCAAGGAGCTGCTGCACCACGGTCGGGTGCGACGAAGCCACGTCGGTCTTTTCACCGAGGTCCGCCTGCAAGTCGTAGAGCTGCGGCTGCTCGATCTTGGCACCCTCGTATCGCGCGGGGATGCCTTCCTTGCCCCCGGGGCGGCCAGCGAGCGTGCGGAAGCCGTGCGGGAGCTGGAGCTTCCACTTGCCGTCGGGGCTGAAGACGGCTTGCAGCTCGTTCTGTGCGTAATAGCTCCAGTAGGATTCGTGCGGATTCTTCGCGCCAGGCGTGCCGGCGAGCAGCGGCCACACGTCGAGGCCGTCAATCTTGTGCGCGGGCAGCTTCGCGCCGATGAGCTGGGCGAAGGTCGGCAACAGGTCAATGGTCATCAGCATTGCGTCGCTCGTCGTGCCGGCGGGAAGTTTGCCCGGCCAACGCATCAGGCACGGGACGCGCGTGCCGCCTTCCCACGACGTGCCCTTGCCCTCGCGCAGCGGCCCGGCGCTGCCGGCGTGCGTGCCGTAACTCAGCCAGGGACCGTTGTCGCTGGTGAAGACGACGAGCGTGTGGTCATCGAGCTGGTGCTTCTGGAGCGCCGCGAAAACTTGCCCGACCGACCAGTCAATCTCCTGAATCACATCGCCGTAAAGCCCCGCGCCGGACTTGCCCTTGAACTTGTCGCTCACGAACAGCGGGACGTGCGGCATGTTGTGCGCGAGGTAAAAGAAGAACGGCCGGTCCTTGTTCCGCTCGATGAACTTCACCGCGCGCTCGGCATACCAGGTGGTGAGGTTCGGCTGCTCGTCGGGCGTGACCTCGGCATCGATGACCTTGTCACCATCGATGAGCGGCAGCGGCGGGTAGGTGCCCTTCTTGGCCTCGGGATGGTGCGGCCACATGTCGTTGGAGTAGGGCAGGCCGAAGTATTCGTCGAAGCCGTGGCGCGTGGGGAGGAATTGCGGGTGATGGCCCAGATGCCATTTGCCCGCCATGCCCGTCGCATAGCCCTTTTGCTTGAACACCTCGGCCATCGTCATCTCGTTCGCGTGGATGCCGATACGCGAGCCCGGCCCGAGCGCGCCGTGGATGCCCACGCGGTTGTTGTAACAGCCCGTGAGCAGCGCGGTGCGCGACGCGGAGCAGACGGCCTGCGAAACGTGGAAGTTGGTGAACTTGCGGCCTTCCTTGGCCATGCGGTCGAGGTGCGGCGTGGTGTAAGCCTGGCAGCCAAACGGCCCGATGTCCGCGTAACCGAGGTCGTCGCAGAAGATGACGATGACATTGGGCGGGCGCGGCGCGGCGGTGGCGGGCGGCACAAGGGAAAACAAGCAAGCCGCAAGCAGAAGGCGGGCGATGATCTTCATGTCAGTATTTCCCGATAATGGAAGTGGCCGGACACGGCGAAGCTGTGGACGCAGGCATGGCGCACAGTAAAATTGCGAGCCGGC
>CAZQEW010000223.1:0-1670 GCA_964591495.1 uncultured Klebsiella sp.
CTCAAGGCCTTTCGCCACTGGCAGACGATGACCGAGCCGAAGTGGCCAAACGTCACCTACGCGCAACCGGATTACCAGGCCATCAGCTACTATTCCGCGCCCAAGCAGAAGAAGAAGCTCAACTCGCTCGACGAGGTTGACCCCGAGTTGCGCAAGACCTTTGACAAGCTCGGCATTTCGCTGAACGAACAGAAGCGCCTCACCGGCGTGGCCGTGGACGCGGTGGTGGACAGCGTGTCCGTCGCGACCACCTTCAAGGGCGAGCTCGCGAAGCAGGGCATCATCTTCTGCTCCTTCTCCGAGGCGGTGAAGGAGCATCCCGACCTCGTGCAGAAGTATCTCGGCTCCGTCGTGCCGCACACGGACAACTCCTACGCTGCGCTGAATTCCGCCGTCTTCACCGACGGCTCCTTCTGCTACATCCCCAAGGGCGTCCGCTGCCCGATGGAGCTGTCCACCTACTTCCGCATTGAGGCCGCGAACACCGGCCAGTTCGAGCGCACGCTCATCGTCGCGGACGAGGGCGCTTACGTGAGTTACCTCGAAGGCTGCACCGCGCCGATGCGCGACGAAAACCAGCTTCACGCCGCCGTCGTGGAACTTATCGCGCTCGACAACGCGCAAATCAAATACAGCACCGTCCAGAACTGGTATCCCGGCGACAAGGAAGGCAAGGGTGGCATTTACAACTTCGTCACCAAACGCGGCCTCTGCAAAGGCACGAACTCGAAGATTTCCTGGACGCAGGTCGAGACCGGCTCGGCCATCACTTGGAAGTATCCGAGCTGCGTCTTGCAGGGCGATAATTCACAAGGTGAGTTCTATTCTGTCGCGCTGACGAACCACATGCAGCAGGCCGACACCGGCACGAAGATGATTCACATCGGCAAGAACACCCGCAGCACCATCGTGAGCAAGGGCATTAGCGCCGGGCGCGGCCAGAACAGCTATCGCGGCCAGGTGAAGGTGATGAAAGGCGCAACGAACGCCCGCAACTTCTCCCAGTGCGATTCGCTCCTGCTCGGTGACAAGTGCGGCGCGCATACCTTCCCCTACATTGACGTGCAGAACCCGACCGCACAGGTCGAGCACGAGGCCAGCACGTCGAAGATTGGCGAGGACCAGATTTTTTACCTGAACCAGCGCGGCCTTGAGACGCAAGACGCCGTGAACATGATTGTAAACGGCTTCTGCAAGGAAGTCTTCCGCGAGCTCCCGATGGAGTTCGCCGTCGAAGCGCAAAAGCTGCTGGGGGTGAGCCTGGATGGCAGCGTCGGATAAAGACACGAATTGCACGGATTAACACAAATCCAATTCGTGGGAATTGGTGAAATTCGTGTCAAACCTCTGAACACTGATTACTGAACACTTTCCGAATGAAACAACCCCTCATCGAAATCAAGAACCTCAGCGCCGGTATCAACGGCAAGCAAATCCTCAAGGGCATCAACCTCACGGTCCGCCCCGGCGAAGTCCATGCCATCATGGGACCGAACGGTTCCGGCAAGAGCACGCTCGGCTACGTGCTCGCCGGCCGCAAAGGCTACGACGTGACTGGCGGCTCCGTGACCTACGACGGCAAGGATTTGATTGAGCTGCCGCCCGAGGACCGCGCGCGTGAGGGCCTGTTCCTCGCCTTCCAGTATCCCGTGGAGATTCCCGGCGTGAAC
>CAZQEW010000223.1:1697-4287 GCA_964591495.1 uncultured Klebsiella sp.
AGAAGATGAAGCTCCTCGAACTCCCCGAGGGCATGCTCAAGCGCTCCGTCAACGAAGGCTTCTCCGGCGGCGAAAAGAAGCGCAACGAAATCTTCCAGATGGCCGTGCTCGACCCGAAGCTCGCCGTCCTCGACGAGACCGACTCCGGCCTCGACATCGACGCGTTGCGCATCGTGGCCGAGGGCGTGAACAAGCTGAAACGCCCCGACAACGCCGCCATCGTCATCACCCACTACCAGCGCCTGCTGAACTACATTGTGCCCGACTTCGTTCACGTGCTCTGGAACGGCCAGATCATCAAGTCCGGCGGCAAAGACCTAGCCCTGGAGCTGGAGGAAAAGGGCTACGACTGGCTCATCGGCAAGAACGGCAAGTAACCGGAGCTCACGATGACCACGACGAAATCAAAACCTGCCGGCGAACCGACTGCGCATCTCGCCGCGGCCGAGGCATTCGCCAACTCCGCGCTCGGCCCGGAATGGCTCCGCACGCTGCGACGCAACGGCGTCACCCACTTCACGGAACTCGGCTTCCCCACCACGAAGCTCGAGGACTGGATTTACTGCAACGTCGCGCCGGTCACGAAGCTCGCCTTCAAGCCCGCCGCCTCCGCTGACACCAGCGTGACCGCGCAGCAGCTCGCGCCCTTCGCCTTCCCCGGCTGGACCGGGTCGCGCCTCGTCTTCGTAAATGGCCACTTCGCCCCCGCGCTCTCGACGCTCCCCGCGCCGCAGAAGGGCGTGACCATCACGAATCTCGCCGCCGCCATCGGGAGCGGTGACAAGCTTGTCCAGGCTCACCTCGCCCACCACGCCAGCGTGGACGGCAGCGGCTTCTCCGCATTGAACACCGCATTCATTGTCGACGGCGCGTTCATCGCGCTCGCGCCGAATGCCGTCGCGGCCGCGCCGGTTCATCTGCTCTTTGTCAGCACGCCCGGCGATGCGGCGAATACCACGCAGCCGCGCAATCTCATCGTCGCCGGGGCGAACAGCTCGGCAAAAATCGTCGAGCACTACGTCAGCCTCGGCGGCGCGGCGCACTTCACCAATGCCGTCACGGAGATTTCCGTTGGCGAGGGTGCGAACATTGAGCATGCGAAGTTTCAGGAGGAGAACCTGGAGACGTTTCACATCGCCACCGTGCAGGCCACGCTCGCGCGCGACAGCCGGTTCCTTTCGCACAGCATCAGCACCGGCGCGCGCCTGGCGCGGCACAACATCAACCTCGTCATGACCGGCCAAGGCGTGGATTGCGTGATGAACGGCCTCTACGCCGTCGGCGGCAAACAGCTCGTGGACCACCACACCGTCGCCGACCACGCCCAGCCGCACTGTGGCAGCCACGAGTATTATCACGGCATCCTCGGGGGCCATTCGCGCGGCGTGTTCAACGGCAAAATCTTCGTCCGCAAGGACGCGCAGAAGACCGACGCCAAGCAGACCAGCCGCAACCTCCTGCTCACCGACACCGCGACGGTGAACGCCAAGCCGCAGCTCGAAATCCTCGCCGACGACGTCAAATGCACGCACGGCGCGACCGTGGGCCAGATGAACGACGAGGCGCTCTTCTACTGCCGCACGCGCGGCATCGGCGAGGTGGACGCCCGCCGCCTGCTCACGCACGCCTTCGCCAGCGAAATCGTGAACCGCATCACCGTCGAACCGGTGCGCGAGCATCTGGAACAGGTGCTCTGGGCGCGGCTGGAGGAGCTGATTGAGAAGAAGTGAGGCGAATTGACTCCAAACCCAGTGATGGCAATCTGACGGCATGACAAGAACCCAAATCCAACTGCCCGACGACGTTTACGCCCGCGCCCGCAAGGTCTGCGAGAGCCGCGAAATCTCCTTCGCCGAGCTCTCCCGGCGCGGGCTGGAATACATTTTGAGCGTGTATGCCCAGGAACCCAGCCCTGCGAAGGAGTGGCAGCTCCCGAAGCCGCGAAATCTCGGCTGGAAGGGCTTGAGCGACGCGGAACTCAAGCACGAGGCCCAGCTCCCCACCGCCGAACTCATGCACACCGCCAAGCCTAAGCGAGGACCCAGATGATATCGGTGGACACCAACCTCCTGATGTATGCCTACAATCAGGCATCGCCTCATCATACGGCGGCGTATGCTTGGATGAGTTCGCTTCTGAACGAGGAAAATGTTGCCATCTCCGAGCTCGTGCTGGCTGAACTCTACGGCCTGCTCCGCAACCCCTCCGCGCTGAAGGCACCGCTCTCCGCTGACGAAGCCGTCGAAGTCATCCAAACCTACCGCAGCCATCCGCGCTGGCGGCTCATCGGTTTCCCGCTCGAAAGCCGACCTCTGCACGACGCGCTCTGGCAACTGGCCCGTCGCAAGGACTTCGCCTTCCGTCGCCTCTACGACGCCCGCACCGCGCTCACCATGACCGCGCAAGGCGTCACGGACTTCGCCACGGTGAACGTGAAGGACTTTGAAGGGCTGGGCTTCCAGCGCGTGTGGAATCCGCTGATGTCCGCAGCGAAGTAGCTTTTCCACTCCTATGCACGCCTTCGCCAGCGAAATCGTGAACCGCATCACCGTTGAGCCAGTGCGCGAGCATCTGGAGCAGGTGCTCTGGG
>CAZQEW010000224.1:0-4229 GCA_964591495.1 uncultured Klebsiella sp.
CAATCCGATTCTGTATCTGTGTTCAATCTGTGTTTCATCTGTGGCTAAAACTCATCCCGCCTTCGGCTCATCGCCCTCGGTGCTCACCGTCCCGCCACCTTCCACCGCCGCCTTGGCCGCGTGCCAGGAGAGGATGGCGCACTTCACGCGCGCCGGGAACTTGTGCACGCCCGCGAACGCCGCGAGCTTGCCCATGCTGTCGTCCGCGTGGCCGGTGGTGACCATGTCGTGCACCCGGCCGAAGAGCGCCTCCACGTCCGCGCGCGTCTTGCCCTTGATGGTGCTGGTGAGCAGCGACGCCGACGCCTTTGAGATGGCGCAGCCGGAGCCTTGGAAGCTCGCGTCTCGCACCACGTCGCCGTCCATGACGAGATAGACGGTGTAGTTGTCGCCGCATAGGGGGTTGGTGCCGTGGGCGACGCGGTTGGCGTCGGGCAGCACCTTGAAGTTCCGCGGGCTTTTCGCGTGCTCCAGGATGACTTGCTGGTAAAGGTCGTTGAGGTCGTCGTTCATGGCGTGTCGTCGCGTTTAATGGTGGCGTGCTTTCGCAAGGGATTCAACTCACGGCGCGTTTAGCCGCTTCAACACCGCATCCGTTCGCTCGTCAAAAATCTTCCGCCACTCGGGCGCCACCTGGCAGTCGCAATCTTCCTGCGCGTAACCCTTGTTCCCGCGCTGCGCCTCGGTGGGCAGGTAGAAGAGGTAGCCGTTGGTGTAGCCGGCCACGAAGGTGAACTTCCCCGCCGCACGCTTCTTCACCGCGAGGCCCAGCTCCACCGTCAGCTCGCCGGGGAACGTCACCAGCACGAAATCGCCCACGCGCAGGCCGGACATCTCGGTCTCCAGCGCGGCGTTCCCGGCGGCGACGGCTTTGGCCTGATGCATCTTGAGCAGCGCGAGGTTCACCTGCAAATGCTGCAGCCGCTCCATCGCCTGGATGTTTTGCAGGTAAGCCTCGATGTTCGCGCGGTTCTCCGCGTCGAGCTTCGCCAAGGCGTCGCGGCCTTGAGCCTTTTCGTGGAGGTAGCCGTAGTTGTGATAGCTGGGGAAATCGGGCGAGAGCTTGTGCTGGAGGAACAGCGGGAGGAACGCCTTGAAGTTCAGGCTCGTGCCGCGAAACGACTTCAACAGCCGCGCCTGCTCCGTCTCGATGGCTGCGATGCGCTTCTCATAATCCGCCGCGCGCGGCAGCGACACCGCCTCGCGCACGACGCGCAGCGCGCTGGCCTCGGCGGTCTTAATGCCGCGCGCCGCCCGCAGCGCGCTCAAGCCGAGCAGATTGCCGTAAGCCTCCGCGTCGTGCGGATGCTGCGTGGCCTTGTAGAGCGACGGGTTGATGTCGCCCGCGCAGCCTTGCACGAAGAACGCCATCACGCCCTCGCCGAAATTCTCCTCGATGACCTTGGACGCGAAGCCGGGGAAATCCGCCGTGTTCCCGCCCGCCGGCACCCCGTGGATGGGATGACAGGCAAAGTTGTAAACCAGCGCGAAAGGCCGGCCATCCACGCGGTCGAGGCGCAGCAAGCCAATCTCTGCGTCCACGGGGCCAACACCCACGACGTCCTCGTCGCGCGGCGTCGCGTAAGCGCGGCGTAGGTCCAGCTCGCTGCCGTCCTTCAGCTTGAGCCGGCGGTTCTCCATGATGCGGTCCTCGCGCCCGCGACCGGCCCCGGCGCGCACGGGCACCAGATTCTTCGCCGCCTCCTTCACGGCCTGCACTGTGAGCGCGTCGGTGTCCGCGCGCACGACGCTGTGACAATGGCTGGCGTTGACGAGCACGCTCGCGGGCGGGATGCCCAGCTCCCGCTGCAACTCCGCGCGCACCTTGCCGAGGTAATCATCCTTGATGCGCCCGATGCCGCCGATGGCCACCGCGTCCACCGTGACCAGCACGACGGTGGTGGAGCCGTCCTTGAGCACTAGCGCCTTCACGTAGGAAGGGTCATTCACCGGCCCCGCCGCGCGGTCCGTGATGTCCACCTTCGCGACGCCGGCGAGGAGCTGGGCGGCGTGGCTCGAAGCAGTGCAAAAGACGGCGAGCAGCAGGGCGGTGAGGAGTGGGACGGTGGAGCCCACGAAACTTAAATTGGCAGAGGGTTGCATTGAGCGTCGAGCGCCGTGTCGAACGAGCCGATTCGAATCGTGGTGTTTGGAATGGTCTGGCTCACAGTTCTATTTCTTGCCGGCCGGGGCTGCTTCGACCTGCTTGACCGTGAGGCCCGCGAGCGCCTTGGCCTGCACTCGCAGTTTCCAGTCCTTGGGTCCGGCAGTGTTCGCCCGGATGAGCAGGGTGTTTTTCCCGGCGACCAGATTTACGGTGAGTTCCTCGTGCTCTTTGACAAGCCCGTGGGCCACGTCATGCCGCAACACATTCGTGCCATTGACCCAGGCGGCGATTCCGTGCGGGGTGGCGGGAACTTTTGGGACGGACAGCGAGAGAGCGAGTCTGCCCGGCGCTTCGGCCTCGAGCACGACGCGCGCATAAGCCACCACATCGCGAACCGGCAGGCCGCGGGCGTCCTGCACTTCGACGAAGTCAATCCATCCCTCGGCGTCGAGCGGCTTGTTCACGGCCCAGTCCAACGCCGCTGCTTCCGCCTCTTTCTCGGGGGGCCAGACCTGATCTTTGATCTGTTTTCGCTGCACCCAATAGGAGGGAGAGATGTCCACGAAGGAGATCAGGCCGGTTGATCTGGAAGCGGGAGCCGGGGCGGCGGTGGCGTTTGCCAAACGGGCAGGCTCCTTGGTCAGGTCGTAGCAGGCCACGCCATCCTCGAGCCGGATGAACAGCCTGCCGTCGCAAATAGCGGGTGAGGTGAAGCGCATCGCGGGAACGCTGACGGAGAAGAAGGTCGCCGGCATGGTTGGAGTGGCGCTGAACATTGCCAGCTTCGAAGCGCTATCGTCCTTGCTGCTGACGATGTGGAAGACCTTGCCATCGGCGAGGACGGGCGACGAGGTCCCGGAGCCAGAGGACTTCTGCCAGAGGACCTTCCCGGTGAGGTCGAGGCAGCGGTAGGTTCCGCCAAAGTCGCCGAACACATGGCCGTCATGCAGGAGATAGCTGCCGACACGATCACCTGTGAACTTAATAAACAATTCCTCCGCCTTGTCCGGCTGCAATCGGTAGCCACTCACGTTGCCTGCGGTGATGCACACATCGCCAACGATGGCCGGTGTTCCGGGGCTCGTTTGCTGACGATAGTCCTCCCAGATCACGCTGCCGTCCTTCGGATTCACGCAGGTCAATTTGCCCGTCTGCGTGATGAGTCTCGGGCCTTTGTCCGTATTCCACACGGCGACTGAGGAGGATTTGTTGCCGTTCCGGTTGGGATCAGACGTGGCCTGCGGGCAGGCCCAGAGTTCCTTGCCGGTGGCGGGGTCGAAGCCCTTGAGCACACCGCTCTCCTTGCTCGGATCGTTGACGCCCGGGTTGAGATGTTTCCCGCTGCCGGCCATGACCACGAGCACGCCATCGACAATAGCCGGCGAAGTGTTGATTCCGTCGCCTCCTGTGCCGTCGGCTTCTTCGTCCAAACGGCTGGCTTGGTTAGCCAACCCGTCGCCCTTTCTGGCCAAACAGATGCTCGGGGTCTTCCACACCTCCTTGCCGGTCTCGGCGCTCATGCAATACATGCCATTGGAGCCGACCACGAAGACCTTGCCGTCGCCCACATACGGCGTGCTGCTGCAACCGCCGTTTGGGCGACCGGCGTAACTGGCCTTCCACACCGTCTTGCCGGTGTTCGCGTCGAGGCAGAAGACTAGGTCGGCGGCGGCGGCCTGATCATGCACATACAAGTAAACTTTGCCCTCGGCCACCACCGGGCTGCCGTAGTTTGAGAACGAGCCACCTTTTGTGGGCCCGCCCAAGATCTTGTCCGCGCTCTTCCATACCAGCACCGGGCCCTCCGGACCCCACGCGTCAGCGAGCTTAGGGCTGTGCGACACGACACCGTTGCGATCGGGCCCACGCCATTGGTTCCAATCCAATTTCCCGGCCACCGTCGTCCGCTTCTCCGCGCCGCTCACGCCGGGACTAGAAACAGTGGCAAGGGCGACGGCAGTGATGACGGTGAGTTTGGTGGGGAAAAGGGGGGGCATGGACCTAAATCCAACTTTTTGCGGCAGAGTGATGATTGAAATGATGATTTTCACGATCGTGTTCCGGTTCTTGTGGCTCACTTTGCCTGTGGTGCCGACATCACTTCCACCTCGCTGATCTTAAA
>CAZQEW010000225.1:0-4216 GCA_964591495.1 uncultured Klebsiella sp.
ATCCGGCCGCAGCCGGATAAACCCTGATTCCAGTTGGCTACTTCTTGGCCGGCGCGGGCGCGACGGGCACGAACAGGAACGAGCCGTCGGCCGCCTTGTATTCGAGCTTCATGCCGGCGGGCGCGGGCGGGAGCGCGGGCAGGAAGTTGGGGACCAGTTCGTTGAGGTCTTTTGGTGGCCGGCTCTCGCTGGCTTCGAACTTCTGGATGGCGTCAATGAGCTTGGCCTGCTCCAGCCGGCCGAGCGTGGCCTTTTGCGCCTTGCCCACGGCGGCGATGTAGTCCAGCGGCGCGGCCACGGGGTTTTCGCCCAGCTTCTGCTCCTTTTTCGGCTCGGCCTTGGGCTTGGGTTCGTCCGTGCAGGCGGCGAGGGACAGGGCGAAGGCGAGGGCGAAGAGGGGTTGAAGTTTCATGCCCGCAACGTAGCAATGCGCCGGCGGCAGCCAAGCGCTTAATCAGGCGGCCCGGCCGGCGGCATCAGCCTTCGCGAGCCGGATCTGATCGCCAACCCGGATGGTTCCAGAGCGCACCACTTGGGCGAGCACTCCCTGTCGGTTGTCCTCCATCCGCTCGCGCAGGCCGGGGCACAGGGCGTTCATCTTCTCGCACGGCGTGCGGGGGGCGTAGAAGTCCAGCACCGCCTCGCCCACGGAGACCTGCTGGCCAATCAGGGCGATCAGATCAATGCCGGTCGTCTCAATGTTCGAGCGCACTGCGCCGGGGGCGAATTCCAGGGCTCCGAGGGCTTGCGCGTGCTCCGCGATCTGCTCGCGCTCGATCAGGGTCACCTGCCGGCGGCTGCCGCGCTTGAAGTAGCGCGGGTTGCCTTCGATGCCCTTGCCGGCCACGACGTGGATGCTCTCGACGGCGGTGAGGGACTCCCCGCCCTTGGCCGGATGCAGGTGCAGTGAGGCAACTTGTCCGAGTGGCTTGGGGGCGCTCACTTGGCCTTCACGTCGAAGCAGAACAGCAGCTCCTGGTCGCGCAGGTAAAGCTTGCCGTCGCTGACAACCGGGTGCGTCCAGATCTTGCCCTTGGGATTGCGCTGCTCGGTCTGGGGCGTGAGCTTGAAGCGGCCCTTTTCGTTCCAGCCCTTGTCGGAAACTTCCACGAGCGCGACGGTGCCGCTGCCTTCCTCAAGGCAGTAGAACATTCCGTCCGCACAATGGATGGCACCCTTCTTCAGGTTGTTGGAAGTCCACTTCACCTCGCCGGTCAGGAAGTCCTGACAGGTCCAGCCGCCCTTGTCGGAATGGCCGTAGAGCTTGTCGCCCACCAGGATCACGCCGCCATGGTGGTTGATCATGTTCTGGTTGAAGTAAACGTCGCTGACCTGGTTGCCGGCGGCGACCTTCACCAGCTTGCAGCCGACGCCGTAGCCGGACGTGATGTAAACGTGGCCGTCCTTGAAGATGGGCGTGGGGATGACGGCGGTCTTGCCGGGCCACTCGGACTTCCACAGCACTTTGCCGGTTTTAGCCTCGACCCCTGCGACGTTCTGCGAGGTGAGCTGGATGTATTGCCGCGCGCCGTTGTGCGTGACGATGATGGGGGACGAGTAATGCGCGCCATCGGTCCAGTCGGCGGTCTGCCAGACCTTTTTCCCGGTGGCCTTGTCCAGCGCGAGCAGCGTGCCCTGGCTTCCGCCGGGCGTGCAGATGACCTTGCCTTCATCTACCAGCACGGACTCGCAATAGCCCCAGCCGGGCGTCTTGCCGCCAAAGTCCCGCAGCGTGGCCTTCCAGACCTCCTTGCCGTCGGCGGCCTTCGCGGCCAGGAGCTGGCCGTTGCCCGCCAGCGCGAACACGAGGTCGCCGTCCACCGTGGGTGAAGAGCGCGGGCCGTCGCCCCAGCCGTTCTTGTAAATCGGACCCACGGGCGTGGCCCATAGTTCCTTGCCGGTCTTCACATCCACGGCAATGAGCAGTTCGTTTTCGCCACGCAGTCCCATCGTGAAGAGCTTCCCGTTCGCGATGGCGTAACCGGAGTAGCCCAAGCCCACATCCTTGTTGATCCACGCCAGCTTCGGACCGCCCTCCGGCCAGCTCTTGAGCAGGCCAGACTCTTTGGAAATGTCGGTGCGATCCGCACCGCGCCATTGCGGCCAGTCGGCGGCAGTGGTCACGAGCGCGGTGGCGGCGAGGGTGGCTAGTAAAAACGCATTCTTCATGTGGGGGAGGACGGGTTGCTGACTGTCGGGGTTACTGACGGGAGCTGGGGCGGAAACTTCATGAGCATCGGGCTACCTCACCGATACAGCAGAAACGGCTCGCGGCGTTTCCGAAAGGATTCCAAGTCCGCCGCCCAGCCGGCTTTCAACTCGGCTGGTGATTTCCCTGCCTTGATGCCCGCCAAGACCGTCGGCTCGCGCAGGAGCACCTGCATCTTGTCCGCCGCGAAATTCGTCCCGTAGAGCCGCTGCATCGTGGTCGCGATGGTCAGCCCCACGTCCACGGCGTTGAACGCGTCGCGGTCCGTCAGCACGATGCGCACGCCGCCGCAGGGCTTGTCCTTGAACGTGCTGTAGGTCGGCGTAAAGCGCACCGCGTGGAAGCGCACGCCCGGCAGGCCCGCGCGGTTCAGCTCGGCAGCGAAGCGCACGTCGTTGGTCACATACGGCGCGCCCACCACCTCGAACGGCGTGTCCGTCCCGCGTCCGACGCAGATGGCCTGTTCCAGCAAGCCGACGCCGGGATAAAGCGCCGCCGCCGCGAGGCTCCGCATGTTCGGCGACGGGTTCGTCCACGGCTGGCCGAACTCATCGAACCACTGGCTGCGCGACCAGCCCTCGACCGGAATCACCGTCAGGTCCGCGCCGAAGCCGCGCTCCGCGTTCACCATCCGCGCGACTTCGCCGAGCGTCATCCCGTGGCGCAACGGCACCTTGTGCCACGCGACGAACGAGTTCGTGCCGACGAGCAACGGGCCTTCCACCGCGTTGCCGCCGATGGGATTCGCGCGGTCGAGCACGATGAACTTCTTCTTCGCCTTCGCCGCCGCTTCCAGGCAGTTAATCAGCGTGGCCGGATACGTGTAGAAGCGGCAGCCGATGTCCTGGATGTCGAACACGAGCGCGTCCAGCCCTGCGAGCTGCTCGGACGCGGGCGTGCGGCGGACGCCGTAGAGGCTGAAGACCGGCAGGCCCGTCTGCTCGTCCTTCGAGTCGGAGACCTTGTCGTCGAGCGCGCCGCGGATGCCGTGTTCCGGGCTGAACAGCGCGACGAGCGAGACGCCGGGAGCTTTGTGCAGCAGGTCAATCGTCGCGTTGCGCGCGCGGTCCTGGCCGGTGTGGTTGGTGATGAGGCCGAGCTTGAGGCCTTTGAGTTGGGCGAACTTGTTCTTCGCCAGCACATCAATGCCGTTGAGCACGGGCACGGCGGTATCCACGGGAGCGGCACTCGGGCGCAAGCGGCCAGACGTCGCGGCGTCCTCGCGCGGAGCCAGCGCGCCGGGCACGTAGGCGAAGTTGAAGTTCCGCACCGCCTCTGCCGCGAGCGTGCCGAGCTTGGAACGGAGCGCGACGACGCTGCCGGCTTCAGTCGGGTGGTTCCGGTTCGAGAGGAAAATCAGGAACGTCTTCGAAAACGGGTCAATCCAGATGCTGGTGCCCGTCCAGCCCGTGTGGCCGTAGGAGCCGATGGGGAAGAGCTTGCCGCGCGGGCCGCTGTAGCTCGTGTCGATGTCCCAGCCCAGCCCGCGCCGGCCCGCGACCTCCGGCGGCGTCTGCACCGAGGTCCAGAGACGCACGGTCTCGGGCTTGAAGACGCGCACACCGTAAAGCTCACCTTCGTTGAGCATCATGCGGGCGAAGAGCGCGAGGTCGTGCGCCGTGGTGAAAAGCCCCGCGTGTCCCGCCACGCCGCCCATGCGCCGCGCACGTGGGTCATGCACGACGCCGCGCACGGGCTGGCCGTTCTCGACCTCCGTGGGAGCGATGCGCGCGAGCTTGCTGCGTGGCGGATTGAATCCGGTGTCGTCCATGCGCAGCGGGCCGAAGACTTCGCGCTGCACGAACTGATCGAGCGGCTGCCCGCTAACGCGCCGGACGATTTCGCCGATGAGGTAGAGGCCAGTGTCGCTGTAGATGATTTTGGTGCCCGGCGGCGCGGAGAGCTTCTCCTCGCACGCGAGCCGGATGGCCGCATCGTAGCCGTTCCAGTCCGGCTTGAGGCTGATGTCGGGCCGCAATCCCGACGTGTGCGTGAGCAACTGCCGGA
>CAZQEW010000226.1:0-4148 GCA_964591495.1 uncultured Klebsiella sp.
CCAGCGTGCCGACAGAAACGAGCGTCAATGCCAGCCCGAGGCTGAACGCGAGGACTATGGCGAATCCGAGGGTGAACTCCTTCAACTGGAGACAGACCAGCAGGACCGCAAAGGCTGCGGGACAAGGCAGCAGGCCGCCCGTCAGGCCGAACAGGACAATTTGCCATGTCGTGACGCGGCGGTTGGCAAAACGCTGCGCCAAGTCGGCGGCGTGGGCACGGGCGTGGGCGTCATCGTCGCCGTGGTCATGCTCGTGCCCCGGCCCGTGGCTGTGGGCGTGGGCATGGCTGTGGGCGTGACCGTGATGGTGCTCCTCGGTGAACTGTGCTTGCAGGGTTTGCGTTCCGCTTCCACTGGGCAGGCGGAGTTCCACGGCGAACTCATGCGGCTCAGGAATGTCCGTGGTGGACGCAATGAAGTTGTCGCGTCTCACGAAGGCGAAGGTTTGCGTTGCTCCGGCTGGTCGCGTGGTCACGAGCGCGACGGCTTCCGCCGCTGGGGGAGCCACGGGCTTTCCCATGCCGTCGCGGAAGTGCAGCTCGAAGTGCGGCGGCACGCCGTCCTCGAATACGGCGATTTCCACGTCCCCATTGTCCAGCTTGAGGAGCGTGCCGCCGTGTGGCCCGTGAACGGAGGCATCGTGCGATTGGGCGTTCTCGCGTGTCAGTGAGCGTTGTTCGCGACGAATGCGCCAGAACATCCAGCCAGCCATCACCATGATGATGATTCCGGTGGCGAGCGCGAAATACGGCTCCGTCTCCTCGACGGTGAAGCTCCCCGCATAGTGCAATCCGAGGAACGCCAGCAGCCAGATGATGACCGTGTGCGACAGCGTGGCGGACAGGCCCAGCAACACGGCCTGCCGCACCGTGCCCCGGATGGAAATGATGAACGCGGCCATGACCGTTTTGCTGTGCCCCGGCTCCAAGCCATGCAGCGCACCGAGCAGGACGGCCGTCGGGATGAACAACCAGGCATGGCCTTGGGTGAGATAATCTTGGAAGGAGTTCACAAGCTCAGGCGGGGTGGAGTATGGGTTTGGGGCGGTAGCCGAGGATGGGTCAGTGAGGGCGGCAGCAGGCATCGCCGCCAAGGACAATGTGCAATTCGGCGGACCGCAGCATCGGCACACCGGCCACGGCGATTTTGTCACCGGCGAGCAGGCCACTCATGATTTCCACGAAGCCATCCTGTTCACCGCCCATCTTCACAGCGGCGCGGATGAGGTGCTTGCCGTTGGCCACATAAACGAAATGTCCCTCCGGGGTGCGCAGCACGGCGGTGCGAGGCACCACCACCACGGCGGTCTGGCCGGTCGTGGCGATGGTGACGCGCACAAAGTCTCCGACCTTGAGCTTGCCCGGCTCGGCGTGGAGTTCGAGCAGGACTTCAGCGGGACTGTTGGTGCTGACAGCGGGGACGAGGCGGGTCACAACGCCCGTGAGGGAGTTGGTTTCGGAGGTGGTGGCGACGATGTCCGTCCCGCTGGGGATGGACATGGCAAGGGCCGGGTCCATCCACGCGCTTGCAGGCGTGACGCGCCGGGCTTGCGGGCCGGTCTCGCCATACACTTGCGCGGTGAAGACAAGCTGGCCGTTGATCTTGCGTTCGGTCACGTCCGCCAGCTTCAGGCCGATGTGGCGGGCAATGTCCTCGGGGACGGACAAGCCTTCCTTGGCCTTGAAAGTGATGCCGCCTTCGTCTTTGTGAGCTGCTTCTCCGGCGGAAGTTTTCGCTTCGTCATCGCGGCAGCCTGAGAGACAGGCAGAAGCCATCAGCAGAAAAAGCAGGGCGATGCTTTTCATGGCTCAGTCCTTCCGTGGCTGGATTGCGGCGTGTGCGTCGAGGCTGCGCCCGGTGAGGAGGTGCAATTGCTCGCCGCTCTCAAGGGCGCTACGCTTGGTTTCAAGCAGGGCTTCGAGGGCTTCGAGGTATTGCTTCTGCATTTCGATGTAGGTGGCGAGCGGCACGGCCCCGAGGCGGTAGTGCCGGTCGGCGAGGTCGGCAGTCTCGCGGAAATCCTCCGCCGCGTCGGGCCGCCAGCGGGTCAGTGCATGGACGCGGGCGGAGTATTGGAGGAAGGACTCGCTGACTTTGCGCTCAACCTCGCGCTGCGCCACGGCCAACGCGGTCTGCGCCTGTTCGCGACGTGCTTGTGCGGCCTCGATGCTGCCAGTGTTGCGGTTCCACAGCGGCAGCGGAACGGACAGGTTGAAGCCGACGATGGTCTGGGAGTCACCGGATTTCTCCGAGTTGAAGAACGGGCCGAAGGTGACGGCGGGGTAGCGCTCGTTCTTCGCGAGGTCCACGCGGAAGCCCTGCTGCTCCAGCTCGGCGACGCGCCGCCGCAGCTCGAAGTTGTTCGTGCGGGCGGCGGAGAGCAGTCGCTCGGGGTCGGGGGGCGAGACAAACTTCAGCGGTGTGTCCGTGATGCGGAGCGGACTGGCGAGCGGCTGGCCGCGAAGCTGGTTGAGTTCAATCAGCACGTTGCGCACGGCGACATGGGCGTCAGCGGCGCGCTTCTGGGCGGTGATGGCGGTGGCCTCGACGATGCGTTGCTCCAGCCGGGGCGTGACGCCAGCGGGGTCGCGCTGGACCACAACCTCGGCGAGGGCTTGCAGCCGGACGGCAACCTCATTCGCGGCATCTGCCTGCTGCTGGGCGACAAAGACCCCGAACGCCAACGTGCGGACGCGGGCCGCGAGACTGGCGCGGAAGTTATCCAAGCCGAGTTCGGCGAGGGCAAGCTGGCGGTCGGCGATGGCCTTGCGGAGTGCAAGCCGGCCCGGCCACTCGAAGGGCTGTTGCAGCGCGACGGTCCACGCGCCGCCCTCGCCCAGCACATTGCCAGTGATGTCCTTGGCGCGCTTGAGGCCGCCGGAGACGGACAGTTCAGGGTTGCCGAGCGCCTTGGCGGTGCGTTGCTCGCCCTTCGCGGCGGCTATCTCCGCCTCGTAGAATTTTAGCTCAGGGTTCTTTTCGAGCACCTCGGCCACCAGTGCCTCCAGAGTTTGGGGCTTGAGGGCCGGGGCAGCTTCTTGGGCATGCGCTGCGAGCACGGTCAGAACGGTCAGGGACGCCACCACAGCGCATCGGGGACGCCATTTGCCAATCAAAATACGCTTCATAAAATCTCACGGAACTTTCCAAACCACAGAACACAAACAGGGAACGACCAACTCAGGCGCGACAACACGCCGGATGAACGGGAAAGCAGCCCTCAGCGGAAGCGAGGACTAATTAGGAAGCAAACGAAGGCGCACGGGGAGGAAGGGCCGTGCGGAAGGCAAACTGCCAGGAAGCGGGAATGTCCGGAGGGGCCGCCGTCAGGACTCCGACTGAAACCGGCGCTGGAAGCCCGCGCACCAGCTCCATCGGCGATTCAAAAGGAGGCAGCGCGAGAATCAACGCGGGGGAAACATCTGGCTGGTGTGAGGGGAGGAAATAGCTGGCCGATTCAAAAGAGCAGCACTCTCCTCCGTCGGGCGAGTCTGTCCGTTGATGGCAGTCCCGGTCGTCAGCGCATTCGAGGAACGCCAAGCTGGGCAGGTTTTCCAGGCGGCAATGCGAAGTCAGCGGCAGCCAAGCCGCCGCCAGCAGCAGGAGCAAAGTGTTTCGCAGAAGACGCACTGTGGAGTGACAGATAGGAGTTCGCGGGTGATTGTTCAAACAAAAAGCGCTCGCGATAAGCACCGCCGAGTTTCCGATGCTCACAGACGGCGACGGGAAGTCGTCGGCACGGGTTCAGCGGTGAGGAGTCGAAAGCCCAACGCCAGCCTTGTCGCGGCACGGGATTGACGGTAATCCTTTTTGCGCTCAGAGAAACACACACGACCAGACACACCTACTCACAAAACCTTTCTGCGTAGCTTCGGCTACGGGCTGCCCCGAAAACCACGAATTTTCCAAGCCCACACAGAAGACCGACCGAGCACGCGCCCCATCGGGCGCGGCTTGGCGTGTCCCTTCTGTGTAGGCGCTTCGTGGTGCCTCGGGGCAGGGCGCGTTGAGTTCGCGCCCCTTCTCTTGAGGGTTCCGTTTCTGCGGCTGCTAGCCAGCCGTGGGATCCAAATACGACCATCTCAATCAGGAACAGCTCATCCGCCTGCTCGAAACGCGCGACCGGCGTGCGCGCTTTGGGCTCGTGT
>CAZQEW010000227.1:0-4128 GCA_964591495.1 uncultured Klebsiella sp.
CCGTGATCGTGTCGCCCACCTTCACCTCGCGCGGCGTCTTGATGTTCGCCGTGAAATAGCCCGTCTCGCCCACCGTCAGCTTGTCGCGGGTGTAAGGCTTGGGATTGAACGAGCCCACCTCCTTCACCTCCACCGTCTTGCCCGAGTGCAGCAGCTTCACCTGCGTGCCCGCCTTCAACTCGCCGTTGGTCACGCGCACCAGGATCACGACGCCCTTGTAGGTGTCGAAGAACGAATCGAAGATCAGCCCCTGCAGGGACGGCGCGCCGGTCGGCTTGGGCGCCGGCATCCGGTGCACGATCGCCTCGAGGATTTCCTCGATCCCGATGCCTTCTTTCGCGCTGGCCAGGATCGCCGAGTCCCCCGGGATGGCCAGGATGTCCTCCAACTGCTGCCGCGCCTGCGGGATGTTGGCGTGCGGCAGGTCGATCTTGTTGATCACCGGGATGATCTCCAGCCCCTGCTTCATCGCCAGGTGCACGTTGGCCACCGTCTGGGCCTCCACGCCCTGCGCCGCGTCCACGATCAGCAGCGCCCCTTCGCACGCCGAGAGCGACCGCGAGACCTCGTAGGCGAAGTCCACGTGGCCGGGCGTATCAATGAGGTTCAGCTCGTAGGTCTCCCCGCTCTTCGCCTCGTAAAGCATCGTGACCGGGTGCGCCTTGATCGTGATGCCGCGCTCGCGCTCCAGGTCCATCGCGTCGAGGAGCTGATCCTCCATGTCCCGCGTGGCCACCGTGCCCGTGCGGTGCAGCAACCGGTCGGACAACGTGGTCTTCCCGTGGTCAATGTGGGCGATGATGCTGAAATTGCGTATGTGCGCCGCGTCCATCAGTCACTCTTGCTCGTAATCCTGATCTTGATCCATGTGCCGACTCCCCGGCCCGGCCCGGTTTTGCCGGGAGGAAACGGAGAAATCGGCCCGCTGCGCCAGCAGCGACCGCGAGAAGATACCGGCGGGCGACTTGATGGGAAGGGAAAAGTCCGGCGACCAGCCCCCTGCAACATCCCGGCCGCCGCCGACCACGGCCCACCCAACATCTACGGTTCCTGGCGCTAACCCAGGCCCGGCATGGGCCGAACTAAATCCCCCGCGTCCGCCCGCACAGCCGGTCAGCGCGGCCGCAGCGCGAAGCCGACGGCGTGGACGTGGGGGTGTTCCGGGTCCGGCCCGGGGGCGGCCACCAGGGCGCGCAGGCCCGGGCGCCGGGCTTGCAGGCCGGCGAGGCCTTCCGCGCCGCGCGTGAGCAGCATGGTGGAGAGGGCGTCGCTCTCCGTGGCGCTGGGGAGCACCACGGCGGCCAGGAGCGCGCCCTGCGTGGGCGCGCCGGTGCGGGGGTCGATGACGTGGCCGTAGCTGCGGTCGGCGGCGGTGAAGGACTTGCCCCAGACGGCGGAGACGGAGAGGGATTCGTCCCGCAGGGCGACGGTGGCCCAGGGGGCAGCGGGGTCCGGCGGGGGGGGGGCGGGGGGCGGAGGGCGGAGGGCAGCCGGCGGTGGGGAGGCGGCGGGCGGCGGAGGAGGATCGAGGGCAATGATCCAGGCCGGGGCATCGGGCGGCGTGCCGAGGGCGAGCACGGTGCTGGTGCCGCCGTGCAGGAGGGCGCACGTGACGCCGGCCTCGCGGAGCCGTTCGCCCGCCCGCTCGACGGCGTAGCCCTTGCCGATGGAGCCGAGGTCGAGCTGCACGCCGGGGCGGGCGAAGCGGACGGAGTGTTCGGCTTCGTTCAACTCAACCAAGTTCATGCCCACGCAGGCCCGGGCGGCGGCCAGCGCGTCCGGCTCGGGCACGCGGCCGGCGCGGGTGTAGAAGCCCCAGCAGCGCATAAGCGGGGCCACGGTGGGGTCAAAGGTGCCGCCGCTTTCGGCGGCGAGCTGGCGGGCATGCAGCAGGAGGCGGAAGAGCCACGGGGAAACGCGGACGGGACGTTCGGCCGCTGTCTGGTTCAGGCGGAAGATCTGGCTGGTGGGGCGGAAGTAACTGAGTTCGTCCTCGAGCCGGGCGATTTCATCCAGCGCCTCCTCGCCGGCCGCGCGCAACGCCGTCGCCTCCCCGCCGTGGAGCACGAGCTCGAAGCGGGTGGCCATCGCGTGCCGGGCGAGGGTGACGGTGGTCATGAGTGTGGGGGAAGGAGTGAGGGGTTGGCCGCGCCGGCGTTGGCGGCCGCTCCCCTCATCCGGCCTGCGGCCACCTTCTCCCCTCGCTCCGCGAAGGGAGCAGGCTTCGAAGGGCACCCTTTGTTTCTGCCCAAGGTCATTGGCAATGCGTGTTACTCCACTGCTCGAACCCTCCCTCCCTCCGTTCGCAGTCGGCAAAAGCGAACCGGGCTTCGCGGCGTGCCACGAAGCCCGGCTCGGAGTTCATCAGCAGGAAGCAGCCTCAGGACAGCGGGAGGCTGCCGTAGGTGAGGGGCTTGATTTCCTTGCCGGCGCCGTCGGTGATCTTGCGGGTCTTCTCGTCGAAGGAGCACATGATGCTGAGGCGCTCGGACATTTCGGCGAGGGAGATGACGGTCTGCACGCGCACGGCGAGGTCAATGCCGGCGTTGGGCTGCTTGTTGGCGCGGATGCTGTCGAACCAGTTCTTGTGGTGGTTCGGGAGGTTTTCGCCGGGGAAGGCCGGGCTGGTGTAGGGGTCAATTTCCTCGGTGAAGGGCCGGCTCGGGGCGAGCTCGACCTTGTTGCCGGCCATGGTGAGCGTGGCCTTGTGGCCGCGGATCATTTCCTGGGTGCCGATCTCGTTCACGGTGCTGCTGGTGATGTGCATCACGTAGCCGCTGGGGAACTCGGCGATGAGCTGGACGATCTCGGGCACATCGCGCTCGGGCGTGCCGGGGGTGTTCTTGTCGGTCTGGAACTTCTTGCTGCCCACGCAGGCGACGCGCGCCGGGAACTCGGGGTTGCCGGTGGCGAGCATGTAGGGGTGGAGCTTGTGCGGGAAGAGGTCGCCCAAGAGGCCCGCGCAGTAGGGGTAATACTTGCGCCAGCGGAAGTAGTGGTCGGCGCTGAAGGGGATCTGCTTCTTGACCGGGCCGAGCCATTGCTTCCAGTCGGTGTCGGCATCGGTGCACCAGCTCTGGATGGCATAGTTCCATTCGCCCTTGGGGCTGTTGCGCATGTAGGAGCCCTGCGACATGACGATGGGGCCGATCTTGCCGGACTTCACGAGCCGCGCGGCCTCGTGCCACTTCTGGTCGGAGCAGCCCTGCGAGCCGACCTGGAGGATCTTGCCGGTCTTCTTGACGGCGTCGTAAATCTCGAAGGCCTCGCTGAGGTAGCGGGTCATCGGCTTCTCGACATACACGTGCTTGCCGGCGTTGAGGGCGTCCACGGAGATTTTCGTGTGCCAGTGGTCCACGGTGGCGCAGACGATGGCGTCAATGTCCTTCCGCTCGAGGAGCTTCCGGTAGTCGCCGTAGGTGTCCACCTTGGCGCCGGCGTTGTTCTCCAGGATTTTGCCCTTCGCGTAGTCCTGGCGATACTTCGACACGTCGCAGACGGCCACGGAGGCGGTGTTGTTGTCCCCGTGCTTGGGCTTCATCTGGTTGACGTGCGCCATGCCCTGGCCACCGACGCCGATGTGCCCGATGGTGATGCGGCTGTTCGCGCCGGCCACGTTCGCGGACGGGGCCTGGTTCTGGCCGTAAACCGGCGTCTTCAGGATGCCGGTGGCGGCGACCGCAGCGGTGGCGGCGGTGGCGGACTTGAGGAACTCGCGACGCGACGCGCCGGAGCCAATGGAGGTGTTTTCAGTGCTCATAAAGTTGTGTGGCGGACGGGAGGTGAAGCTAACGGGCGGCGGGGAACGGTCAAGATGCGTTTTGGGCCGGCAACGCCCGACCAGCTCAAACCAGCTCCTTCATCACCTCGTGCTGGTAGTCCACCAGCGGATGCGGACGGCCCGCGAGGTCGGTGAACATCGTGGCGTGCGGGTCGAGGCCGAGGTGTTGGTAGAGGCTGGCAAAGACTTCGCCGAAATGCACACCGCGCTCGGCAATCTCGCCGCCCAGCCGGTCCGTCGCGCCGATGACCTGGCCCGTGCGGAAGCCGCCGCCCGCCAGCAGGCCCCCGCCCACGCGCGGCCAGTGGTCGCGGCCCGCGTCCTTGTTGATGGTCGGCGTGCGGCCG
>CAZQEW010000228.1:0-4092 GCA_964591495.1 uncultured Klebsiella sp.
GGCGTAGTGGACGGGTTGATGGAGGACCAGCGGAGAACCAGCGGAACCTTTTTTTAGCTCATCGCTGCTGGCCACTCCCCGGTAGAAACGTGAGGGGAATCGGCTGGCAAAACGCTCATCGCGACCCACCGCCAGCAATCCGTCAGTCGTCCCCTCCAACTGCGGCTTCGGCATCGAGAGCAGCCGGCAGAGGTGGTGGTAGCCGGACGAGTTCTGCACGTAGAGACAGAGCGGGTGGCCGTTGATCTTCAATTCCGCTCCAATCAGCGGCTTCACCCCGGCTTTCTTCGCCTCCAAGAAAAACTCCACCGCGCCATGCAGGTTCGGATCGGTCAAAGCAACGGCGGGCAGTTGATGCTGCCTAGCCAATGAAACGATGGCAACGGGCGATAGCGTTGAATCCAGAAACGAGTAGCGGCTGTGGACGTTGAGCGGGACATAAGTGGCCACGGCGGGCTGCTTGCGAACGACGATGTTGATGGCGGGTCGGAGTTTGGGCAGTGGAACGGCAACCTTCACGCCTTTCAAAACGAAGTCGTGGCCCCGGAGAATCACCCCCTTGCCGTTCTTCTGCCGCAGCTCATCCACCGCGCCGGCCAATCTTCTCCGCGCTTCCTGCTGTTTTGCTTCACCGTCCAACGACAGTTCAGCGCGGAACAGCCCATCGTAAACATTCGACAGCTTCAACGAAACCATCCTGATGCTGACCCGCCGCTTCCACGCCTTCCGGAGCAACGTGTGGAGCTTGCCGTAGAGGTCGGTTTCGAGGTCGGTGGGTTCGGCTAAACTCTCCCCGCACTGGTCCTCCGCAAAGTCGTTGTAGCGGACCTTTACGGTGAGGGTGCGGACCGTTTTTTCATCAGCCCGGATGGAGGCCATGAGGTTGTCCGCCATCCTCCTCAGCGTCGCTTCAATGAACTCCTCATCGGTTTGGTCGGCATCGAAGGTGTGCTGCTCGCCGTAGGACTTGGCGGGGGTGCTGACGGGCACCAGCGGACGTTCGTCGATGCCGTTGGCGAACTGGCGCAGCACAACGCCCTGCCGGCCCATCAAGAGTTCGAGCAAGTCTGGTGGGGTGCTGGCGATCTGGCCGATCTTGGCCAAACCGGCCGCATTCAGCCGTTCCGCGTTCTTGGGTCCGATCCCCGGCAGCCACTTGTTCGGCAGTGGGTGGAGGAAGGTTGTTTCGTGGCCCGGGGGAATGTGAGTAAACGCCGCCGGTTTGTTGAGCTTGGACGCAATCTGGCTGACCAACTTGTTTACGCCGATGCCTTCGCTGACGCTGATCTTCAACGACTGGCCGATGGCGTCCCGGATCTTCGTGGCCACCTCGACGGCCGGCTTTCTGACCGCCGTGAGATCGAAGTAGCCCTCGTCGATGGAACTTTGCTCCACGTCGGGCGTGAAGTCATAGGCATAGCTGAACATCCACTGACTGAAGCGTTCGTATTTCTCGAAGTCGCCGGGCAACACGATGAGCTTGGGGCACAGCTTTCTAGCCCGGATCGTCGGCATGGGCGTGAAGATGCCGAACTTCCTAGCCTCGTAGCTGGCCGAGGCGATGATGCCCCGCTTCTCGCCACCCACCGCCACCGCCTTGCCGCGCAGTCGTGAATCAGCCGCCTGCTCGACGGAGGCGAAGAAGGCGTCGGCGTCCAGATGGACGATCGTTCGCATGTTGGGGACGGGATAACATGGCCGGTCGGACAACCGCTGTCCGTGCCCTACCGGGCCCGACGAATCACCAGTTTGAGCACGCCCTGGATGACAAGCTCGTGGGCGGGGAGGAGGTCGGGGTATTTCGGGTTCTCGGCCTTGAGGTAAGGCTTGGAACCGCGCATTAGAAACGTCTTGAGCGTGCTCTCCCCGTCGATCAACGCCGCCACCACATCGCCCGGCTTGGGGGTGGCCCCGTGTTCGAGAATGACGAGGTCGCCCTCAACGATGTGTTTGCCCGTCATCGAGTCACCGCGAACCTCCAGCGCGAAGGTTCGGGGCGTCGGCTTGAAGTTGAGCGTGCCGATGTCGATGGAGACGCAGCCCTTGGCCTCCTGGGTGCGATCCTGCGGGATACCCGCCGGGATGGATCCGAAGACCGGGATGTCGCAGACCCGGCGCCTGAGTGATTGCAGCGGGGAGATCAGCTTCAACGCCCTCGCCTTGCCGTCACTGGCTTCGAGAACGCCCTTCTGGCGGATCAACCGGAGGTGCTGGCGGACGGCATTGGTGCTGCGGAAGCCAAAATGATCGGCGATCTCCTGCTGGGTGGGAACAATGCCGGCACGTTCCTGGTGGCGTTGGATGAACTCCACGATCTGGCGTTGGCGGTGGGTCAGCTCGGACATGCTGCTCAAATAAGCAGCACTACCGTAAATCGGTCAACCGGGAGTTATTCACCGCCCGGACGCAATCAAGCGCGGTCAGGCGAGTCAGATCTCACTCAACGCACTCCCAGGTCCAAAGCAAGCTGCCGAGCCTGCACTTCATGCAGCCCGCTGACGCCCAGCCCAATCAACCGCAGCGGCCGATTCACCAACTTCTCCCGCGCCAGCAGCCAGCAACCAAGCCGGTAGATGTCCCGGGCCTCCTGCAACGGTTCCTCAACCGACAACTGCCGGGTCAACGTCGTGAAGTCGCCGTAGCGCACTTTCACCTGCACGGTGAAGGCAGCCAGCCGATGCCGCACCAACTTACCAGCAATCTCCTCAGCCTGCTCCCGCAAGCAGGCACGTAACGTCGGCCGGTCCTCAGTGTCCTGGAGGAAGGTGTTCTCGCTGCTGATGCTCTTGACCTCCTCACTGAGATCCAACGGACGGTCATCGTCTCCAAAGGCAAAGCGCTTCAACTCCGGCCCCCAGCTCCCCACCAACGCACGCAGGTCACCGCTGTAGTCCTGAAGGTCGCCCACGGTTCGCATCCCAGCCTTCGACAGATGCTCCTCAGTGACCCGGCCCACGCCATGCAGGGAGCGCAGCGGGAGTGGCCTTAGGAACGCGACCTTCTCGGAGTCCCGGATCAGCGTTAGCCCATCGGGTTTCTGATAATCGCTGGCGAGCTTGGCCAGGAGCTTGTTGGACGCGATGCCAATGGTGGCCGTCAATTGACGCTCTTGCCGGACAGCAGCCTTCAGCCGGCGGGCCAGCGGCAAGGCGAGTTCCAGTGCGGCATCCGGCGCGTCGGCTCGACAATCCTCGCTCACGTCCACGTAGGCTTCATCTACCGACACCTGCTGGATTTGCTCACCGGCTAACTGCCGCACCACCGCCATAATCGCTTGGGACTCAGCTCGGTAGGCATCCATGCGCGGCCGGACGAACACTCCGGCCGGGCAGAGCCTTCCAGCAGTCACGCTCGGCATCGCGGAACGCACCCCGAACTTCCGGGCCTCGTAGCTGGCGGCCGCCACCACCCCACGTTGAGTGGGCGGCGAACCGACGATGACTGGCTTGCCTCTGAGCATTGGATTATCCCGCTGCTCAACCGACGCGTAGAAGGCGTCCATGTCGAGGTGGAGGATCACTCGAACCGCTGCGCTCAACCCAAGCCCTCCGCCATCGCGCTGATGGTCTCCAGCGCGTTTCCCTCCAGCCGGTTGTTGACGTAGATGAACGCCTTTTTGCCCTGCTGTTTCGCCGCTGCAATCAGCTTCCTGCCAGCTGCCCGTGCTTCCTCGTTGACCTCCTTCACGGCTTTGTAGGGGCTGAACTGTTCAACGGCTTCCTCGTAGCTGCGGCCGGGCTTCAACAGAAACCTCGCTGCTACTGTCGCATCCGAAGTTTCACTGCCCGCCACAGCCATCTGCTCCCCCACCGTCGGCATCCTCGACCAGTTGTTGAAGACGTGGACGACCCCGTGTTTGCGAAGAACCGCGAAGTAGTCGGGTTGCAGCCACTCCTGGTTGCGGATCTCAACCCCGTAGTCCCAACCGCTAGGCAGCTTGCTGAAGAAGCCGTCGAGATCAGCGACGAAGTCCCGGCCATGCTGGTAATCAGCGGGGTAGAACCGGCTGAACTCGAACATCAGCAACCCGATGCTGTTGCGAAACGGTTCACACGGTCTCAGGAAGGCGTTGGTGAACAACTCGGCGTTGAG
>CAZQEW010000229.1:0-4025 GCA_964591495.1 uncultured Klebsiella sp.
AGCTCTGGACCGATCCCTACGCCGGCAAGCTCGTCTTCTTCCGCGTCTATTCCGGTCAGCTCAAGAAGGGTGACACGATCTACAATCCCCGCACCCGCAAGCGCGAGCGCGTCAGCCGCCTGATGATCATTCAGGGCAGCGAGCGCAAGGACATTGATGTCGCCTACTCCGGTGACATCGCGGCCCTGGTCGGCCTGCGCAACATCACCACGGGTGACACGCTCTGCGACGAGAACTTCGACATCGCGCTCGAGCCGCCGACCTTCCCCGAGCCGGTCATCAGCATGGCCGTCGAGCCCAAGACCAAGGCCGACCGCGACAAGATGTCCGAAGGCCTGCAACGCCTGGCGGAGGAAGATCCGACCTTCCGCTGCTTCACCAACGAGGAAACCGGCCAGCTCATCATTGCCGGCATGGGTGAGCTTCACCTCGAAATCATCATCGACCGCCTCAAACGCGAGTTCAAGGTCGAGGCCAACTCCGGCGCTCCGCAGATCGCCTATCGCGAAACCATCACCAAGGCCGCCGAAGGTGAAGGCAAGTTCATCCGCCAGTCCGGTGGCCGCGGCCAATACGGTCACGCCTGCGTCACCGTCGAGCCCAACGAGAAGGGCAAGGGCATCGAGATCGAGAACAAGATCGTCGGTGGTGCCATTCCCAAGGAATACGTCCCTGCCGTCATCGATGGCATCGAGGAAGCCTGCCGCTCCGGTGTCTATGCCGGCTACCAGGTCATCGACATCAAGGTCGCCGTGGTGGACGGTTCCTTCCACGAGGTGGACTCCAACGAGCTCGCGTTCAAGATGGCCGGCATCTTCGCGCTGAAGGAAGCGTTCAAGGACGCCAAGCCCATCATCCTCGAGCCGATCATGAAGGTCGAGGTCACCACGCCGGACGAATATCAGGGCGACCTCCTCGGCGACATCAACCGCCGCCGGGGCATCATTCAGGGCGTGGACGCCAAGGCCGGTCAGACCGTCCTCAACGCGCACGTGCCGCTCGCTGAAATGTTCGGCTACGCCACCGCCATCCGCTCCCTCTCGAAGGGCCGCGCCAGCTACTCGATGGAGCCGCACACCTTCGAGCAGGTGCCTTCGCAGATCGCGCAGCAGATTCTCGAGACGGCCGCGAAAAAGCCTGCCGCCCGCTCGTAATCGCATTCCGCTTCCACCAAGCCCGCCGCCCGCAAGGTCGGCGGGCTTCTTTTTTTACCAAGGCGGGACGCCCTGCGACGCTTGCAACCGGGACTGGCATCTGGACGTTGGCGAGGCAGCGGAGTGCGGTCCGCTCGGGCCGGTCGCGAAGCCGGCGTTCGCCCAGGCTGGGAACCGTTAGTTGGTCTCGGGACTGCCCGCAGGCCGTTCAAGGCCTCACGCGAAGGCTTCGCGCAGTTCGGCGAGGCTTTGGGGCACGGCGATGTCCGGGTTTTCCCGGCCTTCCATTTCCAGCGAGACGAAGCCCGTGTAATTCGCCGCTGCCAGCATCTTGGCGATGCGCCGGTAATCAATCTTGAGCGAATACCATTCGCCGCCGCCGGGGTAGGTCTTGGCCTGCACGAACACTGCCCGGGGCGCGAGTCGCGCGAGCTGCGCGTAATCGGCCTCCACGTAGGGTGCGGTGAGGAAGTTGCCCGTGTCCATCAGCGCCCCGAGCCACGGCGAGGGCAGGGCGTCCAGGATGCGCAGCAGGCCGTCCGCGGTCCGGGCCAGGCCCCAGTGGTTTTCCAGCGCCAGCATTACGCCGCATTCCTCGGCCTTGGCCAGGCAGGCCTCGATGCCGCCGATGCACCACTTGAAGCCCTCCGCCTCCGTGTGCCCGGGCAGCACGGCTTCCTCGCCGTGGTTGTTCATCAGCTCCGTGAAGTCCTTGGTGGTCCCCCAGCGGCCGGTGTTCAACCGCAGACACGGAATGCCCAGGGCGGCGCAGATTTCGAGGCACTTCTTGGTGTGCTCCACGTTCGCGGCGATGACCGCCGGGTCCGGGCTGACGAAGGTCTGGTGCGTGGACAGGCACACCGGCGCGAGGCCCGCCCGGAACAGCCGGCGCTTCAGCCCGTTGAGATACCCCCGATGGGCGGCAGTCAGCGGCTCCTTCTCCGGCAGGTCCATCTGGCGGTGCAGGAAATCCACGCCCGCCACGCCCAGCGCGGCGGCTTTGTCGATCACGGTCTCCACGGGGACTTTCGGCCCGCGGAAATGCCAGTAGGAATAAGTGCTCACCGCGAGCTTCACGCGCGGCCGGGGCGACGGCGCGGGGGCGGGGGCGGGCGTGGCGGCGAAGGCGGATCCGGCCGTGAGCGCCACGGCGCCGGTTGCGAGGCTGGACTGGGTAAGAAACGCGCGTCGGTGCATGGTGGTATTGGCCGCGACGCTAATCCCCGTTCCTTCCACGGGCAAGCCTTCCGCACTCGCCTTCTTGCCAGCAGCGGGCTCTTAGCGAATCGGTTTACTTTGCGCTTAATTTCTTTCCTCCGGGGAATCCGTTTCCGGTCTGCCGTCACCAGACAGTGAATCGGCAAGATTCCTCGACTTAGATCTGGGGTGATTACGGAGCGGGCTCGCGGTCGGAAAGAATGGCTGCTGGTTGAGGTTGGCGGGAGATTTCCGTTGAGGATTCGGGATAGCTGGGCTCTACTGTGACCGTCACCAAAGCCACCTCAACGCCACCGCGTCATGGAAATCAATGACTCCATTGCCACCATCCTCCAGCACAAGGGCCACGCTGCCGTGCAGGCGGTCGCGCCGGACACGCTGGTGTATCAGGCCATCAGGCTCATGGCGGACCGGAACATCGGCTGCGTGCTGGTGATGGACGGCGCACGGCTGCTGGGCATCCTCTCGGAACGCGATTACACGCGGAAGGTGGTGTTGCAGGGCCGGTCCTCAAAAATCACCACGGTGCAGGAGATCATGACGCGCGAGGTGATCTGCGTGACGCCCCAGCACGGGGTGGAACAGGCGCTGCGGCTCATCACGGAGAACCGGGTGCGGCATCTGCCGGTCATCGAGCGCGGGCAGGTCACCGGTCTCATCTCCATCGGGGACCTCGTGAAATGGGTCATCCACGCGCAACGGTCGGCCTTGAGCCAGTTGGAGGCCTACGTGGCGGGCGGCTATCCCGGGTGACCGGTCTCAAAAACTCATTCAATTTCCGCCCTTGCCGTCGCGTCCACTCCCCACTAAATAGCTGCAAAACCCATAGCCCTATGATCCGCATCCCTGGCGAACCCGGCAAAGACCTCTGCGACAAACACCTTGGCGTCACGCGCCGCGACATCCTGCGCATCGGCGGTAGCGGCCTGCTGGGCCTCTCGCTCGGCGGCGCGATGAAACTCCAGGCGCTCGCCAACCCAGCCACCGGCGGGCGCGGCTGGGGCAAGGCCAAGAGCGTCATCATGATTTATTTGCAGGGCGGGCCGTCGCATCTCGACCTGTGGGATCCGAAGGACAACGTGCCCGACAACGTGAAGTCCGTCTTCGCGCCCATTGCCACCAAACTCACCGGCGTCAAATACACCGAGCTGCTGCCCAAGCTCGCGAAGGTGAACGACAAGTTCACCATGATCCGCTCGATGAGCTACACGCCCAACGGCCTCTTCAACCACACGGCGGCGATCTACCAGATCATGACCGGCTACACGACGGACAAGGTCTCGCCGTCCGGCCAGCTTGAGCCGCCCAGCCCGAAGGACTTCCCGAACTTCGGCTCGAACATCATCCGGCTCAAGCCGCCCACCGAGCCGATGCTCCCGTTCGTCATGTTCCCGCGCCCGTTGCAGGAATCGAACGTCGTCGGCAAAGGCGGCAACGCGGGCTTCCTCGGCAAAGCCTTCGACCCTTACACGCTCTTCCCTGATGGCGACGACCTTGACATGGCCAAGATGGACAAGATCAAGGTGGATGACCTCAACCTCCGCCCGGACATGTTCAGCGTGCGCCTCCAGCGGCGCGCCAAGCTGCGCGACGAGTTGAGTAACGCCTTGCCGGAGATCGAGAAGGCCGTCGAGAACTACAACCTCGACGAAT
>CAZQEW010000230.1:0-3903 GCA_964591495.1 uncultured Klebsiella sp.
CAAGAAACTCGTCAAGCTCCGCGTCTCCCTCGCGCCCACCGTCTCCGCCACCCAGTCCACGGTGCAGCTCGTCGACAGCCCCACCACCCGCCAGCTCGTCGATACCAACGCCGTCGTGCTGCCGACCGTTTATCAGAATCTCGACGCCCTCATCAGCAACGAGCGCCGCCTCCGCGCGGGCGGCGGCAAACGCAATCCTGACGGCACGGTCGAGCTCACCGTAGACGCGGACGATGGCCAGGAAATCCCGGACACGGAAAAGGGCAAGGTTGAAGCGTTCTATCGCGAAACCGCCACCGGCCCGTGGCTGCCCCTGCTCGACGGCGTCACCGTCGTCGCCGGCCAGATCAAGATTCTCGATCCGGCCAACAATAACCGCGCGCTCCGGTTCTACCAGATCCGCCGCCGGCCCTGAACTCCGCCCTGCCCAGCTCTTAACCCAAACTCACACCCATCCATGCCCACAGAAAACTGGTCCCTGTTCGACTTGCTCATCGGCAAGCTCGCCATCGCTGGCTCCCACCTCGCCTCCGTGGCGCACCCGCTGGCGCTCTTCGCCACGGCGATCCCGGCTCCGGGCACCATTGAGGCGGGCAAGCTCGCCACCATCAACCGCTCGGGAGAGGCAAACATGACGAACGTCCGCCGGGTAGACGAATGCGAGCGCGCCCGCGAGCTCGCCCAGCAAATCCCCCCGTCCGCCGTGCTTTACGAGCTGGCCGTAGGATTACGTGAGCGCGGCTGGAAGTATGTGCAGATCATCAGCAATCTTCCTTCCCTTACCCACCGCGCCATGGGCGCGCGGCCGGACTTCCACTGGCCCTGCCTCAAGAGCGTCACCGAGCTCGGCGGCGGCCGCATGTTGTGCGTGACCTGCGGGCACCACGAAGGGCTCACCGTCGCCGCCGAGGCCGCGCGCGTCATCGGCATGGCCTACTACCTGAACGTCGAACCGGTCTTCCACGACATCAACGGCGTCCACTGCATGCATTTGGTAATCTCACCGGCCCTGAATCCCGAAGCCTGAGCCCTGCCGCTATCCCAGCCGGCCTGCCGCGCTTCACGCGGCCCCTGCAGGTGGCCTTCTAGCCCCTGCAAAACCCTGTTTTCAGCCTCCGTTCTCTCGTTCTAAGTATCTCATCATAAACTAATTACCCTATTTGGAGTAATTTGCTTATCGGCGCATTCTGCGCTTGCCTTTGACGGGGGAGTTTTGGTTTATGGCCGCCTGCCCATGGCCAGCCAATTAACCAGTCGACGCCATGTTTCGGTCAGTTTGGTCGAGGATGACGCACGCCACCGCGAACTGGTGGAGCTGTGCCTCAAGCTCACCCCTGACCTCCGCCTGCTCGAGGTTTACCCGGACGCGGAAACCGCTCTCCTGCACCTGCCCCAGCGGCCGCCCCGCGTCCTCCTGGTGGACTGGCACCTGGGACCGGACCGCATGGACGGCATCGAGCTCATCCGGCGAGTGAAAGAGCAACTCCCCCGCGTGCGCTCCGTGGTGTGCAGCCATTACGACCTCGACGGCCTGCCGGCGGGCGTCATGCGGGCCGGCGCCGTGGGATTCCTCTACAAGGGCGACCCGCTCACCACCCTGCCCGGGATCATCCGCGAAGCCGCCGCGGGCGGGCACCCCGTCTCCGCCGCGGCCGCCGCCCGGCTGCTGGAATTCAAGACCGCGCCGCTCCCGGACACCGAGCCGCCCGAGGTGGTGCTGAACCCCCGCCAGTTCCAAGTCCTGCAATTGCTGGCCAAGGGCCTCTCCCTGGCCCGGGTAGCCGAGCAGCTCTGCATCTCGGAGCACACCGTAGCCACCCACCGTTCCGCCATCCTGCGCCGCCTGCGCGTGAGCAGCCTTCAGGAGGCCTTGAACCGCCTGCGCATGGACCACTGAAGCCCATTTCGCCCCGCCGCTTTGCCTGCCCCCATGAACCCCCTGCCCCACCCGCTGCCCGCGCGCGTTGCGCTGGCCCTGGCCGGCCTGGCCGTCCGCCGCGGGCGGAGAAACCATATCCCACTTTCCCATCACCCCTAACTGCCGCCCCTCACCATGGCCACGCAGAAGAAAAAAACCACCGTCATCAGCGTCACCATCGTCGAGGACGTCGCGGAGCTTCGCCTCCTCTGGCAACACTACCTGAACCAGCAGCTCGACCTAGGCGTCATCGACACCTTCAACAACGCCGAGACCGCCCTCCGCGTCCTGCCCCAGCGGCCGCCGGACCTCCTCCTCACGGATCTGGACCTCGGCCCCGACCGCATGAACGGGCTCGACCTCATCCGCGCCGCCAAGCTGCGCCTCCCCAAGCTGCGGGCCATTCTCTGCACCCATGAGGAGTGTGATAAACTGCCGGCCCGCGCCTTTGCCGCCGGCGCCGATGGCTTCCTTTACAAGTCCGACCCGCTCACCGACCTCCCGCACAAGCTCCGCGCCGTCATGGCCGGCGAGCACCCCGTCTCCGCCCGGGCCGCCACCCACCTCGTGCGTTCCCTGCAAAAGCCCGAACCGGAATCTCCCCTCGCCCCGCCCGCGTTGAGCCCGCGCCAACGGGAAATCCTCCGCCTGCTGGGGCGCGGCCTCGCGGCCAAGGAAGTAGCCCACCGCCTCGGGCTCAAGGAAACCACCGTGGCCAGCTACCGGAAGGTCATCTTCCGCCGCCTGGGCGTGACCAAGCTGGTGGAGGCCGTGGCCCGCGCGGGCCTGGGCAAGTGACGTTGCGCCGGCCGCCTCAGGCCTACGGCATGACCACGGGCACGGGCGCCCCCGCCGTAGTGCCGGCGGAGTTCGTGGCCAGCGTGCGCAGCGAGAGCGTCACCCCGGTGGGCAGGTTCAAAATCACCTGCGTGGGCGGCGTGGCCACACTCGTGCGGGAGAAGTCCCCCGTGGGCGTCTGACCCGTGAGCTCGTAGCGCAGCAGCGAGGCCCCCGTCCCGGTGCCCGCCACATAATTGATCGTCAGCACCCCGTTGGGTCCCGGCACCGTGCTGTCCACCTGCAGCACCCCCGGTGGCTGGCTGGGTGGCGTGTAGGTCGTGGGCACGGTGCTGCGGATCATGTCCCCCTGCGGCGTGCCGGGCTCAAAGACAATGCTGGCTGCCTCATACCACGCCACGCAATCCGCGTTGAGCGCCCGCCCCTGCGCATCCAGTTCCGCATCCGCGGATTCCCATTGCGTGCGCTTGGTGGCATAGGCCTCCAGCAGGGCGGCGGCGGCCAACCGGCTGGCCTTGAAGCCCGCCAGCGTCAAGTTGGGCAGCGGGCTCCAACTGGGACCCGTCTTCTCCCATGCGCTTTCCCACTCCAGCGCTTCCTGCAGTTTGCCGGCGCGGCTGCCGGATTCCACGCGGAGGTTTTGGAAGACGGCCATGCGCGCGGAGTCCTCGCGATAGCGGTTCTTGGCCATCCGCAGGCAGCGGCCCGTGAGCGATTGCAGCAGATCCAGTGCGGCATCCGTCTCGCCGCGTTTGGCCAGCATTTCCGCCTCCGAGTCCTGCTCCGCCTCCATCAACGTGTTCAGCAGCGTCAACCCCGTGTCCCACTCTGCCAAAGTCTTCTCCTCCCACACCCACTCGGCGGCCAGATCGGCCTGGGCGGCGCGGGTGGCAACGGTGCGTTGATGAATAAACTCAATATTTTTGGCCATAGATTGGGTTGGCAGGAGTTAACTTCCGCATTATTTATTACTAATATGTAATTTTCTGTGCCACCCCCCTTTTCAGGGGGTGCCGGTGAGGCTTGCGTCGGCCAAAACCGCGCTTTTTTTGCTCAGTCTTGACCATTTATTGCGCATTTTTTGGGGTTTTTTAGGTCTCTCCGAATAGGGCGCGGGGGGCAACCATGCTGCCGGCGGGCGGACGGCGGCATGAGCGAAGTCTGCGCCGTGTCGGAATGACCCTACC
>CAZQEW010000231.1:0-556 GCA_964591495.1 uncultured Klebsiella sp.
AGGCAGCGTGGTGGAGAAGCTGCTGGCGTGAGTGGTGCCGGTGGCGGGACTCGAAGCCATTGCATTGACTTCGTGATCTTGCGCGATGATGCATAATCATTCGGTAAACATTGAGTATTTTGCGTGTTGTGATTTTTTACTGTCTCGCAAGAACACGCAGAGTTCTGAAGCTCGCGTGTCCCCAAATGACCCCAAACTCTTGCGGAAACAGGAAGGGGGGCGGGGGGGGGATTCGAATGCTGGCGGGGGGGCATCCGATGCGCTGGATTTGGCCGGGAAAATTTTTCAGCAAATGGCGAACGCCGGCTCACGTCAGCAATCTCAAGCCGCGCTCGCGTAGGTGCCTGAACCACGCTCCGGACAGCTCTCCTAGATGTGCTCGAAGAGGGCGGAGCATTTCTGTTAGAAAAGCGGTTTGTCGCAGGCCCGGCGCAGGCCGGTATCGAGCGTGTCTTAGATGGCGATTTTGAGCGACGCACGCGCCCCGGACTTTTGTCGCCAGTTGAGCACGAGCAGTTGCTTGGGTCGGTTCAATAGCTTGCGGGCTACTTTCTTC
>CAZQEW010000231.1:566-3747 GCA_964591495.1 uncultured Klebsiella sp.
CACCTCGGCGCGCTCGTCGGAACTCAGTTCCGGCGCGGGGCGGGTGAAGATGTCGAAGATGACCAACTCTTCCTCACTTATGTTCTCGCGGACGTTGCGTCGCTGTTCCTCGCTGGGGTTGCGGCGCATTTTGAGCAGGTCCTCGAACAACTCGCGATGTTCCGGCGCACGGTTCTCGTAGAACAGCGGCACGGTCGCGCCATCCTCGGCGGATTGCTGGAAATCGTAGATGGACACGTAATCGCCCAAGACTTCCTTGGTGCGTTCCTCCCCGGCGATCAGCGGTGTGCCTGTAAAAGCAAGGAACAGCGCCGTGGGCAACGCCCCGCGCATGTTAAGCGCCAGCGTGTCGTATGGGCGAGTGCGTTGGGTTAGTCACCCGGCGACGCAATCGCGCCGCCGGGTTGACTGAGCGCGCATAAGATGCGGCATCTCGCCGAAAAGTTTTTTGCCAATGACCGAACCGACATCATCTCTCAAGAACCCGATAGAATTTTCGTGGCCCGGCACCCGCTGCCGAGTCCGAGAATTGGACCGCACCATTCGTTAACAGCAACCCGCTGACATTGGTCGTCCACGTAATGGGCGCGCGAAGGTTCGTGGTCGAATGCACTTCCAAACGCGCCAAGTCGGTTGGCAGGCCCGCGTCATCATCGCGGAACAATAGCCGGACAGAACCATCAGCCAGTCGTTGCACGGTCTGAACGCGCTGGGGAACGATCACATGGAGTGTGGCATTCGTGGTGACGCTGCCCCCGGGCCCCGTGACGGTGACGGAATAGACCCCGTTGTTGACGCGGCGGGCATTGGGGATCAGCAGCGTCGGGCCGGTTTCGCCGGGAATGATGGTGCTGGCGAAGCTCCACTGGTAGCTCGTCGCATTGGTCGCGCTAACGGTGAAAGACGCCGGATAAGTGCTTCCAGTGTCCGTGCGCAGGACGACCTGATTCACCGCCGGGGAGATGCCTGAGATCACCGGGGCGCTGACGGTCTGCAATTGCAGGTTCACGCGCAACTGCTTGCCCCGGTCGGCGCTGCTGACTGTGAAGCTCACACCCGCCACGTCGAGAATCACTGCATTCGTGTTGTTCACCTTAGCCCCGCGCCCGAAGGTGGTGGAACCTGCCGTCGGCAGCGGTAATGCATTGGCAGGAATGGCGGTCAGACCCACCGCCAAGGTCTCGAACGGCACCTCCAGCACGTAGAGGAACTGCCCGGCGACATTCGTAATCGGCGCGGATAAGGTGATCGTGTTTGCCCCGTTCGTGAAGGTAAAGGCCACCGTCCCACTGGTCATTCCCACGCCCGTCGCGTTGTTCGTCACCGAGCCGTAGAGAATGACGCCCGGCTCTGGCAATCCTTGAGCCTGGGCTGCAAGGCCAGCCAGCATCAGGGCCCCGCAGAGCATCTGGCGCAAGGCTGCCACCAACCTACCCGCTGGCTTGGTGATATTCGGGTGCGAGTTCATCGGGCTTCAGTCACCTTGGCTCACGGGGCAATCAACCGGTAAAAGTAAGTCGTAGTGTTCACCACGTTGGTGTCCCAATAGACATTGACCGGGCTGGTGGCCGGTGGGAACTGGCGGACCACTTCCTGTTCGTCCAAGGGCGTTGCCACGCTCGTCGAGCGCAGCAGGTAGTATGAGCGGTTTGTCGGGGCACCGAGCCATTCCAGTTGATAGCCGCCCTCGGGATTTGGCCCTACATACACGAACTGAAACGCCGGGTTCGGGCCCGCTGCGGCCACCAAAGTATTGGTCCGACCGCCCCCACTCGCGCCGCCGAAGGCCAGCACCGACAAGGCGTTCACCGTCAGGTTTACCTCGCGCACTTGGCCGCGCGTGGCGGCGCTGTGCGTGGTGTTCAAGTTCGGCAACCCCTGGATGTTCGCCGCGAACAGGTTCGTGCCAGACGCGATCTGAACGGAACTGTTGTTGTAAGTCGTGCTGGCGGCGCGCAGGGCAAAGGCGTTGGCCCCCTTCACATTGCCACCCACCTCCGATTCAAACGGCACACGGAAACGGAACGACCACTTGTTGCTGATGTTCTGGATGGGCGCGACGATGGCCAGCGCGCTGCCGCCGGCCTCCTGCACGGTCCAAATCAACTGGTTCGTCGGGTTAGTCACCAGCGCGTTCGCGTTCGCCGTGTTGGTGATGGCCCCGTAGTAGATGATGCCCGGCTCGGGGATGCCGTCGGCGTGGGCGTGAAGGACAAGCGCGCAGGTCGCCAGCAACGTGGTGAGTGTCTGTTTCATAACTTGTGTGGTCGTTCGTTGTTCTGTCGCTTCAAGAAATCACAAAAAATAACGCCCATGCCTATTTCTCCGAGATGGTTTTGACCACCTTGCCGGCCTCATCCAGGAACTCAATCCGGCCACCCGCCCGGTCCGTCACGAGACGCATGCGGACCTTTCCACGGTCATCGGCCAGCTTTAGTTCGGAGCCTAAGCCTGTTCCGCGAAGCCAGGCCCGAGGAAAGCCGTTCGCGCCGTGCAGATACACCTGGGGACCATTCGCTCCGGTTTCCTGAAAGAGCCGGATGCGGGCGCCATTCGCTCCCTGGAGGGACAAGCTCGGCTCGTTACCGAAGACCGGCGACCCGAACAGTTGTGCCGAGGTTTTCCCGCTCTTGTCATAGAACTCGATGAAGCCGGGATAGCCCATGCGCCCCACCCTGTTCGTGTGGTAGGTGATGGTGAACATCTCGCTCTCCACTGTGGTGGTCACCGCCCCGCCGCTGTGGGCCGATGGGATTCCACTTTCCGGGCCGCAATGATGCAAATGGCTACAGCCAATGCCGAACCAGCAGAGGGCAGCGGTGAGGACGAGGAGAAGCGTGCCACTGCGTTGGTTTGATTCAGTTTTCATAGGTGAGCTCAAGCGGTTGGAATAATGACGCCTGCCGACTTGATGTGGCGGCTCTGGAAAGGTGCCGCAGAGGCGGCGCTAAACGGTGAAGCTCCGCGAATTGGCTTGAGGACGCGCTGGGGCCAACCGCGAAGGAGCGCGGGGGTGGGCGCAGCACCACCCGCAGCGGCATGGGGGAAGGCAAGCGGCTGCGGCTGGTCTGCGACACAGCCGCGCTCCGGGGCGGGGGCGGGGGGCGCGGGCGGAGGGGAGGCGGGTGGGTGGGGGGACGCGCCGGGGCCAACCGCGAGGGCGCGGGGGGCGGCACCCGGG
>CAZQEW010000232.1:0-3692 GCA_964591495.1 uncultured Klebsiella sp.
TGGCATTGTAGCGCGGGTGCGTCGGGTCGAGTGTGTCCATCGTCTGCGGGATTTCCCAGCGCACGTCGGGCGAGAGGTTGCTGCGCTGGAAGAGGCGCTTGCCTTCCCACACGAAGCGCGGGCCCCACGGGGTGCTGGTGGCGGCGATGTTCACGCCCTTGCCGCCGTTGCTGAAGCGACCACCGTTGCCCGTCGTGACCAGCGTCGGGCGCGCGTTCACCGTGCCGTGGCAGTCAATGCACTCGACCGAAGTCGCGGCGCGGGGCTCGCCGTAGAGGTTGCCGTCGCCGTGCGAGTCGGTGAGGAAATGGCAGTCGGCGCAGTGCATGCCCTTCGCGAGGTGGATGTCCTTCAAGTGAACGGCCTTCTCGAACTTGTGCGCGTCGTCGTGCGGAATTCTCTGGTCGTCGAGCGTGAGCAGGTTGCCGGACTTGTCCTTCTTGAACACGGCGCGGAAGACCCAGCCGTGGCCGTGATAGTCCGCGAACTGCGTGTGCTTCATGCGCGGGTTCAGCTCGGCGACCTTCTCCAAGAAATCGAGGTCGCCCCACAGCCCGCGCGCGGCGGCGGCCTCGGGGTTCTTCTCAATCGCCCGCGTGAGCTGCGCTTCGGTCGGGTTGCGCTGCTTCTGGAATTCCTCCGGCTTGCGGTTGCCGAGGAAGTGCTTGTCGTTCGCGAGCGGGTTGGCCGGGTGCGGATACATGAGGTCGCCGTCGCTCTCCTGGTCCCACCAGATGTAGCCGAGGAACGGGTTCACGAAGAGGTTACCCTGGTGCATGTGGCAGTTCATGCACTGGCTCGTCGGGATGCTGCGCGTGAACTCGTGCTTGATGGGATGGCCGCGCTCGTCCTTGCGAATGGCGGAGTCGCCGCTGAAGGAAAGGCCCTGATGGCCATACTTGGAATACCAGCCCGAGTTCACGGGCGAGCGGTCGTTCGCGTAGATGACGTGGCAAGCGGAACAGCCGGAGGAGCGGTAGTCGCCGGGATGATTGTTGCTGCCCATGAAGTCGAGCAAGGGGTCGTGGAGGCGGGTCTTCTGCAAGTTGAGATAAACCGGGTCGATGCGATTCAACGTGCCGAGGCCGCGTTCGCTCAGACGGCGCGCGGGCTTGCCGGGTGGCTCGACGGGGTTCGGGATGCCGAGCTGGTTCTGCTTTTCGCCGCCCTTCTCGAAGATGCGGAGGATGTTGCTTGGCTGGCCAAAGGCGAAGCGCGGCAGCGGGTCGAGATAAGGCAACACGCCGTAACGCTTCGTGTCCTCGGGCGTGACGGGCGTGGGATTCGTGAGGCGAAGGGCGGTGCCGTCCGCGCCGTAAGCCTGGCCGTAGAGCGGGTTCTTCTGGGGAATCGCGCCGTTGTTGTAAAGCGCTGCGCCCCAGAGCATCGCACCGTGGCGCATCATCGAGTGGCCGACGTTCGCGACTTCCTGCCGGTGGCACGTGCCGCAGGCCTTGTCCGCGACGCGCAAATCGCCGGGGTTCACGAACTGGATGAACTCGGGCGACTCCTGGTTGAGCAGGATGGTGGAGTTGTTCGGGTTCGCCGAGCCGGGCCAGAACTCGCCTTGGCGCGACTGCACGTGGGCCTTGCGCATGAGCAGGCCGGGCGTGGCGTTGCCGCCGTGGCAATCCGTGCAGCCGAGCACGACGTTGGGCGACTTGTGCATCGTGTGCTCGTCGGTGCCGACGTGGCATTCGAGGCAGCCGCGGGATTTGAGCGCGGCGGCTTCGCGGGACTGGTCGATGAGGTTGACTGCGGGCAGCGGGCGAGACCCGCGCGGAAGATCGATGGGGACGGAGATGGCAGGGCCAAAGGCAGGGGAGGCTTGCGCGGTGAAGCCGCAAAGACCCAGCAGCATCGTGGTTGTCAGGCAAGCAGCGATACGGCTGAGAGGGGGAGAGCTGTTGGCTTTCATAAGCTCAGTAAGTCAGGGTCAACGCAATCAAACCGCTGTAGAGAAAGTCATCCACCTTGCCGGCGCGTGAGGTGTGTTCGAGGCCGGGCACGGGGTCGGTGCTGCGGCGGTAAATGTCCTTGTAGCCGCGGCCCGGCAGCAGCACGCCCCAGCCGGCGGAGAGGATCACGTTGTCGGTGAGGAACGGCCGATACTGGACGCCGAGGCTCAGGTCCAAGCCCAGTTCGCGGTCAATCTTGTCCGTCAGCAGCGCGCGTCGCAGCGGGTCGGTCTCGGCGAAGCGGATGTAGTTCAGGTTCAGAAACGTCTTCAGCTTCGGCGTCACGTCGAGGTCCATGCCGAGACCCCAGAGGTAGATGCCCGGGTTCACGAAGTTCGCCTGGCCCTGCGCCTTGCTCGACCGCAAATTCGGCACAAGCGAGCCGCCCTGCTTCAAACCCACCGCCGTGCCGCCGAAATTGAATCCCTGCCGCATGTAGTAGCTGAACGGCCCGCCGACAAAGTTCGGGTTGTCGAGAATCGTGTCGAAGCCCGTCGCTTGGCCGTCATCGCTCTTGCTGTCGCCACTCGCGTAGACGAACGGCGCCTTGTAGCGCACCCCGTCGCGGTCGTAGCTGACTTCGAGCGCGGCGAACTGGGCGTTGATGTTCGCGGCTTGGCCCGCGAGGCCGTTGAAGTCGTCGCGCCCGAAGGCCTGATAGAACTGGTGCGACACATTCCAGCGCCCGATGTGGCCGTCGCCGCCGAAGCCAAGGTAGTAGGCACGCACATCATGCTGGCGCACGGTGCCGATGGGTGCGGGCCGGACGACGTTGCCGTTGCGGTCGTAGTGAACGTCCGAGTCGTCGAGGTTCGCATGGAAGCTGTAAGTCGTCGTGTAGCCCTGGAAGACAGTATCTTGTAAATACGCGTTCGCGATGACCACGCGCTGGTTGCGTTGCTCGAAGGTATTCAGCCCCGAGTTCGTGTCCTTCTCGCGCATGTCGAACACGGTCGCGTTGTATTGCAGCCGGTTGTTCGCGTAGTTGCCGAAGAGCCGGCCGCCGAGGTTCGTGTCGTTGAAGAGGAAGCCGCGGAAGTCGGAGTTGAAAACCTGATTGCCGCCCTTCACCGCGATGAAGTCGTAGTTGTCCGAGAGGTCACGCAGGTGCAGTTCGACGAACGCCTCTTGCAGTGACCAGTAGTCCTTCGTGCGCACCGTCGAGCGCGAGCCGCGCAGGCTGTCAATCGGCGTAAGCTGGCCTGCGAGCAGCGTCGAGATGTCGGCGGGATTCGTGACGAACGCGTTGTTCGGGTTGGCAGCGTTGTTGCCCGGCCCGCCGCCGAGGAAGCCGCGCGGGTCGGGCGAGACGCCGCCGGTTTCTTTGACATGCAGGTGGTTGATGTTGAAGACGGGCGTGAGGCGGACGGCCCATTCGATGGGCTTGAAAACCGTCTCGCCACGAAAAAGCTCGACCGAGAACGCGAAGTTCTGCTGCACCGCCAGCGCCTCGCCGCGCCCAAAGAACTCGTAGGCATTGGGCGTCGCCGCCGACACACCGCTGGGCGTGGGCACGTTCACACCGTTGAAATCCGTCGAGCTGTTGACCGTGACGTTTAGAAAAATGTCTTGGCCGATGACGGGCAGGTCGCCCTTGAGAACGCTTTGGTAATACGGATGCCAAAGGCGCGGCTCGTGGTAGTAGAACGGGTCTTCGCCGCTGCCGTTGGCGTAACGCTTCCACGGGAGATAGCCCACGCGCCAGCGGTCGTTGCGCGACTCCGTCCACGCGGG
>CAZQEW010000233.1:0-3653 GCA_964591495.1 uncultured Klebsiella sp.
TACTGGTCCTGCGTCCAGCGCTCGAAGGGATGGTCGTGGCACTTGTTGCAGTTGAATCGCACGGCGAGGAACAGGTGCGTGGTGTTCTCCATCGTGTCCTCGGGCTTGCGGAGGATTTTGTAATAGCTCGCCGGCGGGTTGTCTTTGTTCGAGCCGGAGGCCGTGATGATTTTACGCGCGAACTGGTCGTGCGGCGTGTTGTCCGCCACTTCCTTGCGAATCCAGTCGCGGAAGGCCTTCGCGCCCTCGGCCCCGAGGAACTTGCTGTTCACTTGCAGCAGGTCCGCCCACTTGTTGGCCCAGTGCTCGACGAAGTCCTCGCTGCCCACGAGCCGGTCCACGAGCGCGTCGCGCTTCTCGCGGATGGGACGTTTGTCGGCGAGGAAACTCTTCACGTCCTCCGCGCTCGGCGGCACGCCGGTCAGGTCGAGATAGACGCGGCGGATGAACTCGTCGTCCGTGCAGAGCGCGCTGGGCAGAATCTTCATGCGCTGCCACTTCGCGGCGGTGAACTCATCAATCTTGTTCCACTTCTCCGGCTCGGCCCACGCGAAGCCACTGCGGTCGCCCATCACGGTCACGGTTGTCGCGGCGTAAGCGCCCTCGAAGCGTGCGAGCATCGGCGCCTCGCCGCGCCGCAGGGTGGTCACGACGTTCGCGCTGTCGGTCTTGGCCACGTCCTGGTTGCCGGTCTCGACAAACGCGAGCGTGGTCACGTCGCGCGTGGAGCCGTCGGCATAGGTGGCGATGACGCGCATCTGCTGGCGCGCACCGACGCGTTGCACGACGGGGTTCTGCGGGGACAACTCAATCTTGGTCACGCGTGACGCGGCAGCGTTGAGCCTCGCGCCTGCGCCAATCCACTCGCGGACGACGCGGTAGCTCAGGCTGCCGGGCTCAAACACTTGCTGGCCCTGATGCGGGACGGCCGCCGTGGCCTTGAGCAGCATCAGCGAGTCGTCGGGCGACGCGGCATTCGCGCGGCGGCTCGCCAGTTCGTCGGTGAACGCGCGCACGTCGAACTCCGCGTCGTAGCCGCGCAGCGAGAGTTTGAAGCCGTTCTTTCCGTCCTTCGCGCCGTGGCAGGTGCCCTGGTTGCAACCGGCCTTGGTCAGCACCGGGTTCACGTCGCGGATGAAGTCAGTGTCGAGCGCCTTGCCTATGCCGGCGACTTTCACGGGGATGGAAATGGATTTGCCGCCGAGCGTCGCCTTGACCGTCACGGAGCCGTTCGCCGTTGGCAGCACAACGCCCGTGGCGCTGACGCTCGCGGCGCTCTTGCTGAAGCCGCTGAGCTCCAGCTTCGCGAGCCGTGTAACGTCGAGCGCTTCGCCGTTCGCGAGCCGCGCGGTGACGATGATTTGCGCGCTGTCGGTCCACTTGTTGAGCGCGATTTGCTTCGGCTCGGCTTCGAGCGCGACGACCTTCGCGTCCTTCGGCAACGACTCCGGCTCGCCATCGGTCTTGGGCGCGGCGGGCGCAGGCGCTTCAAATTTCTTGGCCGCGAGCGCCTTGCTGCTGGCTGTCACGGTGACGCTCGGGAACTCCTTCAGCACGGAACCGTTCTCCGCGTTAAGCAGGCGGATTTGGCCGTCCGAACCGGCGGCGGCAATGGTCTTGTTGTCGGGCGCGATGGCGACGGCGAACACGCCGGCCTGCGCGACGGAGATTTTGAACAGCGTCTTCGTGCCGCTCGCGCGGTATTTGGCGATGACTTCCTTGTCCTGCGGGGAACGGCTGGCGGGGATTTTCTTCATCACGTCGGCCATCTCCTTGGGTATCGCGTTCGTGCCGAAGGTGAACGTGGAGGCGAAGATCTCGCCCTTCCCATCGAGCGCGCTGCCGGCGGCGAGGAGTTTGCCATCCGCGCTCCACGCCACGGACGTGACGCGGCCCAGCATCGGGTCGAAGAAGAAAATGCCATTGCTGTCGTCGCCAATCTGGCGGTTCGCGGTGCGGAAGTATTGGTAAAGCTTCGGCAAGCCGTCGGAGCCGCCCATGAGGATTTCCTCGCGGAAGGGATGGCGCGAGACGGTGGCGATGCCGCCCTTGAGCGCGTTCGGCGTAATGCTGGTGATGTTGTCCACGAAGCGCTGCGTGGCCAGCTCGGTGAGCTTGGCCGTCATGTCGCGCGAGACGGAGATGACGTGGTCGCCTTTGAGTGACCAAGTGGTGTCGAGCGCCCAATCGTTGTGCGTGCCCATGAACAGCACCTGCTTGCCGGAGTCCGCTTCGATGACGCGCACCGAATTGTCGCCGCAGCCAAAGGAGATGAGGTTGCCGTCCGGCGACCAGCTCGCGCCGTAAAGCGTGTCGTAAGTGACCGAGTGCGAGAGCGCGAGCTTACGCTGCGCGACGTCCCAAATCTGGATTTCGCCCATGCGCCCGGGCAGGCCGCCCGCGACGGCGAGCCGCTTGCCGTCCGGCGAAAACTTCACCGACTCGATGCGCTCGCTCAAGCCGACGAGCCGTGCCACGAGCCCGGAGCCGTCGGCCTTGTGCAGGAGGACTTCGTGGAAACCTGCGACCGCGAGCAGCGTGCCGTCGCTGGAGTAGTCAATTGAAGTGATGACCGGCGGCAGCGAATACACCGGCGGATGATTCATGTCATAGCGTTCCTTCGCGTTGGCCGGCGTGTCGTCGAGCGCGCCCTGGGCAATCCAGTTGCGGATGGTTTCGATCTCCGAAGCGTGCAGCGGCTTGCGGCCCTCGGGCATCTCGGCCTTGCCGTCCTTGGGCGTGATGAGCTTTACGAGGTTGGACTTGTCCGGCGAATTGGCGACGACGGCGGGGAGTTTCGACTCACCCGCGCCGAGCATCAGCTTGAAGTCGGTCATCACGTAATCGCCCTTGGCCTTGGCGGGCTGGTGACAGCCCTGGCAGTTGGCCTGGAAGATCGGACGGATGTCCTTGTAGTAACTGATCTTCTTGGGCGGGGCGGCCTTCTTATCAGCGGGCGCGGCCAAGAGGCCGACGGCGAACGCGAAGAGGCCCAGACCGGTCGCGAATAGGTTGCTGTTCATGGCTTGAAGCTGTGCGGACTCCGCGTGCACGGCAAGTGCGCCGGCCCATGGCGGAAGTTATGGGAAACGGACGGCCCGAGGGGGGTGAAATTCACGGGGCGGACAGAGGGATGGACGCGAAAAAAGCCACGCCGCAGCGTGGCTTTGCCGCGCCCCGGCCTGGCCTTACGCGAAGAGCTTGGTGACGGCCTTCGCCTTCACGAGTTCGCGGGGCTGGTTGAGGTGGTTCATCACGATGGTCTCCGGGTCAATGCCGAAGCTGTGATAGATGGTGGCGAGGAGTTCCGCCGGGTGGACGGGATCCTCGGTGGGCGCGGAGCCGGTCTTGTCCGACTGGCCGTGGACGTAGCCGCGCTTGATGCCCGCGCCGCCGATGACGCTGGTGTAGCAATACGGCCAGTGGTCGCGGCCGTCGGCGCTGTTGCCGTTGCCGGAGGTGCTCACGCCTTTTTGCGGGCTGCGGCCGAATTCACCAATGGCGACGACGAGGGTTTCGGCGAGCAAGCCACGTGAATCCAGGTCCTCGAAGAGCGCGGAAAGACCGGTGTCGAGCATCGGGCCGCTTTCCTTCTTCATGCGGTCGTTGAGGCCGACGTGCACATCCCATGAATGGCGGTCGGGTTTGGCCAC
>CAZQEW010000234.1:0-1519 GCA_964591495.1 uncultured Klebsiella sp.
CATCGAGTTCGTGCCGATGCAGCAGATCGTGGACGAGACCCTCCCGGCGCTGCGGAAGATTCAGCAGTCCGGCAAGGTGCGCTTCATTGGCTTCAGCGGCTACCCGCAGAAGATTTTCAAATTCATCTGCGACCAGACCGCTGTCGACTGCGTGCTCTCCTACAACCAATACACGCTCCAAAACACCCGCTTCGCCGACGAGACCATTCCCTACCTCAAGGCCAAGGGTGTGGGCGTGATGAACGCCGGCCCGTTCAGCGCGCGCCTGCTCACGAACGCGCCGCTGCCCGCGTGGCTCAAGGAACCCGAGTCCGTGAAGGCCGCCGCCCGCGCCGCCGCCGCGCACTGCGCGACCAAGGGCGTGGACATCGCCAAGCTCGCGCTCCAGTTCAGCCTCGCGAACCCCGACATCGCCACCACCGTCAGCGGCAGCGCGAACCCGGACAACATCCGCAACTGGGCCAAATGGGCCGCTGAACCGCTCGACCGGGAGCTGTTGAGGGAAGTCCAAGCCATCTTCGCCCCGGTCAAGAATCTCGGTCACAAGGAAGGACTGGCGGAGAACAACTGATTTCATCCCATGCGCCACCTCCTCGTTCTCCCGCTCCTCGCCCTTACACTCGCTGCGCAGGAACCCACGCCGCCCGCCAAGCCTGCTGCGACACGCGACGCCGCCGGCACCGTCACGCTCACCTCCGCCACGCCCGGCGCGGTCATCCGCTACTCGGTGGACGGCTCCGACCCGGGGCCGAAGGGCGGGCCTTACCTCGCGCCCATCGTCTTTCCGGCCGGCGGCACGGTGAAGGCCCGCGCTTACACCGAGGACCGCAAGGTGAAGAGTGAGCTGTTCGAGGCGAAGTTCGACGCCGTCGTCGGTGCGAAGCCGCTGCCGGCTACGCTCGTCCCCTGCACGCAGGACCGCGATTTCCCCATCTATGATTGGGCCAAGCGCCACGCTGCCGTCACCAAGCTCACGGCGGAACGCAAGGCCAGCCTCGTCTTCATCGGCGACTCCATCACGCAGATGTTCGGTGGCGATCCGCACGACCGCAGCCAGCCCGGCAAGGACGTTTGGGAAAAGTTCTACGCCAAACGCAACGTCGCGAACCTCGGCTTCGGCTACGACTACTTGGAGAACACCCTCTGGCGTTTGCGCCACGGCGAGTTGGACGGCGCGAAGGCCAAGGTCGTCGTCCTGCACATCGGCACCAACAACGCCGACAAGAACACGCCCGAGGAAATCGCCGCCGGCGTGCGCGCCTTGCTCGACGAGATTCACCAGCGCCAGCCGCAAGCCCACGTCATCCTCATGGCCATCTTCCCGCGCGGCCCGAAGCCCGACGCCAGGCGCGCCAAGCTCGACACGACGAACCAGCTCCTCGCCCAGTTCGCCGCGCCGGGCCGCGTCACCTTCCTCGACATCGGCGCGAAGTTTCTCCAGCCCGACGGCTCCATCACGCGAGAAGTGATGGGGGATTTCCTCCACCCCACCGCCAAGGGCTACGAGATTTGGGCCGAG
>CAZQEW010000234.1:1619-3639 GCA_964591495.1 uncultured Klebsiella sp.
CGCCGCGCCCGTCCCGCTTTTCGACGGCAAGTCCTTCGCCGGGTGGGAGGGCGAGACGAACAAGGTTTGGCGCATCCGCGATGGCGTCATCGTCGGCGGTTCGTTGGAGGGGAATCCGCGCAATGAGTTTCTCGCCACGCACAAGAGCTACAAAAACTTCCACCTTCGCTTCGACTACAAGCTCGTCGGCACGCAGGGCTTCGTGAATGGCGGCGTGCAGTTCCGCAGCCAGCGCATCCCGAATCCGCCCAACGAGATGTCCGGCTACCAGGCGGACATTGGCGCGGGCTACTCGGGCTGTCTTTACGACGAGTCGCGCCGCAAGCGGATGCTCGCGATGGCGGACACGAACTTCGTCGCGCGCCTCGAAAAGCCCGGCGAGTGGAACAGTTACGAGGTCGTCGCCAGCGGCGCACAGATTCTCCTTTTCCTCAACGGCCAGCGCACCGCCATCTGGGTCGAGAACGAGCCGGGCATCGCGGACACGGGCGTCATCGCGCTGCAAATCCACGGGAACTGCAAGGCGGAGATTTCCTTTCGCAACATTTCCATCGAGGAGCTGCCCGCGTCCGCCGTGCCGCCTGAGGCGGAAATCTTGAGCCGGTTCGGCCGCGCGCAGCCGGGGTTGCCCATCGGGCCGTTCGCGGATGGGAAGTTTGCGCTCGGCACGAACGAAGTCGTCGTGTTCGTCGGACAGGAGAACTTCGTGCGCGAATCGAAGGCCGGCGAGCTGGAGGCGTTGCTGGCGTCGGCCTTCGCGGCGAAGGCCCCGCGCTTCCGTTCGATGGCGTGGGAGGCGGACACAGTTTACGAGCAGTGGCGCGACCTGAATTTCGGCTCATGGGCGCGGCAGCTTGAGGCGGCGGGTGCGACCATCATCGTGGCGCAGTTCGGGCAGATGGAGGCGCTCGATGGCGTGGCGCGGCTGCCGGAGTTCACGGCGGCATATCACCGGCTGCTGGACCAGTTCGCGGCGCGCACGCGTAAGGTCGTGCTGGTCTCGCCGATGCCCTTCGAGAAGCCGCTCGCGTCGCACGCGCCGGACCTGCGGAAACGCAACGCGGACGTGCAGGCATACGCGGACGCCGTGCGCGCCATCGCGAAGCAGCGCGGGGCGGTGTTCGTGGACTTGCGGGCGGCTCTTTCGGTGGACAGCCGGAACCCAGTGGACTTCGTCGAAGATGGGATTCATCTGACTGCTCAAGGGTTGCGTCACATCGCTGGCACTATCGCGGTGCAACTGGGCGCGGAGCCGAAGTTGTCTGCGGAACTCGATGCCACCCGCGCCGCCATCGTGGAGAAGAACCGGCTGTGGTTTGACTGCTGGCGGCCGGCAAACTGGTCGTTCGTCTATGGCGACCGCGTGAACCAGATGTTCGGCAAGGCCGGCGGCATGGAGCCATCGCTCAAGGCGGCCTTCGAGAAGCAGCTTCCGCTCGTGAACGCGGCGGACGCGCGCATTCACGCCTTGGCGAAAGGAGCGCGGGTTAACAAACCCGCGAGTCCCGCAGCGACCAGCACGCCCAAGGCTGACGCGGGTTCAGTAACCCGCGCTCCGGCCCTTTCCCCCGAAGAGCAGCTCGCCACCTTCACCGTCGCCGACGGCTACCAGGTCAACCTCTTCGCCTCCGAGCGCGACGGCGTGGTGAAGCCGACGCAGTTCGCTTGGGACGAGAAGGGCCGCCTGTTCGTGGCCTGCTCCCCGACGTATCCGCAGACGCTCGCTAGCGCGCCGCCCGCGGACTTCATCCTCGTGCTGGAAGACACCGATGGCGACGGCAAGGCCGACAAGACCTGGCGCTTCGCCGAAGGCCTCACGATGGTGCAGGGCGTCGAGCCGGGTGCGGGCGGGCTGTTCGTTTGCGATTTCGACCAGCTCATTCACCTCCGCGACACGAACGGCGACGGCAAGGCCGACGTGCGCCGCGTGATTTTCTCCGGCTTCGGCATCGGCGACACGCACCAGCTCATCAACAGCATCTGCCATGGGCCGGACGGCAGCCTGTGGTTTTCGCAGGGC
>CAZQEW010000235.1:0-3580 GCA_964591495.1 uncultured Klebsiella sp.
CCGGTCGGGCCGGGTGGCGTCATGCGGATGGCCTTGGGCGGGCAGATGAACTCGCAGAGCTGGCAGGAGACGCACTTGGTCGCGCCGTCCTGGTCGCGCACGAGATACGGCGCGCCGCGATAGCCGGGCAGCACCTTGGTCGGCTCTTCGGGATACTGCTGCGTGACCTTGGTTTTGCCCGTGATGGTGTTGAGGAAATGGCGCGTGGTGACCTTCAACCCACCGATGAGGGCCGGCAGATAAAGCCGCTCAAACCAGGTCAGTTCGTTGCGTTTGACAATCATGGTCGCGCGAAGGTCAACGGTTGGTCAGGGCCACCACCACGGCCGTCAGGACGATGTTCGCCAGCGCCAGCGGGATGAGCCGCCGCCAGCCGAGGTCCATCAACTGGTCGTAGCGGAAGCGCGGGAGCATCCAGCGCACCCAGATGAAGATGAACATGAAGCCGAGCATCTTCGCCATGAAGATGCCGATGTGCGCGAGGCCCATCAGCAACGAGTCCGCCGGCTTGTCGAGACCGAGGAAGGGCAGCGTCCAGCCGCCGAAGAAGAGCGTCGTCATCATCGCCGCGCCGGCGAACATGTTCGCGTATTCGCCGATGAAGAACATGCCGAACTTCATCGAGCTGTATTCCGTGTGGTAGCCACCGACGAGCTCGCTCTCCGACTCCGGCAGGTCGAACGGCAGGCGGTTCGTTTCCGCAAAGGCCGAGATGAAAAAGATGGTGAAGGAGAGCACGCCGCAGGGCACGAGCAGGAGCGATTGCGCGCTGAAACCGCCGCCGAAAATGGGCAGGACGTTCCAGCCGTTCTGCGCCTGATACTCGATGATTTTGCCGAGGTTCAGGTCGCCCACCACGAGGAAAACGGGGATGACACTCATGCCCATCGCCAGCTCGTAGGAAATCATCTGCGCCGTGGACCGGATGCCGCCGAGGAAGGGGAACTTCGAGTTCGCCGCATAGCCCGCCAGCACGATGCCATACACGCCCAGCGACACGATGCCGAAGGTGTAGAGGATGCCGACGTTAAGGTCAGCGATGACCATCTTCTGCGCGCCGAGCGTGGAGCCGAAGGGTATGACTGCGATGACGAGGAAAGCGGGAACCAGCGCGATGGCCGGCGCGAGCCAGAAGTAAATCTTCCGCACGTGCGCGGGAGTGAAGTCCTCCTTGATGAAGCTCTTCACACCGTCCACGAGCGGATGCCAGAAGCCAAGCTTGGTGAGGAACGGCCCGATGACCGGGAGGCTGCCAATGAGCGGCAGGCTGACGCGGTTCGGCCCCACGCGGTCCTGGATGAGCGCCGAGACCTTGCGCTCCGCCAGCACCGCGTAGGCGACGAGCGTCAGCAACGGCCCCAGCACGCACGCAATCTTCAGCAGCGTGAAGAACACGAACTGCGTCTGCGGACTTAATGAATCAAGCCAGGCCATGGAAAACTAGATTTGCACCGTCACACCCGTGTCGCCGAGCTTCGCCCACTCCAGCCCCGCGAAGCCGGGGACTTCGCGCGCCATCTGGTTAAACAGCCCCTCGATGGTCGAGAAACCGTTCTGGCCGGTGACGTTGTGGACCAGCTCATGCAGGAATTCCCACTCGGGCCTGGCGTCGCCGGGGGCCTCGACGGCTTTCATGAACTTCTGCACGCGGCCCTTCACGTTCACGAACGTGCCGCGCTTCTCGACGTGCGCACAGCCGGGCAGGACGAAGTGCGCGGCGGCGGTCGTCGCGTTCGGGAGGATGTCGCTGACGATGAGCGTGTCGAGCTTCGCGAGCAGGTCCGCACCGATGCCGTGTTTGGTAACGTCCTCGCCGAAGACGATGAGCGTGCAGATGCTGCCGCTGCGGATGCCGTCGGCAATCTTCGCGAGGTTCGCGCCGAGCTGCGGGCCGGCGATGCCGGTGAGCAGCGCGCCGTTGGAGTTCGGGTTCTTGTCGGCGTTGACGAGCAGCTTGTCGCCCTCGCCGTTGCGGGCGACGGAATCGGTCAGGGCGTTGAACCGCTTCGCGAGCTTGGCGAGCAGGAAAAGTTCCTCGGTCGTCTGCCGCGCGCTGCCGATGACGGCCACGCTGCCGCTCGGAGCGGAGGCGAGCTTGGCGGAAACGGCCTTGAGCGCGGTGGGCCAAGCGACTTCAATCATTCCGCGTTCCGCAATCCGCATGCTGCACTTCTTCAGGCGGTCTTCGCGGCCAATCCACTTGTAGTTCAAGCGGCCCGAGTCGCACATCCACGTCGAGTTGACCGCGTCGTTCTGGCGCGGCTCATAGCGATAGACTTTCTCCTCGCGCGAGCCGACGACGATGTTGCAGCCGGTGCCGCAGCTCGTGCAGAGGGACTTGGTCTCCTTCATGAACCACACGCGCATCTGGAAGCGGAAGTCCTTCGAGGTCAGCGCGCCTACCGGGCAGATGTCCACGGTGTTGAGCGTGTAGTTGTTGTCGAACTTGCCCTCGGCCCACGCGGCGATGGTGTTGTAGCTGCCGCGGTTGACGATGCCGAGCGCGTCGTCGCCGGCGATGTCCTTGGTAAAGCGGATGCAGCGGGTGCAGAGCACGCAACGCTCGTCATCGAGCACGATGCGCGGCCCGAGGTCCACGGCCTTGGGCTTGTGAACCTTCGCCTCGACGAAGCGGCTCTTCGCCTGGCCGTGCTCGACGGAGTATTCCTGCAACTTGCACTCACCCGCCTGGTCGCAGATGGGGCAGTCGAGCGGGTGGTTGATGAGCAGCGATTCGAGCACCGCCTCGCGCATCTGCTTCGTCGCGGGTGAATTCGGGTAAATCTCCATGCCCGGCGAAATGGGCGTGGCGCACGCGATGGCTCCGCGCGGCGTGGTCGGCTCGTAGGGCAGCACGGACTTCGCAATCTTCGGCGTGCCGTCCTCGTTGAGCAAGGGCTTGCGGTCCGGGCCCATCTGCGGCGTGCCGAACTCGACGAGGCACATGCGGCAGTTGCCGGCGACGGGGAGCTTCGGGTGGTAGCAGTAGTGCGGCACCTCATGCGCCGCGAGCTGGCAGGCCTGGAGCATCGTGGTCGGCTCCATTTTGCCCTGCCAGTTGGGCATCATCTTCGGCACCTCGATTTCGCGGCCATCCACCTTGATTTTGATTTTGTCGGACGGCGGCGGCGGAGCCGGCGCAGCGGCGGGTGCGGTGGGCTTGGCTTCGGTTGTCGCGGGGGCGGACATGATTCAGCTCAGTCGGTGCTTCCAGTAATCAGGGTGGCGGTGCAAGTGCATCACGGCGACGACGGCGACGCGGTCTGGTTCCAACACGAAAAGGAGCCGATAGGGAAAGCGTTCCAAGCGAATGCTGCGAACAAGTTTTGAGCCGCGATAGAATCCGAACCGCGCCGGGTCGGCCCCGACTTCATCAATCGCGACATCCACTTTGTCGAGGAGGTCGGCACCCAATCCGGGTTGCTGCTCATCGTAATAGTGGGCGGCTTCGAGCATTTCATCTTCGGCATCACGTTCGAGTATGACTCTCATTTGGCCAACCGCTTGCGAGCCTCGCGCACGGCCAACTTGGCGTCGCGAGCCGTTGATTTACCCTTCTTCAGATTGTCGTATCGGCGTT
>CAZQEW010000236.1:0-3569 GCA_964591495.1 uncultured Klebsiella sp.
TGCCTTGATTCCAAACTCGGGGGGCGGAGACTCGGTAGCTCTAAGCTGCTGCGTCTCCGCTCCTTCGGAGCAAAGCGGCCCGGCGGAACTGCCTGGTTCCTCGGCGGAACCGGGCAGGGCCGACGGGCCACGCGAGCCGTGACCGCATCACCAGAGCTGGATTTGCTCCGGTAAATCCTCCGCCTCCGCTTCCTCTGCGGGTGCGCCATGGAGGACATAGCTCCGCTCCCATTGCGAGCGCGTGATGAAGATGGCCCGCACGCTTCCCTCCGGCGGCAGGTTCTGCTTCACCCGCGCCAGGTGCGTCTCCTGCCGGGCAAAGGTCACACAGGCCCGTGCATACACGCTGAACTGGATCATCTGAAAGCCGTCGTCCACGAGGAACTCGCGGAAGTCGTGCGCCGCCTTCCGCTGCTTCTTCGTCTTCACCGGCAGGTCAAAGGCTACCAGCAGCCAGCCCATTTTATATTTCTCCGTGTCCATGCGGAGCGCGGGTTAATGAACCCGCGTCTTCTTTTTCATCCGGCTCCCGACTGCGGGTAGTTAACCCGTGCTCCACTGGCCCGCGTCCTTCGTCCATGGCCGGTAGAACGTCGTTTTGTTCTCCAGCACCGCGCGACGGAACCCGCGCACCACGCCCTCGATCACGCCCTGAATCTCCAGTGTGAAAGCCAGATACTCCACCCGCTCCAGCGGAAAGCCCGTCACCCACCGCCGGTATTCCTTCGTCACCGTCCAGTCCTGCGGGTCCGGATGCTGCGTGACCCATTGGAAGACCCGCCAGTCCACGCACGGGCGGAACGGCTCCATGAGGTCGTAAGCCAGCGGCGTGACCCGCTCGCGCGGCGCGTGCGAGATGCCCCACGTCGGGTCCAGCCCCACGGCAAAGAGCTTCTGCAACACCGTGGAAAGCAGCACGGCGTAACCGTAGTTGAGCAGGTCGTTCAACCCGCCGCCTTCCCGTGTGCGGGTAAAGGTGTCGCCCGGCGAAGTGCCGGCGGTTTGCAACCGCCGTTGCTGGGTTTCCTCTGGCATCGGGGACGGCGACTGCAAGTCGCCGGCACCAACGGAAGTCACCGTGCCGAAAATCTGCCAAAAGGCCTTGGCACAGATGGCCTCCTTGTGCGGCTTCCGGCCCAGGGCCGTCGCCCGCAGGCCGGCCAGCCGCGCATCCTGCGGCGCGAGCTGTTCTGCCAGCGCCAACTGGTTCGCACACTTGGCATCCACCGTCTTCTGCCAGAGGGCGTCGCGCGACCGTGCGGGCAGCGTGAGCAGCGCGCGGGACAGCAGCGTGTCCGTCGAACGGTTCGCGGGCAGCACCAGGGAGACCGGCTTGAACGCCTCGCAAATGATCAGCGCCACGCCATGCTTCGCGGCCTGCAAGAATAGCTCGCTGTGAATCTGCGCGGACCAGCTCGTGATGATGATGCTCGCCACATCCTCCAGCGGCAGCTTGCGCTCGCCCTCGGCGGTCCGGCACGTGAGCTGCCCATCCCGGCAGCTCAAAGAGCAGTTCGCCGCATCAATGCTGACGATGTGGTAGCTCATGGCGGTGACGACTGACACCCCTCACCCCGTCCCTCTCCCCTCCTCCAAGGAAGGGCGAGGGGGAGGAAATAGAAGCCTCCCCCTCGCGGTTCGCCCTCTCCCTTCGTCGGACGAGGGGAGAGGGTGCCCGCAGGGCGGGTGAGGGGTCTTCGCCTGGGTTCACGGCATCACCACGGTCTTCACCGCGCTGTCCGTGCTGGCAGTGCTGTTGGTGGCGCGGGCCTTGAAGCTCACGGTCTTCCCGCTCGCGTTGGGCACGGTGACCGTCTGCCCGGCGAGGTTCAGCACGGCTTCGTGGGTGAAGTCCGCGTCCACGGTCTCGATCTTCCAGAGCAGCTTGAAGCTAGTGGCATGGTCGCCGCCGCCGGCTACGTAGGTGAGCACCACCTGATCCGGGGCTTGGGCCGTGGCCGTGTTGATTTCCAGCGCGTCGGGCTCGGGCGTCTGCGCGCCGGTGTTGATCTGGGAGAGCGCGGCCCGCTCCGGCGAGCCGGCGGCGAACTCGCCTTCCCAGGCCGCAAACCAGCGCTTGTTGTTCGTATCCACCTTCGCATCCAGTGCCCGCAGGGCCTCGCGCTTCTGCGTGAGCTTGCCCCGCTCCGTCTCGATGTTCTGGAGCAGGGTGTGCTGGCTGGCCAGCGCCGCTTCCAGGTCCGCGACAACCGTGGCCCCGACCTGAAAGGCCGGCAGCGCCGGGGTCTGGGCCGCGCGCAGCGTGTTGATGCGCTTCCATAGGCTGATGGTCCGGCGCACGCGGGCGGCGATGTTGTCCGGCGTGTCCGGGTTGATGGCGCGCAGGTCGGCGATCTCCGCGTGCAGCGGGTCGGTCGGCGCCAGGTCACCCTCCAGCTTGCGCGGGAAGCGGACGCACAGGTCTTCCATGAACTTGAGGTTCGCGTTCCGCAGCAGCCGCGCCACATCCACCACGTCCTGCTGCACGTCCCGCTCGTTGGCCTTGGTCTGCAACGCCAGCACGTCCGCCGTGTGGCTGGCCAGCGTCACCTCGCCCCACACAAACGCGGGCGCAAACGTGGTGCACACGCCGATGCTCTGCTGGCCCCGATGATAGGAGTATTCCCATTGTTCACTCATACTTTAGCCTTCCTCTTGGTTGGTCCCGGCCGAGACACTTCACCTGGCCCGCCCCACCTAGGGCAGCCCATAAAACGGTCTCGGCCAGGCTGACGGCTGGCATCTCACCAGCAGGTTTTTTGCGCCAAGAATCCGTGCGTGCTGGGTTTCGTGCGGGAACGAGTTAATAAGTGGGGTAAATCCACCGGGTAAGCAAGAAGATTTTACCGCTCCGCCCAACCGCCCCGGCTACCGGCCAGCTTGGAGCGGCAATCCCGTGAGGTTTCAAGCGGTTTTGACGAGTTCGCCCGCACCGGGGAAGACTTCCCGCGCGGTTCCGCTGACTTTCTCCGCACCTCGGAACACTTCGGGTCCGCCTCCGGCTCTTGGTGAGGGGCAACTTTTGTCCGGTAACGCGCCAGTTGTCTCCTGAAGCCACCCCCAAGTCAGCGAAAGTGCTCCGCCCTTGATCCTAAACGGGGTGAAAGCCATCGGAAGCCGACGCAACTTCCCCCGGAGCGTCCAAACCTTCAACGGAAGCGCGTGCGATTTCGTCCGGACCGACCGCCCAGCCACCAGAAACGCGGCGGGAAGCATTGGAACCGAATCCGCCGTCGCCGGACGCCGCCCTTCAGCCTTAGGTGAGACACAAACTGTCATGGGTGGCACAGAAAAACTGTCCGGTGGCACACTCGGATTGAACGGGAGGCGGCCCGGAACGTCCCGCGGTCGGGGTTTAGGAGTGCGCTGCCAACTGGACCGGATGGGATAGCCTCCTCGCCCAGCGGGAGAGGCCGGGTGAGGGAGAGTGGCGGCGAACACTCTGGGCGAGAGGAACCCCGAAAGACTCCGTGGCCGTTCTCCCTCACCCCAATCCTCCCCCGCTGGGGGAGGGCAACGGCGCGCTGGGCACAGACGCGCCCTACTGGCTCCCGGTTGCCGTAACTGGG
>CAZQEW010000237.1:0-3564 GCA_964591495.1 uncultured Klebsiella sp.
GGTCGGGCCCAAGATCATTGACAAGTCCGTCAAGAAGCGGATGAAGGCCGCCCTCAAGGACATCCAGACCGGCAAGTTCGCGAAGGACTGGGTCAAGGAATACAAGGGCGGCTACAAGAAATACAACGCCCTCCTCAAGGCCGACGAGAACCACCTGATCGAAAAAACCGGTGAGCGCCTGCGGGGCCTCATGCCGTGGATGCCCAAGCGCAACATCAAGGGCGCCCAGGCGGCCTACTGATCCAAGCTCGGAGCGTGAATCATTTGCGACCGCCGGCAGCCTTGGCTGCCGGCGGTTTCGCTTTCCAAGCGTGAGAAACTGCTTGAACGCGACCGCGCCTCAGGTGTCCATTTTCCGCAAACAACAGTTCAAGCTATGCCTGCCTACATTTACGAAACCATCCCGCAGAAACGCGGCCAGAAGCCGCGCCGCTTTGAGGTGCAGCAAAGCATGAACGACGCGCCGCTCACCAAGGATCCGGAGAGCGGCCTGCCTGTGAAGCGCGTCATCACCGGGGGCTCGGGAAACTGCTTCCGTGGACTGAGCATCCTCTCCATGAACCGGCCCCGCCGGAGCAAGTGAACCAACCGCCGGAGCGTTTCGGCGGCATCGCCCGGCTGGTTGGAACAGCGGGGTTGGAACGGCTGCGGGACGCCCACGTTTGTGTCGTCGGCATCGGCGGCGTCGGCTCCTGGACGGTCGAAGCGCTCGCCCGATCCGGCGTCGGGAGCCTGACCTTGCTGGACCTTGACGAGGTCTGCATCACCAACATCAACCGTCAGATCCACGCGCTGGAGGGCACCGTGGGCCGGCCAAAAGCCGAGGTCATGGCGGAACGCGTCCGGCTCATCAACCCGGATTGCCGCGTCACGGCGGTAACCGAGTTTTTCACGGAGCCAAATGCCGCGCGCCTGCTTGCTCCGGATTTCAGTTGTGTTGTGGATGCCATTGATTCCGTCGCGAACAAGTGCCGGCTGCTCGCGCTGTGCCGCGAGCGGAAGCTGCCGGTCATCTCCTGCGGCGCGGCGGGCGGACGGCTGGACGCGACCGCCGTGCGCATCGCCGGTCTCGCACAGGTGACCCATGACCGGCTGCTCGCCGAGGTGCGCAAACGGCTGCGCAAGGAGCACGGCTTTACGCCACCGGGCGAACCGTTCGGCATCCCGTGCGTTTTTTCGCCCGAGACGCCGGTGACGCCGGAGCCGCCCGCATGCGCGGATGACCCGACGGCATCAAGCCAACCACCGCGCCTAAACTGCGAATGGGGCTACGGCTCGGCGACGTTCGTGACCGGCACATTCGGTTTCGCTGCCGCTGGCTGGGTGGTGCGAAGGCTGGCGGCCAATTGACCGATCAACCTGTCAAAGCAAAGCTCCCGCGTGACCAAACTCACTGCTGCCCAAATCAAGTCTTCGCTCGCCACGATTCCAAGCTGGCGACGCAAGGCATCCATCATCACCCGCACCTACGAGTTCAAGGACTTCGTCGCCGCGATGAAGTTCGTGAACGCCATCGCGCGCGCGGCGGAAAAGGCCTGGCACCACCCGGACATCGACATCCGCTGGAACCAAGTGCGGCTGGCGCTCACGACTCACGACGCAGGCGGCCTGACGGAGAAGGACTTTGCGCTGGCGGCAAAGTTCGACCAACTCGCGGGCTCCTAGTGCTCAGGAATCCGCCTGGGTGCCGCCACCGAAGCGTTGGGCGGCGCCTGGCAATGGATGACTCGCTGGGTGATTGCCTCGCGCCGGGACGCATGACATTGTGCCGTCACAGTTAAGCCATGCCTCGCGAGCCAATCACAGTCGAGCGGTTTTATACCGAGCATTCCGGTCAGCTTGATCTGCGGCTGCTTGGGGGTGCCATCGGGCTCAAACGCGTGATCCGCGAGCCGACGGTCAACCGTCCCGGACTGGCATTGGCCGGACACACCAAATACTTCGCGCGCCACCGGATGCAGGTCATGGGACACGCGGAGGTCACCTATCTGAAAACCTTGCCGCGCGACGAACGCCGGCGGCGTTACGAGATGATCTTCAGCTATCCCCTGCCAGGCGTCGTCTTCTGCCGCAATCTGCCGCCCGACCGCGATTGCCTCAAAGCCGCCGAAAGCCGGGACATCCCCATCCTGACCTCATCACTGATCACGATGAAGTTCATCAACCTGGCCACGCTGGCGCTCGAGCAGCTCTTTGCGCCGCGGGGCAGCGAGATTGGCAGCATGGTGGACATCCACGGCGTGGGAGTGCTGATCCGGGGCGACAGCGGCATCGGCAAAAGCGAGAGCATTCTGGCGCTCATCGAACGCGGCTACAGCCTCGTCTCGGATGACATGACCCGCGTGACGCTGGTGGACGGCCGCGAAGTGGTGGGCACCAGCTCAGAGCTGACCCGCAATCACATGGAGATTCGCGGCATCGGAATCGTCAACGTCGCCGCAATGTTCGGGGCCAAAAGCGTGCGGGGCGAGAAACGCATCGACCTCGTGGTCACCCTCAAGGCTTGGGAAGAGGTGAAGGACATCGACCGCTTGGGGATGGAGGAGGAATTCCAGCACATCCTGGGCGTCCAGATCCCGCACGTGACAATTCCGGTGCGGCCGGGCCGCGACCTCGCGCGGCTGATCGAAGTGGCGGCCCTGCACGTCAAGCTGCGGCGCGCCGGCCACAATCCGGCCAAAGAGCTCAACGAGCGGCTCCTGTCCCAGATGTCGGCGGCTCCGCGCGGCCTGTAAAATCTGGCTTTCAAACACAACCTGCCTGGATGATGCTTTGCTCCTGATGAGCGCAGCCAAAGACAAGACTTGCGACGCCGTGATCACCCGCGATCTGGTCGTGGCCAACAAGGTCGGCATTCATGCCCGGCCAGCCGCAATGTTTGTCAAGATTGCCAGCCGCCATACCTGCGACATTTACCTCGAAAAGGACGGGGAGAAAATCAACGGCAAGAGCATCATGGGGCTCTTGATGCTCGCTGCCGGACCGGGCAGCCACCTGCGGCTGGAAGCCAGCGGCAAAGACGCCGCCCAGGCCGTGGCCGAGATTGAGGACCTTTTCCAGCGCAAATTCGACGAGGAATAGGTCAGCGCCGCTCCCCCCAATTTGGGGCTTCCCCTTTGGGCAAAAGATTCTGTGTAACCTTGGGCATCTTCTGCCTCATGCACTCGCAGCATGAAACCGACCGTCGCATACTGCCCGCAATGCCACGCCGCGCTGCCCAGTGACGCCCCCCACGGCCTCTGCCCTAACTGTCTCCTAGCCGGCGTCGCCTTGGCCACTGACGCCGGCTCCGAACCCAGCCGCACGCCGCCTCCGGCTCTGGAATCGGTGGCCGCCGCCTTCCCGCAGCTCGAAATCCTGGAACTCATTGGCCGCGGCGGCATGGGCGTCGTTTACAAGGCCCGGCAGAGATCCCTCAACCGGCTCGTCGCCCTTAAACTCCTCGCGCCCGAGCGCGTCACCGACGCGGGCTTTGCCGACCGCTTCGCCCGCGAAGCCCAGGCCCTCGCCCGCCTCAGCCACCCGAACATCGTCACCATCCACGACTTCGGCGTGACTCCAACC
>CAZQEW010000238.1:0-3495 GCA_964591495.1 uncultured Klebsiella sp.
GCGAGATCATGGTGGATTGAGTTGATTCGACATCCAGATGGATGCCATAGCGCAATCCAAGTTCGTTCATGATGACATGGAGAGTCGGCCGGTCCGGCCAGATAATGCGCGGGATGAGCAACTGAAGGCTGTCCAAGTAAGTCCGACCGTTCAGGAAGGGCAGCGGATGCGGAGACTGCGTCACTACACGAACGGCCACATCGGTCAAATTGGCCCGCTCAAGGGCGGACATGGACCCCTGCCGCTGGTCTGCCGGCAGGTTTAACTGCTCCCAAGAGGACTGAAACCAGAAACCGTAAAGTTCAATCAAATTGTCCGTCGATTCGCCCACCGCCCAATAACGCAGGCGCATGTCAGCTTTGCCGTAATTCAAAAACGACACAAAGAGCAAGAACAGCCCCAGGCTCAAGAGCGGGAGTCGCCGGGCACCCACCATATAAGCAAAGAAGGCGTTGCCGGCAAACACCGTGCCGACTGCCAAATAGCCACTCGCGAAACTGAGCAGCGTGCCACCCAATACCAAGGAGATGTAAAGCAATTTTTGCGCAAGCGGCAACTCACCCGTTCCCACCCGGTGCCCGAGCACAAACACGCCCAACATGCCGGCCGCCACACTGAGCGCACGCACCAGCGGAATAAGCGTGCCCGGCACCAACTCCCAAATAATGCCGAACTGGGTGAGGTAGGAATAGACCACCCAAATGCAAGCCGTCAGCCACGGCAGCCGTTGCCCGCGCATGTTCGGAACCTCGCGCGACCACAGCCGCCATTGCTTTAGGCCGCGCTGCGCGGTCTTTAGCATGAACGAATGCACGCCCCAAGCGGCCGCAAGAAAAAGGCTGATCACCCCGAGGAAGAGCACCCGCTGCTCCGGCTCCAAGTTCAACACCGCCTGATCCCGCTTCCCCGCTGGGAGCCAATAATACATCAGATGCATCAGCGCATACACCTCGAACACCGGCAGGTGCCGCATGCCCCGCCAGGCCCACAGCACCGCCGGACCCAGGCAGAGCACCAGCAGGAGAATGCCCAGCCCCGCCGAGGGGGCATCGGCCGCGAAGAGCCCCGAGCGCAGCATCAGCACCCCACCCCCACCGAGGGCGAGCGCAAGGATGATGGAACGATTCATTGACTGAGGACCGACTTGACGGCCGCCGTCACTCCCGCCGCCGTGGCGGGAATGTCAAACCGTCGGGCGTCGGAGGCCAAGCCGGCGGGATCAGAGAAGAAACTAGCACGATCCGCCATGTCGCGCAGACATTCGCCGAAGTGCGGCCAGTCGTCATGCCGGAAAATCAGGCCATTAAATCCTGGTTTCACCACGTCGGCCGCGCAGCCCACGCGGTCGCTCACCAGCACGGGCCGGCCGCAGGCCAAGGCTTCGTTCACCGCCAACCCCCAAGTCTCCGCGTAGGCGGAGGGAAGCACAAACAAGTCCCCCAACCGGTATACCGCCGGCATGCGGCTCTGGTTTTGGAAGGGCAGGGTTAGGATCCGGTCAGGATGCTGTTGGGCCAGCGATTGGACTTCGCTGCCCAGTGGGCCGTCGCCCAGCATGAGCAGCCGCCATTCCCGAGAGGCGGCACGGAGAAACGCTTGGATCAGCTCCAAGGGGCGTTTCTTGGGCTCGAACTTGCCCGCGAACAGCAGCACCCGTTCACCCGGGCGAACCCCCAGTTCGCTCCGCGACCGCGCTGCCTCGGCCTCCCATTGCTCCCGGGGTTCGGCGAAACGATCCGCCTCAATGGAGTGCGGACAGGCGAACAACCTTTCCGCCGGCACGCCGCAGGCCTGATAATAGGCCCGATTGGCCTGTCCCACATACAGGAACGCCGCCGGCCAGCGGTAAATCCGACGCAGAACCGCCCGGGTGAGCCACCACTTCCAGCCCCGCCGGCCGTCCAGCAGATGGGAGTCGCCCCGAAACAGCACGGGCACTCCCCGACGGGCCAGCCCGCGCAGGGCCGCGAGGTGGGACGCATACGGATAGCCAGTGAGGTGCACCACGTCCGGCTGCCACGCCAACACCCGCGACAGCAGCTCTGGGTTTTGCAGGCCCCGGAAATGGTGCGTGCCCGGCTCGCGCGAAAGGTTCGGAACCACCTCAAACGGGTAGCCCTCCGTCAGAGGAATATCCCAAGCGAACTTTTTGCCAAACCCCCGGTCCAGCACCGCTTCACTGCCGCCGTGCCAGGTGTAAAACACCCGCACCTCGAATTCGCCCAGCGCCACCAACTGCCGATACAAGGGAACATAATATTGGATCGGATGCGAAACGATGAACGCGAGCCGGGGATGGGGGCGAGTCGGCGCCATTGTTAATTCAGGTCAAGCGGCCAGAAACAAGCCGTTGGTGTGATGGATACTGGTATCTTCCTTTACAAGCCCCCCGGAACCATCCAAGCCAAAGCAGCGGTAGCCAAATCGACCAAGGAATTCGCGAATCTGCTTTCCGTTATCCCCATCTAGTTCGACATACAGTGCCTGAATGCGACGTTCCTCAAGCAGCGCGCGGGCGCCCTCTAAAGCCGGGATTTCATGGCCTTCAATGTCAAGCTTCCACAGGGAAACCCGATTCACACCCTGACTGGCAAGAAATCGGTCCAACCGGGCAAGTTGAATAGTTTCGCCCGGTCCAGTCGTAATGGCTGCTTGACTACCGTGTGTTCCCTCGGTTCGAGAATTTGCCAACGAGTCGGTCCCATCGCGGTCACTCAAACCAATTTTGCTGAGCAGAACTGGCAGCGTGGGGTGACAGCTCAGGCAACCCGCCAACCACTCCGAAGCCTCCGTCCCGGGCTCGAAGGCAAAAAGACGCCCGCGCGGCAACCATTGCGCCAAATACAGCGCCATCTGGCCAATGTTCGCACCAGAATCGAGCACCACACCATCCTCGGGGAGAAATTTCATTGCCCACCGAAGAAAGCCAGAGCCCTCATAGTAGCCGTAGACAATCCATCGATGCGTCGGGTTCCGGAGATCCAAGCGCCATGCCAAGCCAGCAGCGGTTTGCACCCAACACTGACCGTGCTTGGACAATTCACCGGCGAACAACCGCTCGCAAACCCCGAGCTTCTTTGGAAATTCGACTTTCTGCAGCCATCGCAGCGCAGCGGACAATGGCACGGTGACTTTTGGTGAACTGTTCAATGGTTTGTCAGGCATGATTAAAGCCAGCAGAACTGGCTGAAGAAGAGATTTCGGTTAAAAGCGACCGGAAAACTGCCATCTGCCGCTCCGCCACCGCGCGCGCGCTACGGTCGCGATGAAGCGCTTCCCGCTGCGCTGATGACTGGGGGGTGCGCTCACCCGCCGCAAACCGCTGCAGCCACCCAGCCACCGCTGCGCCATCGCCCGGCTTCGTGCAGCCCCCACCAGGCACCAGCGCCGCGCCGCCGTGCGATTGAATCAGCGATTCCAATATGCTACCCCGGGGAGCAATGGCCAAGGTGGGCTTCGCGGCCAGCAGCGTGGGATAGAGCTTGGAAGGGGAAT
>CAZQEW010000239.1:0-3460 GCA_964591495.1 uncultured Klebsiella sp.
GGCGAGCTTCCACTCGGTAATTTTGGGCGCGGCCTCGGGGTTCTTCGCCAGGAAGTCCGCGAGATTGTCCGCGACGATGAGCACGCCGCGCATCACGCGCCAGTGGCCGGGGAAGGTGCAGAGGTAGGGGTAGCGGCCGGGTTGGGCGGGCGCGATGAAGTTCAGCTCGGCGCGGCCGTTGGGATTCACGAGCGCGGTGGCTTGGAGAATCTTCTTCGAGTCGGGCAGGTATTGCTTCGCGAGCGCGTCGGGGCGCGTGGCCATCTGGTCGGCGAGCAGGCCGATTTCCTCGTCCGCACCGGCGGCGACGAGCACGAAGTTGTGCTGCATCAAGTCGGGGTTCTCGAAAATAATCCGCACCGGCGCGCCGGGTTTGGCGTGGAGCTGGCGCGGCGCGAACTGCATGAGATTCGGCACAGCTTGCACGCGCAACGCGTTGGCGTCGGCGGCGTGCGCCTTGTCCCAAGCGGCGGCGAAAGTTTTCAAACCGGCGGCATTGGTCGCGACCCGGGCGCGGGTGAGTGGCTGGCCGAGCAGGTCGTAGAGGAACACGGGCGGCATGGTGGGCTTGGCGCGGCGGAAAGTGATTTCCAGGCTGTTCAATCCGCGCTGCAACTCGACCTGCACTTGCTGCTCGGAGCTCCACTGGCTGTCGGCGCTGAGGAGCTGCACGCCGTTGGCCGAGATGTCGAGGAACCCGTGCTTCACACTGAGCAATGCGCTCTGCGGGGCGTCGGCCTCGACGAACGTCCGGTAGGTCAGCGTCTTGGGCGGCGCGGGTTTGCCCTTCACGGGCGGGGCGGCGCTGCTGTCGCCGAGGGTGAGCCACTGGTTCACCTTCGTTTCCGGCGAAACCTCGAGCACGGGAATGCTCCGGCCCCGGATGGCTTTGGTCCCGAGCTTCAAGTCCGCGAGCATCTGCTGCACGGGCGGTTCGGTCGTGTTGAGCTTCGCGAGCGCAGCTTCGAACTGCGGTAGCCGTGGGCGCAGATGCGCCACCACGTTGACGACGGCCATGCGCACGCGCGGATGCGGGTCTTGCGCGGCAGTGGTGAGCCAATCGAGCGCGTCGGGCAAACGCTCGGCTTGGAAGCGAATCAACTGCACGGCGGCGGCGCGATACTGCGGATTGACGGACTTCAACAATCCGCCGAGCAACGCCGGCCGCACTTCTCCGTGCGCGTTCAGCACCCACGCGGCTTCGAGCGCCGCTTGGTCGAAGTCAGGCTGGTTTCGCTGCTTCGCCGCCATCCACGCGTCGAGCGCAGGCACCACTTCACTGCCCAGCCCGCGCAACCGGATGCGCGCGTGATGACGCACGATGTCTTGCGGATGCGTGAGCAACGCGAGCAGTTGCGTCACGGTCGCGCCCTCGATGTTCGGCCAGTCCTTGGCGACGGGTTTCCCGTTGTGGACCACGCGCCAGATGCGGCCCTTCTCGTGGTTCCACTGCGGGTCGCGCATTGGATGCTGGGCGTGGCCGATGATGCGGCTGGAGAAGTCGGAGATGTAAAGCGCGCCATCGAAGCCGAACTCGCAGTCCACCGGCCGGAACGCGGCATTCGTTGAGCTGACCACATCGAGGCGGTCCGTGCCGACGATGAGCCCGCCGTCGGCGTTGGCCTTCGAGAGGGAAACGAAGTAGTTGCCGAGCAACGTGGCGGACACGACGCCTTGCTGATACTCCGCCGGAAAGTTTGGGCTCGAAATCACACTGAGCGCGGAGCCTTTCCCGTAATTCACCACGGTGCCGTGGCCGTAAGTGTGATATGCCCCGAGCGGCATCCACGTGAGCGGCAAGCCCTCCAGCACGTGTCCGCCGCCGTAGCGTTGGAAAACATTCCCGTAGCGACCGAAGGCCACTTTCCACGGGTTCGGCGTCATGCTCTGCCACTCGACTGCGATGCGCCCGCTACGCGGGTCCAGCCGATACGTGGCGGAGTCTATGCCGCGCACCACGCCGAACGGCGTCTCGAACTGCGAGCGATGGAACACACCGTCGCAGAAGAAGACGTGCCCCAGCGGGTCCGTCGCCACCATCCCGCCGTGATGCGAGTCGGTCACATCCACGCCGCGCAGCAACTCCGTCTGCGAGTCCGCTCGGCCATCGCCGTCATTGTCCTTCAGTAGCAACAGCCGTGGCTGCGCGGAAACAATCACGCCGCGCTCGTGGAAAGCGACGCCGTCCAACGCATCGAAACCATCCGCAAAGACCGTGCTCTTGTCCGCCTTCCCGTCGCGGTCGGTGTCTTCGAGAATCAGAATCTTGTCCCGTGGCACCGCGCCCGGAACGGTGTGCGGAAAGGACGGCATCGTCACCACCCACAACCGCCCGCGTGCGTCGAAGGCCACCTGCACCGGGCTTTTCAAATCGGGAAACTCCACCTCGGACGCGAAGAGGTTGAGCGTGTAACCGTCCGCGAGTTTCAAATCCTGCTGTTGCTCGGCGGGCGCTTTGACCACGCCGCCACCGAAACGGTCGGTCTTGCTCTGCCCCACCGGCATCGGCGGGAGCGACGGCGCGGGAAAGCTGGCGAACTGCGCGGACGGCTTGCTCACCATGTCGTGCAGAATCTGGTCCGCCTGCTCGATGAGCTGGTGATAGCGCGGCATCTCGGCGGCGTATTCCTCGGGCCGCTTGCGCACGCCGTAATACACCACGCCGTTCTTCGGCCGCACGACGTCGGCGACGTGACGCGACTTCTGCACGGCGGCCTTGGCGACATCCTCCAAGCGCCACGTGGGCACGCCCGCCACCGCCGCGTCGCCCACCAACGCCCGCGCGATGACTTCGCCCATCTCGCGATTGCCTGCGTCGTTGAGGTGAAGGCCTTGCACCGTCAGCGGCGCGGCGGCCTTAGCATAAGCCGCCTTGCTCGCGGCGAACACGTCCACGAACAGCGCGCCCCGGGCCTTCGCGAGGTCGGCGATGACGGCGGAGTAAGCGGCGATGTCGCCATTGCGTCGGTCGTCGCCGGGCACCGCGATGGGCGAGAGCAACACGAGCTTCGCCTGCGGATGCAAGCGCGCGACTTCGCGCAAGTGCGCCTCGAACTGCGACTGAAACTCCGCCAGCCCAGCCGGTCCGCCGAAGGACTCATTCATGCCGTAGCCGAGCACAACGACATTCGCTGGCCACTTCGCCAGCAACGTCTTCAAGTGCTCGACATAACCCTCGGCCCGCAGGCGGTGGCCGACTTCATCGCCCGTCCACGCGAGGCTGCGCACGCGGAGATTCTTGTCCGGATGCGCGAGCTGCAAATACGCCTCCAGCGTGCCAGCTTCGAGCAACCGCTCGACCATTGAGTTGCCGTAGAACAGCAGCGTGTCGTTCTTCGCCAGCGGCACCGCCGCCCGTGCAGTGAAGGGCAGAAGCCAAGCGACGAGCAGCAGCAGGAAGAGGCGTTTCATAAGCGCGATGGTGGAGAGTGCGGCAATCGGCGACCGACCTCAATGCTGC
>CAZQEW010000240.1:0-3444 GCA_964591495.1 uncultured Klebsiella sp.
AGACGCGCGACATTCCCCACGCGCGAGAACTGGCCCTCGCGTGAATTCCGCGCTGTTGGCACTGGGAAGCCGAAGTCGGTAACGACACAGAGCATCCCACACTCTGCGTCCGTTGTATTAGTGCTCAGCGGCAAGAGAACGCTCAAGTCTAACTTTACTCGCTTGGAGTCGCAATTACTGCAAGAGCCCTTCGCTCCTCAGTAGAGCGCTAAAAAGCCCAGACCGCGACTTGAGTGACTTCGAACGACCACTCGAACGGTTGATCTCTTGGCGCACTCACCTCTTTGTAGAATTGGCTCGTTCCACCAGGTTCAATAATCTCCTCCAGAAGACAAATCGAAGTAAGCAGTTCGGCTCCTGTAACCTTGTGTTTGAACGCCAGCTTCAAGAAAATCATGTTCACCGTTTGTTGGCTCTTGTTTGTGACGGTTCCTTTCAGGTAGTGATTTAGCAGAAATCCTCCGCTTGTTTGGATTACGACGTCCCGGAACACTAACCCGCTCTTTGCTTCTGCCGCTTGTTGCTTACGACGGGCTTCTGCTTTTTGAGCTTTCATGATGGCGTCAGCAGCGTCTTGCTTCTTCTTAACGCCTGCCACCAGCAACACGACGGAGGTCACCGCGAACAAAACGAACTGAAGGCTGACTTGTTTTTGCGATGTTTGACGCAGACCAAGCCAAGCAAAAAAACTTAATGCCGTCCCAATGGCAAGCAGCGCCATCGTTTCTACAGAAGTAGCGAGAAAGTGAGCTCTTGCTGCTGCACCATAGTTCGCATCCCCGAACTGTCGAACAAGGTCGAAGATACCCCCGTAAACCACGGTCATGTAGATCGCGCCAAGTCCGAGCATGCCAATGCAAACGAATATCCAACTCGGCTCTTTAGCCTTTTGCATGACCGGGTGTAGCTGGCTGATCGAGGAGGAGGGACTGAGCAACTGTGTTTGCTGTGCGCAATGCGGGCATGCAACCCAGTCGCCGGTCATGTTTGGAGGAAACGAAACGGTCTGGCCGCAATGCTGGCATTGGCCCCGGATGTCCATGGCTGGTCTTTCAAAGGGATTGAAGCGAGATTGTGCTTGGCGGGCAAGACCCATTGAGACATTAAAATCCCGCAGGATGACGCGCGGCATTTCCAAATCAGCGCACCCATCCAGCCCGGCAACTCCGGCGGCGCGCTGGCCGAGAACGTGAACTATGCCGTGAAGAGCAGCTACCTCCTGAGCTTCCTAGAATCCGTCCCCGAAGTCGCCGCCAAGCTGAAAGAGGCCCACACGAGGGACCGCAAGTTCGAAGACGTGGTGAAGTCCGTGGAGCAGGCCACCGTGCTGGTGCTGGTGTATTGAGGGCGTGGCGACGGGAAGCGGCGCTTGCCGCAAACCTGCGGCCGGTGATAGGATTTGGAAAGCATGAGCACACTGGCGGAAATCGAGACAGCGGCAGAGAGCCTGTCCGTCCCGGAGAAGCAGGAGTTGCTGCTGTTCCTCGCCGCCCGGCTACAGGCCAGCGGCGCTTCGTTGCCTCCGCCCCGGCGGTTCACGCGGGAGCAGGTCGCCGGCTGGGTCGCGGCAGATGAGGCGGAGTGGCAGCGCGTGCAGGAAGCGCGGTGAACCTGTTTCTCGACACCAGCCTGCTGCTGGCCGCCTGCGGCTCGTCAGCCGGCGCTTCCCGGGCAGTCTTCCACCTTGCTCCTGCCAATGGCTGGCAGCTTCAAACGACGCCTTACGTGTTGAGCAAGGTGGTCACGAATCTGGACCACTTTCCGGCCACCGCCACCGCCGTCTGGGTCCGCCTGCGCCCGCAATTAGAGGTGTGTGATGATGTGGTGAGTCTCGACCGGGCGGCCGTGTTTCCAACGGCCAAGGATCGTCCGGTGCTGTTTTCGGCACTGGCGTGGTCCCGGGTGCTGCTGACTTTGGATCAGGCGGATTTCAGTCCGCTGGGCGGTGAGTTCTACGGCCTGCGGATCATGTCCCCCGCGGCCTTCATCCAAGGGGAGCGGGCCGCGGGCCGCCTGCTAGAGTAGGAAAAGCCCACCTCCGCCGGCCAGGTCATGGGAATGGTTTGGCGAGCCGCAGGCGCACGGCCCATTTCTCCGCTCGACAGCGCGGCGGGGGGCGTTGGACATTTTGCGCATGTCGCAACGCACGCTGACGCTCGGCCACTCGCCGGACCCGGATGACGCCTTCATGTTCTACGCGCTGGCAAAGGACCTGATCCCCACGCAGGGCTGGCGGTTCGAGCATATCCTGCAGGACATCCAGACGCTCAACGAGCGCGCCACGCGCGGCGAACTGGACATCTCCGCCATCAGCATCCACGCCTATGCGCACGTGAGCGACCAATACGCGCTGCTCCCCAGCGGCGCGAGCATGGGCGACGGTTACGGGCCGATGCTCGTGGCCAAGCGCCCGCTCACGCGCGAGGCCATCGCCAAGAAACGCATCGCCGTGCCGGGGCGGATGACGAGCGCGTTCCTCGCGCTGCAACTGTATCTGGGCCGGCCGGCGCGGGAGATTGACCACGTGATCGTGCCGTTCGACCTGATCTTCGAGGCGGTGCAGAACGGCGTGGCGGACGTGGGCCTCATCATCCACGAGGGCCAGCTGACGTTCGAGAAGCAGGGCTTCCAGCTCTGCGAGGATCTCGGCGCGTGGTGGGGTCGCGAGAACGACGGGCTGCCGCTGCCGCTGGGCGGCAATGTCATCCACAAGCGCATCCCGCCGGCGGAACGCAAGGTCGTCTCCGATCTGCTCACCGAAAGCATCCGCTACAGTCTGGAACACCGGCCCGAGGCGGTGGCGCATTCGCTGAAGTGGGGGCGCGGCCTGGGCCAGGAGCTGGCGGACAAGTTCGTGGGCATGTATGTGAACCACTGGACGCTGGACTACGGCGAGCGCGGCCGGGAGGCGATCCGGCGGTTCCTCGCCAAGGGCGCGGCCGCAGGACTGATTCCCAAACAGCCGGAGCTGGAGTTTGTGGTCTGATAGCAACTCGTGATGCGTTTCGGTTGAATCGTCGAACGCAGTCGCAGCCGTTCTCCCTCACCCCGGCCCTCTCCCGCTGGGAGAGGGGGAAAGTCAGCCCGCGCTCAAAGTGGAGGAGCCTGTCCGCCAAAAGCAAACGGGCGGCGAGATTTCTCCCGCCGCCCGTGAGAATTGGATTTCGCCGAAGGCTTACTTCACCTGCTTCACCTTGACCCACTTGTGGGACTTGGCGGAGGCCAGCACGGCGTCCACGACGTAGTCCGTTGCCAAGCCGTCCTTGAAGTCGGGCTTGCAGCCCTTGCCGCTCTCAAGGCCCTGCACGAATTCGACCATCGCGTGGACGAAGCTGTGCTCGTAACCGAGCTGGAGGCCGGGCACCCACCACTTGCCGCAGTAGGGATGATCGCCGTCGGAGACGTGGACGCTCTTCCAGCCGCGCTCGGGGCCTTCGTCAGTGT
>CAZQEW010000241.1:0-1141 GCA_964591495.1 uncultured Klebsiella sp.
GGCCGTGGATTCTCTACCCGCACGAACAGCGGCGGGCGTTGAGATTATGGCGGGTGGCGGAATAATCCGATCGACCCGCCGTCGTTGTTCAGGCGTCAGCTGCACGCAGCCGTGCTGCTGCATGTCGGCGTGATAAAGGCGCACCCCGTCCACCGCCCATGCCAGGATGCCGGCCGCTTCCGCAGCCCACAGTGCTTCCGCGAGATTGGGAATGATCTTGGACGGCCGTGAACCGTTGTATTCAACGATCAGGAGACGTCGTCGGAACGCGTCCAGATCTGGTGACCACTCCTGCGGCAGCAACCGGTTCCCGTGAACGAGCACATGGAAGTCGCCGCGCACTGGCACCCGGCGGTTCTGGTTCTTCAGCTCCGCTTCCATGCGGTCCTGCCCGACCAACGCTTTCAGCTTGCCCACGCCTTTCAGCGTGAGCAGGTCGGAAGGAATCTCCGGGGCGATCAGCAGGCGCCGGCCCAGATAGGCCGACAGTTCGAATCGCTCGCCGAATTTATCCGGACGCATTTCAGCGGTGAGCTGCACGCCAACCAGCCGCGTGATCAACTCGACCAGCGTGCCCTTGCCAGTGCCGGGATTGCCGATCAAGGCCAGCACGGTCTGGGCTTCGTTACCGCCAGCCAGCACGCCGCCTATCCATTTCTGGGTCAGCAGCGCATGTTCAGCGGTGACGCTACCGTGTAGGAATTCCAGGAAGCGCGGGCAGGTGGCGCGGGGTGAGTAGGCTACACCGAGCTGGTGCTCGTGTTGGAGACTTCCGTCGTGTGGCTTCAGCACCACACCGCGTTGCCGGAAGTCCAGCACCCCGTTGGCGACCACCAGGACACCGAGATGCTGAGCGGGTTGCCATAGCGGCGCGTTGAGGTCCACTTCCTCAATCATTTTTTTCAGGGTGGCGGCCGTTACGTCATGGCCACAGCGCTCAAACATCCACTGCTTCATCACACGTTTCAGCGCGTTGCTGTTGAGGCTCTGCCAAGTGGAAGTTGCCTCATCCCGCAGCCGGTAGAGCTTGGCCCCAACATCATAGGCCACGCTGCGGGCTTCGAGAAACCGCCGGGCTGCTTCCAGCGGGGCGAATTCGTAATGGTCGTCCACGCGCTTCGGCCCCGTTGCTGCGGGACCG
>CAZQEW010000241.1:1151-3313 GCA_964591495.1 uncultured Klebsiella sp.
CGGGCGTGGCAGGTTTTTTCTTTTTACTCATGGGATATTGTTAGGTGCGACCAGTTGCCCAGCGCTCACGGGCAGCACCAGGCAACTGGTCATGGGCTCACCGTTCCCAGCGGCGATAAGCACCGGAGGGCTTGAGGGCCGGCTCGATCGCCGCGCCGATGCTGACAATCTTCTGGTAGGCGTGCCCGCTCTCACTCAACGCGGGCAGCACCGTCAACGTGCAGGCACGCCCAGCGAGCGTGCGATAGGAAAAACCGCTGGCGAGCTCACGCTCGTTTAGCGGGCGCCCCAGCCAGCGCTCCAGCTCGGGACGCAAGGCACTTTTCTCATGTAACGACTTGGTGTATGTGCGGCTCGCCGTGACGCGATAGCCGTTGGGCTTCTGCTGGGCCAGCTCGAAGACGAGCTTCAGCTTCGGCTTCGCACCCCAAGGAGTGTCCACCACGCCGAGTTCAACTACATCTACACAAACGCCCGCCACGCATGACTCCGCGGAACAGGCTGCGGAGGCGGGTGCCACCTCCAACTCCATTGCTTCTGCGGTTCCGCCAAAATCGGCAGGAACCAACGTGCTAATTATCGCCATACTCTGAATCAAACTCGGACTTAATCGGCCGTAAGCTCAGTCCGCGCTCATTCGCTTTCCGCTTTCGCCCCCTGCATCAGGCAGGGCTTCACTCTCGAGGAGCTATCGCGATAGCGGTGCCGTTAATGGGTAATTTCGCAGAAAAATTCGCAGCTGAAAAATTTCCAGCCGCTTCAAGGCAAGATTCACCGCTTCCAGCCGGAAGCGACTGTCTCCAGCCGCTTCCAGCCAGCGTGAAATTGTGGATAAGCTCTCGACTAAGCCGATTCGCGATGCAGTAAGCCCGCGATCAGCGCTCTCAAAACCTCATCGCTTGGAGTTTGGGTGAACACGATGCCCGGCACACTTCGCTCGGCCGTGAACTTCTCCACAGCGAAAGCTCCCACTACCCTTTTCAACTCCCTGATCGCGTTGCTGAACGTCTTGCCGGGCAGGGAACCGGCTTCGACTTTGCCAACGTAGAGCTTCGCGAAGTCTTCCACTGAAAAACGCCCTTTGTGTCGAAACAGAGCCAAGATCAGAAGCGCCTTCAGCGGTGAGTTCTTCTTCCCGAATTCTTTCGGCTCTCCGTTTATCTGAACGCGCAGGCCTCCAATGTCTTCGCCGGTTACGACAACGCGCAGAGCGGCTTCAGGAACCGCCGCGTCCACCAACGCCTTCGCGAAGGCCGCCTGACATTTCCGTAGTTCGTCGAATCGCTGCCGAAGCACCGAATTCCCGCCGCTTGCAGCTTCAGCTTCCCCATCGGACACCAAATCGATTCGCACAATGGCCTCGGCTCGAAACGCAGCGGCTAGTTTGAGGGCCAGCGGGATTACGCCGGCCTCCACCTCGACGTGCTCGTGATTCGTGTGGGCTGCATCCTCCAACGCTTCTCCCCAGAAACTTCTCCACACCAGTTCTGCCGGCACATCCACGGTTACTCCATTCGCCGCGATATTGGCTTTCACGGTTTGAAGAACACAGTGTGCGTGCAGCTCCTGCAACAGTTCGTTCGCCGCCACCGCCGCCATCATCGCACTCTCGGCGGAATTGTGCTTCAACCGCAGCGTTCCGGTTTTCGTCGCCTCCACCTCATCGAGCGGGAGAGCATCCAAAGCGTTGATCAGTGTCTGGCCACCCTGCTTCAACTCAGCGGTGACTCGGATCATGCGTGGTGCAGGTGGTGGCTCTGCGGATGGTGTGGACTGCGCTGGTGGTGTAGATGTTGTAGGTGGTGTGGGCATGTCATCGTCGGGAATATTTAGAAGCCTGAACCCGGGAACAGCCACGAAGGTTTTGGGTAGTTTGGGCTCTGGCACACGAGGAGATTAGGACTACACAATCCAATCTCAAGCCAGTTGCCGTGACGCAGTAAGCTGCCCGGAGGTGTTGTCCCAATGCTGTCCAAGCCAGCAAAGCAACTTTGGCGTGGAGCAACAATCCAGTTGCCCGCCGTCCAGCATCGCCGCAACCTCCCCACAGCCCCGACGTAGAACACCGGGGCTGGCGTTGACGGTTTCAACGCGTCATTCCCCGGTGCAGTTGCCTCCCACGCCACACCTCACGACTCATCCAGCTTCGGCAGCTTCTCGAT
>CAZQEW010000242.1:0-3279 GCA_964591495.1 uncultured Klebsiella sp.
TGCAATCTGGTTTGATTTTTATGCATTCAGACCAATGACCCTGAGGGAGGGAAGGCTTTCTCACCTCAGCCATTGGATGAATCATGCTTCCTCCCGCTATCCGGCTGCTCCTAACACGGATCTGACGGCCTCGTGGCTGGCGGCTATGCCTGCAAGGCGCGGCGGGCGCTGGCCGGCTTGCGAAGCGCGGCGGTTGCGGTAGTAGTGGAAGGGTCGTGACCAGTTGCGAAAGCATTCAGCCCACACGGCGTGTCCGTGTTTTGCGCACGCGTAACCCAGATCCGGCCGTTGCGTCACTCTTGCCGCTAGATCTGCCCGCGAGCAGGCGAGATGAGTCATGACTGCCCGACGACGCGGAACTGGCGCAAATCCAAGCCCCGACTTCCAAGCCATGAGACGACTGCAACCACTCCTGCTGACGGCGATGCTGGCCTGCGCGATGACGGTAACGACTGCCGCTGAGAGCGAGCCCGTTCCAGTGGTTATCGACACGGACATGGGCAACGATATTGACGATGTGTTCGCACTAGGGGTCTTGCACGCCCTGCAAAGCAGGGGGGAATGCAGGATTGTCGCCGTGACCGTGAGCAAGGACCATCCGCTTTCGGCGCCCTTTTGCGACGTCCTCAACACCTTCTATGGACAGCCCAACCTGCCGATAGGAGTGCTGCGGACCGGAAAGCAAAGCGGGGACGGGCCGTATCTGCGGCAAGTAATGAAACCCCGTGGCGATGGTTCACCTGCGTTTCCGCACAGGCTGAAAAGCCCGACCGAGGTGCCGCCGGCGGTGGCCGTGCTGCGGAAAGAGCTGGCCGGCCTGAAGGACGGCTCCGCCGTGGTCATCGCCATTGGGCCGGTGACAAACATTCGTAACCTGCTCGATTCTGCTCCGGATCATCATAGCGCCCTCAATGGCGAGGCACTCGTCGCCGCAAAGGTGCGGACGCTCGTCGTCATGGCAGGCGACTTCAGCAAGCCGAAGGCTGAATTCAACGTGTTCAGTGACTTGGAAGCCGCTTCGTCCGTGTTTAAACGCTGGCCCACGGAGCTGGTCGCCTGCCCTTTTGAGATAGGCGAATGGGTTCACTATCCTGAACTGAGCTTGGAGAAAGATTTCCGCGCGCCGGCCCATCATCCCTTGCTCGCAGCCAATGTGGCGACTTTCAAGGGCAAGCGAAATGGCTTCATGGCCTGGGATCTGGTGGCGGTCCTGTATGCGATCCGACCCGACCGCAACTACGTCAACCTATCCAAGACCGGCACCGTGCAGGTTGATCGAGCAGGGGTGACTACCTTCAAGGAGGAAAAGGATGGCCGGCACCGATACCTAATCCAGCGAGGCAGCCCGGACAGAGTGCGCGAAGCGCTGACCGGCCTGGCAAGCCAGCCGCCGTCGACCCGGTGAGCTCATGGTCGCAACACTCACAATCTATCCGGCCGGTTGCAGCGTTTCGCAGTGGCGGGGAGCCATGGCCCAAACCTCCTGCTGGAGTGGTCAGCGACTCGCAATCCCACCCCTGCGAGCGCGAGCGCGGCCACTGTTCCAAGACCATCGCGGAGCCGTTGCCATCGCCGTCCCTGGATCGGGGCGCTGGGCTCGGGTCGCGAGCGCCGTGGAGTCCCTTGCTTGAAAAGCACATGATAACCAATCCCACCCGCGGCATTGCCTTGCTCGTGGCAACTCTCTGCACTGGCGGCTGTTTCGTGATCGCCGCTGAACCTGGGAAACGTCCGCCCCGCGAGGTCTTGCAGCGGGCGCGGCCCGCGTTGGAAGAGGCTAAGCGGGCACTGGACGCTCAGGACCCCGCTGGCGCGCGCGCGGCCGTTGGCAAGGCCATCACCGCCCTGGGGCCATGGGCGGGAAACCCCGAAACCGCGACCCGCTATTACCCGCCGGTCGTAACTTCACCGTTCAGCACGGCGAAAGCCACTGACTGGTGGCTGAACGAGGTCGGGCGCGGCCTGCGCAGGTTGCCATGGTTGAAAAATCCCACCGGCGACCCGCGCAAGATGGCGGCGGGCTTGCGCGAGGCGGCGTGGCCCATCGACGGCCTCGCCCGCACGGCGCTGCTTTTTCCGGACCAGCGCGACGAGTTGACCAAGCACGTCCGCGCTGGGGCGGACTGGCTGATCAAGCTGCAACACCCCACGGGCGTCTTTCCCTTTCCCATCGGCCCCGGACTGGATCCCCGCGAGAAGGTTGGCCACATCGTCGCGCGCGCCATCCGGGAACATCCCGAAATCGTCGTGAACGACTGGATTCCCGATGACTTCAGCGACGGCGGCCTGCAGTTCGACAACGGCCTCTGCGGAAGCGCACTCGTCAGTGCGTGGTCGTTGACGAAGGACGCGCGCTATCTCGCCGCCGCCCGTAAATCCGGCGACTGGGCCATCACGCGTCCGCTCGTGCCGAACTGGAACTACAACGCCTTCAGCGTCGGCCTGCTCGCGCGCCTGGCCACCGCGACCGGTGACGCGAAATATCTCGCCGCCGCCGTGCAGAAAGCCGATGCGGGCGTGCTCCCCGGCCAGATGCCGGGCGGCCGTTGGTTCGACGCTCACAATGCCTGCGCCGTGTATCACAACATCCTGCTGCGCGAACTGCTGGAATTGCTGCATGCGCTGCCCCCGCAACACGCCTTCCGCCCCTCTTTGCTCGACGCGATCACCCGCGGCCTGAACCAGGCAGCAGAAGAAACCTTGTCACACGGATTCACCGGCACATGGACGGACAATTTCGCCCGCGGCCTTCAATGGGTGGGGGAGACCAGAAAGTGGCGCGACGCACTGAACGTGAACCTCAATGCCAGCGGCAAGAATGGCGCGCCCACGCCTGGCTTCAGCATCATCGCAGTGCTGGAGGAGGCGGGCAAACGGCCGTGATGCTTCAACTCTCAATCCGGCCGAAAGGCGAACGCTAGCCGAGCCGCCCATCTGGCCAGTTTTCAGCGCAGACCGTCAGGCATTCCTGCAATTCTCTTTCTTGGCAACGGCTCCGCCTTGAGACCGAGCACCACAGGGCGGCAAACGTGATCATGCAGTCGGCGACCAGCCGACCTCCTCATCTGCACCGGCGAGCGGAATGTAGCGCGGCGCGAAGTGAATGCGGACGGGATGGCTGCTCCGGCTAGGAACACGGTCTGTCCCCTGTTGCGTGAACCGGCTGAGGTCTGGACGGGGGGCTGGGAACTACTGGACAGAGCTCGGACTGTTCAGACTCGGTGGGTAGTGTCCTGAAGGTTCTGCAAAACGGGAGCGGGTCATGGCAGGGTGGAGCTG
>CAZQEW010000243.1:0-208 GCA_964591495.1 uncultured Klebsiella sp.
CTGCGCCGGTATGGGGCCAAACTGGGCGGCCAGGGTCGCATGGTTATTGTAGTTATCGTTGATACGGTAGAGGAGCAGCTGAAGCGCATCGCGGAAGGCATCACGGCCGTTGGGCAACGCAAAGCTGGGGTTGGCAGCGGCCGTGTCATAATTGTGCAGATAGTAGCCGGGGGCCATTTCTGTGAGCATGGCAGCCAGGTTGAACTCG
>CAZQEW010000243.1:218-3225 GCA_964591495.1 uncultured Klebsiella sp.
GTGGAATGGTTGTTCCAGCTGTCGTTATTGCGATAGAGCAGGAGCTGAAGGGCATCCCGGAACGGGTTGCGGCTGAACGGGGCCAGGCCGCTCACATTGAGGGGATTGAGGTCGTATAAATAGCTGGGACCATAATGCGCCGGGGCCATTTCCGTGAGCATGGCCGCGAGGTTGAACTCCTGCGCACCGAGGCCGAGGTTCCGATAGTAGCCCTCGGCGTTCACCGTGGCCGGCCGCTTGGCCTGGTTATGGATGAGATTGAGGTCCATCGCCTTGCCGGCGGGCGCGATGAGGTAGGCATAACGGCTCACGAAGCGGTTGGTCGGGCCGTGGGACACCTCCGGGTATTCGAGCTGCCCAATCCAGTGCGGATCGCCGGCATGGGTGCGGTCCGTGGGGTCAAAGATGCCGTTGCGGTTGAAGTCGAGGTAGAAGCGGCCGGACTGTGACTCGCTGAGCAGCACATTGATGGGCGAGCCGGGAGCCGGAAAGGCGCGCGTGTTCGTGAAATTGGGCGAGAAGACCGGCGGACGGGGCTTGTATTGCAGGTTGCCGAGATTGGTGAGCCAGGTATTTACGCCGGCAGCCAGGGCGTTGGTATGGTTGACGTTCAACGGGCTGATGGTGCCCGTGATGTTGGTGGTGTTCTGGAAATTGGTGGAGACCATCACGCCGTAGTTCCACTTGTCCCCGCTGATGAGCAGGCGCGCGAGGATGTCCGCCTGGGCGACGTTGAGCGCGGCATCGCGGGCAATCTGCGATTCACCCGCCGTGGTGGCGGCCTCGATCGCCCGCCGCTCACGCCGGGCCACGCCGAGGAAGGCCACCACCATGAAGGTCACCAGCGAAAGCATGATGAGCGTGGCCACCAGGGCGACGCCGGAGCGGGAACCACCCAAGCGAGCGTGCGTGAACCCTTCTCCCTTCGCGCAGCGAGGGGAGAAGGTGGCCGAAGGCCGGATGAGGGGAGCGGCCGCTTGCGCCATCGGGACCAACCCCTCACCCCGGCCCTCTCCCCTTGCTCCGCAAAGGGAGAGGGGAAACTGGCGCGGCGGCAGGGCCTTCAAACCGAGTTTGATTTGGCGGTGCGGGTTCATTGCAGGCCGGGGCGGATGGGCACGTGCAGACGGAACATCTGCACGGCATCGAGGTTGGTGGAGAGGTAGGCGCGCGCGAGGTTGGTGTTGGGCAGATAGCCGCGGGCGCGTTCCGCCGTGCGGCTGTCCACATAGCCCAGCTCGATCTCCATGTGCGCGGGCAGGACGCTGTTCGTCAGCACGGCAGCCCAGGTGAGCGCGGGCACGGCGACATTGGTGGCCATGACCGGCACGCCGCCGGTGATGGCGGTGACGCGGAAGTGAATGACATTGTCCGCCACCCGCTGCCAAAAGGCCGGCGGCGGAAACTGGGAGAACAGACGTTGTTGCAGGCTCGTATCGAAGCGGTTGGCGTTGGTGGTCCAGCGCCACAACGTGCCCAGCCCGTAGGTCGCCGGCGTCGTGGGGTCGGACCGGTCCGCCACGCGGTAGCTGACGCCCATCCAGTTGTAGGGCGTGGCGGCGGGATCAAGCCCGACAAAATAGAGGTCCTGCAACAGGTTCTGCTGCACGACATTCGTGCCGTTGTTCGTCATCGCAAACGAACCGGCGGACCAGTTGGTGCTGGCGTAGAAATTGACCGCCAGCATGCCGGCGGAGGAATTGCCGGCCACCATCTGCGAGAGGTCGCGCTGGACCAGTTCGGCCGCCGCGCGCCCCCCTTCAAACTTGTCCACTTCGCGCACGGCCTTGCGCATCTGCACCTGCGTGCGGTCGAACATCTGGTAGAGCGCCAGGATGATGAACGAGATCAGGCTCACGGCCACCAGGAGCTCGAGGATGGTCACGGCGCGGAGACCGAAGCGGGGAATGTGGTGGCGGAGGTTCATAGTCCCCGGTAGGTGGTGGAGTTGAACAGCTGGCCGCCGTTGGTGCTAACCTGCAACTGCCCGCTGACCAAGGTGCGCACCACCAGCCGGCGGTCGCCCACGCTCCAGGCGGCGGAGTCATACACGGGCCAGGAGAAGGTGAGCTTCACCTCGTAGAGGTTGTTGGTGAGGTAATAGCTATGCCCGGGCTGGAAGGGATCGGCAGCGGGGCTGGTCACTTCCGAGGTGACGACGTAGCTGAAGGCGATGTTGGTCGCCGCTGTCGCCGAATCTCCGAGGTTCCCGCTGAAGGCGCGGAACTGCGCGTGATTGAGTCCGCCGTTGGTTGAGTTGGTCGTGTCCCAGCGCGGAATGCTCAAACGCGCGACCACATCCAACGGCGTCCAGGCGCCCGCGGGCGGCACCGAGGGACCGCGGAAACCAAGCACCGAGCTGGACAGCACCGTCAAACCCGCGCTGTTCCCGCCGCCCCGGATGGCTTCCAGCAGCAACGCGGCATCCTGCGAGATGATGGTGTCCTCGCGGTTCTCCCGCTGCACATTCAGGCCCCGCGGCATCACGCCAATGATCGCCACCATGGCGAAGGCCACGATGGCCAGGCTCAACGCCACCTCGATCATGGTGAAGGCGCGTGTCCCCTGCCCGCGGAACACGAGCGGCGAACACTTGGATTGCGGGGTGACTTTCATTGCAACTCCGGTCGGATGGTGCGGCCCCGGCCCGTGACCAGGTCCAATCGCACCGCGTAAAGCTCCACCACCCGCGGGCTGCCGCTGGCCGGGGCGAAGTTCGTGCCGTTGGCCAGGGTGCCGAGAAAGCTTTGCCCGGCCGTGTAGATCGTTCCACCGGGAGGATAACGCACCGTCGATCCGGGAGTTCCGGCGACGAGATACTCGATGTTGGGCACGATCCCGCCGGCCGGCACCGGCAGCGCGGTCTCGATGGCATCGGTCTGCACCACGATGTTGGTCTTGCCGTTGGTTTCCTTCGGATGCTGGATGCTGCCGAGAATGACCGGCAGGGTGATCGGGCCCGGGTGACGGTGGAGCCGGCCCTGTTCATCGAAGGCGATGAAAGGCA
>CAZQEW010000244.1:0-3084 GCA_964591495.1 uncultured Klebsiella sp.
TCACGCTCATTCTCAAAGGCGCGGGCACGCTCGCCGGGCCGGAGCTGGCGGGCGAACGGCTCACGGTCGCTTACGAGACGAAGGAGCAGGAGGACGAGCATTCGTGCTTCAGCGACAACACGCACAATGACTTCCTCCACGACGCGCTGGGCTTGGAGAACGTCTGGCTGGGCCGCTACCGGCGCACGAGTGGGGAAGTCATTTCCGGCCCCGGCGTGCGGGACTTACTGCAACGCGTGAACCCGGCGCTCGCGGCGCAGCTCACCGCGCAAACCGCCACCGGTGTCGCTGCCGCGCGGGCGATTCCCGCGCCCTTCGACCAAGCCATCCTCGGCTTCGACACCGCGCCAGGTCGGCAAGCGGTGAAGCATGCCATCGCGAGCTTTCGCGCGATTTCCGATTCCTTCGCGAAAGCCGGCGCGGCGCTCGGATTGAAGCTGAGGATTTAAGCATGGCTCTGCTCCTCCCCATCGGACTCGCTGTGGGACTCAGCCTAGCCCTGCCCGGCATGGCCAGCGAGCCAGCTACGCCCGACCCGCGTGAGCTTTCCGCCGGCGCGGCCACGGTCTTGGACGACAGTCGCAATGCGTTTTCCCTTCCCGTTCCCGGCCTGAGCGACGCGCAGAAATCCGCGTTCGCCGTTGGCAATTCCTTCTTCAATCTGAACTGGGTCGCCGCGCCCGCGTCCACCGCGGCGCGCGACGGTCTCGGCCCGCTCTTCAACGCGCGTTCGTGCTCCGCGTGTCATTTGCACGATGGCCGCAGCCGACCGCCGGAAGCGGGCGGCGCGATGTCGGTGATGCTGCTGCGTGTGAGCGTGCCGGGCACGAACGCCCACGGCGGCCCGCAGCCGCATCCCGTTTACGGCGGGCAAATCCAAGGCCGCGCGCTGCCCGGCGTGCCGACGGAGGCGGACGTGATGGTGGACTTCGAGCCGGTGCGCGGCGCGTTTGCGGACGGCGAGGCCTTTGAGCTGCGACGGCCGAAGTATTCCCTCCGCAACCTCGGCTACGGCCCCGCCGGCACCAACCTGCTCATGTCTCCGCGCGTCGCGCCTGCCATCATCGGCCTCGGCCTGCTCGAAGCGGTGCCTGCCGCGCAACTCACTGCGCTCGCCGACCCGGATGACCGCGACCGCGATGGCATCTCCGGCCGGTTGAACCAAGTCTGGAACGTCGCCACGCAACGCCACGAGCCGGGTCGCTTCGGCTGGAAGGCGGAGCAACCGACCGTGCGGCAGCAAGTGGCCGGCGCGTTCAATGGCGACATGGGTTTGACCACGTCCCTCTTCGCCGAGGAAAACCACACGCCCGCGCAGCCCGCCGCCGTGCAGCAACCCAGCGGCGGTTCGCCCGAAGTGAGCGACCTAATCCTCGACAGCGTGGCATTCTACTCACGCGCGCTCGCCGTGCCCGCGCGCCGCAGCGTGGACGACGCGCAGGTGCGGCGCGGCGAGGCGTTGTTCCGCACGGCGAAATGCACCGCCTGCCATCGCGAGCAGCTCACCACGGGCGAAGTTCCCGGCCTGCCTTCGCACTCCCGGCAGACGATTCGGCCTTACACCGATTTGCTGCTCCATGATTTGGGCGAGGGCCTCTCTGACCAACGCCCGAGCTTCGCCGCCGACGGGCGCGAGTGGCGCACGCCGCCGCTGTGGGGAGTCGGTCTCGTGCCTAAGGTCAACCGCCACACCTTCCTGCTGCACGACGGCCGCGCGCGGAATTTTGCCGAAGCCATTCTCTGGCACGGCGGCGAGGCGGAGCGGTCGCGCGAAGCGTTCCGCCAGATGCCCCGCGCCGACCGCGCGGCGCTGGTGAAATTTTTGGAGTCGTTATGACAAGTCAGCCTACGAACTGGTCATTTGCCACTGGGAAAAAGCGCCAGAGGACTGGCGCAGTCCAAAACGCTAGCGCGAATTCCAACCGCACTCGACGGTGCGATAGCGTCTTGGACTGCGCCAGTCCTCTGGCGCTCTTGCTCGCGGTCCCGCTGTTTCTGGTCGGCTGCCGCGAGCAGCCCGCCTCGACTTCAGCTCCCGCCGCGCCCGCGCCCCCCACCAAGGTCACGAAGGAGGCCGCGTTGTCGTCCATCGGCACGAACGTAATTTTGCCCACGCTTCAACATTTCACGGCGAAGGCCACCCAGCTCGCCGCCTCCACCGCGCTGTTCCGCACCAACGCTTCGCCCGAATCCCTGGCCCGCCTCCGCGCCGAGTGGACCGATGCCTACTGCGCGTGGAACGAGACGCAGTGGATTCCCGACCTGCCGTATTTCAGCCTCGGCGTTTACCTGTGGCCGCCCCGGCCTGCGAGCATCGAGGGCGCGCTCGCCGGCAGCACAGCTTACGACACGCCTTACATGGACCAGCTCGGCGCGGCAGCGACCGGCCTCTTCGCGCTCGAATACCTGCTCTTCGACCAGACGAACATGGTGCGCCACAAGCAGGGCCAGCCAGTGCTAGGTTTGCCGCGCCCGCCGCCCGCATGGGACTTGCTGAACGGAGCCGACGGCCTGCGTCGCCGTGCGTATCTGCACGCGGTGGCGGAACTGCTCGCCCGCCGCGCGCGGGAGCTGGAAACGGCGTGGCTGCCCACGGGCGGAAATGCGATTGCCCAGTTCACTCGCGGCGGCCAGGCCAGTCTCGACAAGCTCATCAACCGGCTGCTGGAAAATTCCGAGCGCGCGTTGCAGGAAGGGCTGACGCAGCAAATCGAGCTGCACGAGTTCAAGACCTTCCAGCCCGAGGACGCGCGCGCGATGAGCAGCGGCAGCTCGCACCGCGCCGTCGCCGCTGCGATGCGCGGGGTGAAGCGTCACTACGATGGCGGCGATGGCCGTGTGGGCGTGGACGATTACCTGCGCACGCTCGACCCCGTGCTCGCGGACAAAATGCAGGCGCACTTCGAGGCGACGTTGAAAGCGGCCGAAGCCATCCCCGCCGCCGTGGAGGAAACTGTGAAGACGAATCGCGCGCCGGTGCAGGCCACGGTGGAGGCGTGCCGGAAACTGGAAATCGCGCTCAAGACCGAAGTGGTGAGCAAACTCGGCGTGACGCTGACGTTTGTTTCGACTGATGGAGACTGA
>CAZQEW010000245.1:0-3084 GCA_964591495.1 uncultured Klebsiella sp.
ATACTCATCGACGAGGAAGCCGGAGGTCACGAGCGACTTGCCGATGGTGTCCATATGCCCGGTGGTCTTTTCCCTCGGAAAACTAGCCGTGAGGCCCAGCGTGTCCACGCGGCGGCCAAAGAGCACCGCGAGCGTTTTTTCATATTCGCGGCTGGAAAGGCGGCGCATCACCGTGCGGCTGCCCGTGCTCTGGAATTGCGCATGCGCGACCACCGTGCCGTCGCGCAGCGCGCGGATCATCGCGAGGCGTTCATCGTCCTTGGGCTGGTCCGCCTTTTTCGGCGGCATCTCCTTCAACGTGAGCTGGTCGATGATGGCGCGCGCCTCGATGAGGTCGGCGGACGATTTCAAAGGCAGCGCAAACTGCCCGAACGAGCGGTCGCCCTTCTGCACCTCGGCGTCATGGCACTTGAGACAGTATTTGCCGAGGAACTGCTTTACGATTTGCGGCGGTGCGTCTGCTGCGTGGACCGCGGAGACGAAAAGCATTGCCGCCAGACTCGCGACAAAGCCGGCCTGTCGAACGGTCCGCATCACGCAAAACGCCCGGTGCTGCTGCCAAACGAATCCGTCTCCACGCCCATCTTCTGCGCGATGTCCACGAAGAGATTGCACAGCGGCACCTTGTTGATGCCCTCACGGGGCACGGTGCGGAATTCGCCGTGCTTGTAGCCACCGCCGGCCAAGAGGATGGGCAGGTCAGAGTTTTTGTGGACGTTGCCGTCGCCCATGCCGCTGCCGAACAGCACCGTCGTCGAGTCGAGCAGCGTGCGCTCGCCGTCGTTCAGCTTCGCCAGCCGGGCGACAAACTTGCCGAAGTGCTCGATCTGATATTTCTCCAACGTGATGAGGCTCGCGATGGCCTCGGGGTCATTGCCGTGGTGCGAGAGACCGTGCCAGTCTTTTTTGATGCCGAGATGCTGCGGCATGAAGTCGCCGCCGATTTCCAGCGTGGCGATGCGCGTGCTGTCCGTCTGCAACGCGAGCGCGATCATCTCATATAGCAGCGGCAAATCCTCCACCGCATTGCGGTTAGCCGGCTTGTCAAAGGGCGCTTTCGGCTTCGGCTGATTCGTCCAGCGTTGCCGCAGTTCCAGGCGCTTCTCCACATCGCGGACCGAGGTCAGGTATTCGTCGAGCTTCTCCTGGTCCTCTTTGTTCACCCGCTTGGAGAGACGATTCGCCTCCTCCCGCACGGAATCCAGGATGGAAGCCTGCACCTGGTTTTCCTGCATGCGCCGCGTCTGCCGTTCCTTCGAGTCAGAAACGAAAAGCTTCTCAAACAACTCCGCCGGATTTGTCACCGGCGGCACCCGCACGCCGGATTTCGTCCACGCGAGCTGACAACCGCCATGAATGCCGCCCTCCGAACCGACCGTGAGCGACGGGAAACGCGTCTCAAAGCCCACCTCGTCCGCGAGATACTGGTCGATGGTGACATTCCCATTCGGGCGGTTTTGCGCCTCGGAATTCAACACGCCAGAAAGGAACGAGTGCACGGCGAAGTGCCCGCCCTTTACGCCGTGATCGAGCCCACGATACACCGTCAGGTGCTTGCGAATGTCCCACAGCGGCTCCAGCAAAGTCGTCTGCTCATAGTTGCGGCCCGGGGTCGTCGGGAACAGCTGCTTCGTCTGGTAGCCGAGCAGATTGCCGATCGCCACAAAGCGCCGCGCGCCCATGCCCGCCCCCTTCGCGGTGCGCACCGCCGAATTTCCGCCCACGTCTTTGGCCATCAGCGAAGGCAGGCCCGGAAGCGCCAGCGTGGCACCAAGAGAATGCAGAAGAAAGCGACGGCGGTCCATTTGCAGACTGTATAACGCAGAGAAACGGGGCGCAACAGGTCAGATTCTTCGCGCAGCGACTAACTTTGAAATGCGACCGAGCAGCCAAATTGCGGCTTTCCACAGCGAAACACCGGTTCACGCCCGCGGCCCGCTGGTTGAACTCAGTCTCCCAGTTGCCTTTACAACGCATTTCCACAGCCATGCCTCACTAAGCTCGGAACAAAGGCTGGTCCCAAGGCGAAAACAAGCTGGGGCAAAACCGAACACCAGCCGCAAATCAAGCTGAACAGCGGGGCTGGGTTGCTGGGCGCATGTGCGGCGTGGCTCTTAGAATCTGTCTGAAAATGCGGTTGTATGAATTGGCTGGGAGCGGCGGGAGAGTGAGCGAAAAATCTGCGTGAACCCGCCGTTAATCCTTGACCCGTGGCGAGCAGTGCGAGGGCTGACTTTCGCGGCAGCGGTGTCGGGCGATGACGACCCGCTGTGTTCGCTCGCTCGCCCTCCTCACCGAAGCTCAAGGGTGCTATCTGGAGCCGTTCCTGCCCCGCGCCAAACGCCGGGGTCGGCCCCGCACGCCGCTGCGCCACGTCGTGGCAGGCCTGCTCTACGCGGTCCGCACGGGCTGCCAATGGCGGCTCCTGCCGGTGGGCTTTCCCCCGTGGCCGACGGTCTATCACCACTTTCGCCACGGGAGCCGGGCGGGCGTGCTGGCCGCTTTGCACGACCGGCTCCGCGCGTTCACTCGCGCGTCGGCCGGCCAACGCAGCCGCCCCACGGCCGCCGTGCTGGACAGCCAAACGGTGCGGTCGGCCCCGCACGGCGGAATCGTCGGCTACGATGCCGGGAAGAAGACCAAGGGCCGCAAACGCTTCCTGCTGGTGGACACGCTGGGCTTGATCCTGGGCGTGGCGGTGCGGCCCGCCCACAGGCCCGAGCGGGCCGGGGCGCAAGCGCTGCTGGCACCTTTGCTCCCGTATCTTTCGTGGTTGCGCAAACTGTGGGTGGACGGTGGCTACTCCGGCGCAGACTTCGCGGACTGGGTCCGGGCACACCGCCCAAGGCTGGCGGTGGAAGTGATCAAGCGCACGGACAACCTGACCGGCTTCGTGGTGCTGCCGCAGCGGTGGATCGTCGAGCGCACGTTTGCCTGGCTGGTGCAGCAGCGTCGGCTCGTGCGCGATTACGAACGCACCGAAGCCAGTGCCACCGCCTGGATTCACATCGCCATGATACGCCTCATGCTCCGGCGCTTGGCCTGATGCCTCAGCGTTCATGCTTTCTCAGACAGGCTCTTAGT
>CAZQEW010000246.1:0-3014 GCA_964591495.1 uncultured Klebsiella sp.
TCTGCTGTGGGGCGCGTTGCTGTTTGCCATCAAGTGGAACCTCGACCGTTTCGTGTTAAAGGCCGATTCCGAAGGGCGGGCCATCAGTTTTACGGACTATTTGCAGGCGGGCTTCCCGGCTAGTGAACGGTTTACCCTCGATGCTTTGCTGGACTCCGGGTGGACAATGCTGTTGCCGGCGTTGCCATTCCTGTGGGCGGGCGTGGTGCTGACTGTCCAACGGCTCCGTTCCGCCCGACTGCCGCTGTGGCTGGCCGTGCTGTTCGTTGTGCCGGTCGTAAAGTGGTTCCTTTTCCTGGTGGCGATGGCGGCACCGCGGCGCGAGGCTCCGGAGCCGCCTCGCTGCCACGGCATTCGTCCGCCCGACCTGCTGGAGCGCCTTTGCCCACGCAGCCGGCTGGGCAGCGCGGTGGCGGGCATCGCGTCTGCGTGTGTCCTGCTCTGGGGTGCAACGTTGTTGGGCACCCAGGGGTTCGAGCAATACGGCTGGGGCCTTTTCCTCGGCTTGCCGTTCGTGGCCGGCTTTTTCGCAGCCTTCGTGCATGGCGTTCACGAATTGCGCACTGCAGGTGAGTGCGTGGTGGTGGCCATGCTGGCTGTTCTGGTCGCGTCACTTGGTTTGGTGGCACTGGCCATCGAAGGGGTCATATGCGTGCTGATGGCCGCGCCGCTGGCGATACCGCTGGCCTTGGTGGGCGCGATCTTGGGTCATGCGGTTTCCCCGGCCCGCTGGCGACAGGGGACGAACCAGATGCTCTGCGCGGGCCTCCTCGCAGTGCCACTGATGCTCACCGGAGAACGACTGGCCGACGCACCCTCGCCGTTGCTTGAAGTGAAATCGTCGCTGGACGTGGCCGCGCCACCCGAGCGTGTCTGGGGGCATGTGGTCGCGTTTACTGAACTGCCAGCGCCGACGGAACTCCTGTTTCGCCTCGGCATTGCCTACCCGCTGCGGGCGGAGATGTTTGGCAGCGGGCCAGGCGCGGTGCGGCATTGCGTGTTTTCGACCGGCCCGTTCGTCGAGCCGATTGAAGTCTGGGACGAGCCGCGCCTGCTCCGCTTCGGCGTGACGAAGAACCCGCCGCCCATGGAGGAGTGGACGCCTTACGAACACGTCCATCCGCCCCATCTGGATGGATTCCTCGCCTCGGAGCGTGGACAGTTCGAGCTCGTTGCCCTGCCAGATGGCGGAACGCGCCTGGAAGGCACGACGTGGTATCGGCACAACATGTGGCCGGTCGCTTACTGGCAGACTTGGTCGGACTACATCATTCATCGCATCCACGTGCGCGTGCTGCAGCACATCAAGATGCGCGCGGAGAGCCCTTCGAAAACCCCATGAACAAACAACGACTTATTCTCGCCGGCGGCACCGGTTTCCTCGGCCAAGCACTCGCGAAGCACTTTCAGAAGCTCGGCTGGGAAGTCGCCGTGCTCACGCGCAATCCGCAAGCCGGCCGCACCGCGCGGGAGGTGCGGTGGGAAGCGGAAAAGCTGGGTGACTGGGCGCGCGAGCTGGACGGCGCGGCAGCAGTCGTGAACCTGACGGGGCGCTCGGTGGATTGCCGTTACACCGAGGCGAACCGCCGACTCATCATCGAGTCACGCGTGAACTCGACGCGCATCATCGGGCAAGCCATCGCGCAGTGCGCACAGCCGCCGCGCGTTTGGATGAACTCCAGTTCAGCGACGATTTACCGGCATACGTTTGGTCCGGCCTGGGATGAGTCGGGCGCGGACTTCACGCCCACGCCTGCGGTGCAGGATGCGTTTTCGCTCGAAGTCATTCACGCGTGGGAAAGGGCGCTGAACGAAGCCGCGACGCCGCGCACGCGCAAGGTCGCGTTACGCACCACGCTGGTCCTGGGGCACGGGCAGAACAGCGTGTTTCCCGTGCTGTCCCGGCTGGCGCGGTTCGGGTTAGGAGGCCGGATGGGAAGCGGTGAACAGTTCGTCTCCTGGCTGCACGAGGAGGATTTTTGTCGCGCGGTGGAATGGCTGATGGAACACCCGGAGATTTCCGGGCCGGTGAACTTCGCGGCCCCGAACCCGCTGCCCAATGCGGAGATGATGCGCCTGTTCCGTGAAGCCGTCGGTGCACCGTTCGGCCTGCCGGCGACCGAATGGATGCTGGAGATTGGGGCGTTCTTCCTGCGCACGGAGACGGAGTTGATTCTCAAGAGCCGACGGGTGGTGCCGGGCAAGTTGTTGAACAGCGGGTTTTCTTTCCGCTTTCCGACCATGCGCGAGGCCATCGCGGACCTGAGGCGGAGCGGATAGCGCGCGCCGTTCACTCAGCCCGGCTTGCCCGATCGCCGGCCGCTCCGCATAGTCAGCCCACCATGCAGCCATACCACGACCTGCTCAGGCACGTCCTCGAAAAGGGAAAGCTCAAGACCGACCGCACGGGCACCGGCACCTACTCGGTTTTCGGAGCGCAGACCCGGTTCGACCTGCGCGAGACATTTCCCCTGCTGACGACCAAGAAGCTGCACCTGAAATCCATCATCTACGAGCTGCTCTGGTTTCTGCGCGGCGAGACCAACGTCAAGTGGCTCCAAGAGCGCGGCGTGACGATCTGGAACGAATGGGCCGACGCGGACGGCAACCTAGGTCGCGTCTATGGCGCGCAATGGTGCGACTGGCGCACGACCGATGGCCGCAGCGTGAACCAGATTGACCAGGTCATCGCGCAGCTTCAGCGGAACCCCGACTCGCGCCGGCACATCGTCAGCGCGTGGAACGTCGGCGAAATTGACCAGATGAAACTCCCGCCCTGCCACGCGCTCTTCCAGTTCTACGTGGCCGACGGCGAACTCTCCTGCCAGCTCTACCAGCGCAGCGCGGACCTCTTCCTCGGCGTGCCGTTCAATATCGCCAGCTACGCGCTGCTCACGCTGATGGTCGCGCAAGTCACGGGCCTGAAACCAGGCGAGTTCGTCCATACCTTCGGCGACCTGCACCTCTACGCAACCCACCTCGAGCAGGCGAAGCTCCCGCTCACCCGCACCCCC
>CAZQEW010000247.1:0-2998 GCA_964591495.1 uncultured Klebsiella sp.
CAAACGACGCCGCGCCCGGTTTCGCGCCGTAGAGGTCCAGCACGGACTTCGGCTCGCGCGAAATGTCCATCAGCTCCGGCACGCTGGTCTGCATCTTGAACGCCATTTCGTATTGGCTGATGCGCGTGGCAATTTCCGGGTCACCCACATCGGTGAGCTGACGTTCGTTCAGCGATTTCACCGCGTCGAAGATGCGTCGCCGGTCGTCCTGCGACTGGCCCTTCGGGTTGCTCAAGAACAGCACCGGGTCGCCGCTGGAGCGGAACTGGATGCCCTGACACACGCTCGGGAGAAAACCATTCGCCCACAGCGATGTCCCCGCGCCACCGAGCGGACCGGAGAGCAGCACGGTGTAAGCCGGCAAATCCTGATTCTCCGTGCCCAGCCCGTAAGTCACCCACGAGCCGAAGCTCGGCCGCCCGCCGCGCCCGAAGCCCGTGTGCAAAAACATCTGTGCCGGCGCATGGTTGATCTCCTCCGTGTGCAGCGTCTTCACGATGGCGATGTCGTCCGCAACCTTCGCCAAGTGTGGCAGCGTCTCGGAGAGTTCCTGTCCGCTCCGCCCGTGCTTCGCGAACTTAAACTTGCTGCCCGCGAGCTGCATCTTGCCGCCGATGAACGCGAACCGCCGGCCTTTCAACAACGACTCCGGGCACTCCTCCCCGTCGCGCTTCATGAGCTCCGGCTTGTAATCGAACATGTCCAACTGCGACGGCGCACCAATCATGTGCAGGAAAATCACCCGCTTCGCGCGCGATGCGAACATCGGGTGACGTGACGCAAGCGGGTTGGCCGGCGTGCTTGCGACCGAACCTCGCAGGGCCGACGCGAGCGCCAGCGCACCGGCTCCAAAACCCGCTCGTTGGAGAAACTGCCGCCGGTAGAGTGGTGCGACGCGGGTGATGCTCATGGCAGTTTGGCTTTGCAGCGTTTGAGTTGGCAGGAGGATAGACGCCCGTTGGCACGGTGCAACCCGGCATCTTCGGCACTTACCTTCGAATCCGGTGCGCGCCCTGCCCTTCCGGCAGACGCAGTGTCTTGTATGGGTGCCTGGCGGTCACTTCACCTTCCAAATCTTCACGTCATCGATCCACACCGAACTCGGAATGCCCAAGCTGAACCAGCGTTTCACCGGATGCGCAAAGCCTTCCGAGCGATGGCTGGCCACCGGTTTCCCGTCAATGGTCAGGCGCAACTCATCGCCTTCGGTGACGATCACCAGCTCGTGCCAGTTGGTGTCCGCCTTCCACGGCACGGTGAGTTCCTTGGTCTTGAGCAACGCATCAAGGTCCGGCGGGAGCGGTTGTTTGCGGTCGAGGAAAACCTGCCGCCGCTTCCGGAGGTCGCCATCCGAGATCCCGGTCTTGTTGTCGATGAGCTTGATGCTCGTTCGGTAGAGGTGCGCGTAGGCGAGGTGCCCGGCGTGAACGTTTTTCAGTTCGCGATCCACGAAGCCCACGGTGAGCGACTCGTCCTTGTTTAGCCCGGGAAAGCGAAAGCGCACCATCACGCCGCCATCGGTGAAGCCGGCATCGTGATGGATATGGGCTCCGTGCCCGGCCTCCTTGGACGCGCTGTTGACCTTGAGAATGCCACCGTCGAGATCGGCCATCTTGAGGTGCGGGACGCGATCCGCCGTGGCGCTGTTCCAGCCGTTGCCAATGGCCTTGGCACCGTTGCCGGTTTCCTCACGTTCAAAGGTGTCGTGAAACAGGAGCGTGCCCTTCGTCTGCAGCCACGCGGCATCATCGCGCGGCGCGGTCTGACACCACGCGACGGGAAGAAGCGCCAGCACGCCAGCGAGGAAAGCGATACGAATGGGTTTCACGACGGCGAGGTTACGCGACCATTCACCGGCTGCCGAGCGGCTTGTTCAGCCACGGCTTCAAGCCCGCAGCGAAGACCTCATAGCCCTGCGGCGCGAGGTGCAGATGGCCGTCGGAATACAGTTCCCTCTTGAGCGTGCCGTCGTCGTGCGTGAACTCCTTCCCCAGATCGACGACGCGAACCTGCGGGTCGGCATCGAGCTTGAGCGTGTCGAGCGCGGCGTTGATCTCGCGCACCCGCGCGCCGACTTCTTGGGAGGGATTGAACGCGGGCAGAATCTTCACCAGCACAATCTGTGATTGCGGACAGCGGAGGCGGAGATTCTCCACGCAGAGTTTGATGCCGTGCGCGGCGGCGGCGACAGGGACGCCGTTGGCCTGGACGAGCGGGGCGTTGTTCACGCCGATCATGAGCACGATGACTTTGGGCGACGCGCCATCGAGCGCACCGTGATCGAGCCGCCAGAGAATGTTCTCCATGCGGTCGCCGCCGATGCCGAGGTTCACGGTCCGCATCCCGCAGAAATGCTTCTGCCACGCGGCATTGAACGGCGCGCCGTCCCAGCCGCCGCCCCAGCCTTGCGTGATGCTGTCGCCAAGCAGCGCAATGTCGATGCCGTCCTTCATCGCGCGCACCTTCTCGATGCACGCGGCGTGATGCGCGATCCATTTGTTGGCTTCGGTGTCATTGCCCCAGCGGGCCGCAGTGGGCGTGACGAACCACATTTCCGGCAGATGCTTCTGCGCCTCGTGGCCGGGCTTGCGGAAGTATTCGCCCTTGGCGACCCACGCCTTCTCCGCATCCGTGAGCGGCCAGCCGGTGAGTTGCGGGTCCATCCGGCCCTCGCTGTAGGGCGCGTAGGGATAGACGAGCGATTTGCCATCCGGCGTCCTCGGCGTGGGTTTCAACAACTCTGCCGCGGGCACGAAGGGAGCGAGCGGCGTGACGGGTTTTGCCGCCGCCTTCGGCGCGGGAGCCGCGGGCGAGCTTTTCTGCGCCGGAGCGGCGGGTGCGCTGGGCGGAGCAAACTTCGGAATCACCACGTCGCCACCGAGTCCGCGGCCGCCGAGAAATTTGTCGAACCACGGCTTCAATCGTTCCGCATACACCGCGTAACCCGCGGGCGAGGGGTGGGTGGGAGTGCGGGTGGACATAGCCGCTTATAGACCAT
>CAZQEW010000248.1:0-2951 GCA_964591495.1 uncultured Klebsiella sp.
GCCCGGAGATCTTCACGCAGACGGTGTCACCGACGCGGGCGGCGAGGAGGGTGGGGGAAGGGGAGGACATCGAGTCAAGGCATGGGAGTTCCAGTGAGTGTGAACCAGACTGAGATATAAGCTCTGAAGGTCCCGGCAGTGCCTGTCGCTATGGCAAATTGCGTCAGCATTTCGTATCCAGTCAAAAATTCACCAGGAAGGACGTTTCGCACAGCTAACACATATGCTGGGCCGATGTTCAATGCGTAGACTACGAACAACGAAGCCAACCAGCCCACGACATAGAGCCACGTCTTGCCTGACTTGCTGTTCGCCTCGTCGCTCATTTCATGGGGGGAAAGCTGGTTCCGGTCACTTTCAGCCAAGCTTCGACGTAGGTCTGGAACAAGCCTTCGGTATTCGTTGCCTGGGCGAACGGCTTCAGGGGCATGTAGAGCGTCTCCAAGCCGGATTCGACTGATTTTGGAGCAAAGCCCCGGAAAATGAGCACAGCGGCCGGCCCAACGCTCAAGACATAAAGGAGCGGCAAGGCAACGATGAGGCCCAAGCTGTAGAGCCATACCTTACCGGCCTTGTTGTTCGGTTCGTCGCTCACTTTACGGGAGGCCCGGATCCGGTTGCGCTCACCCATACCTTGCAGTAGCTCTGCCACAAGCCTTCAGTATTCGTTGCCTGGACAAACGATATCAGCGGTGTGTAGAAGCTCTCAAAGACCGATTCGGAGGCCCAGCCCCGCAAAAGCAGCGCGACGGCTGGCCCAACGCTTAATGCGTAAAGGAGCGGCAAACTGAGGATGACGCCCAAGGTGTAGAGCCACACCTTCGATGACTTGTCTGAGGTTTCCTCACTCATGCCGGATTTTGTCTCGGCCGCCGGGGCCGTCCGCCCCAATCAACACCCGCTTCCGCCCCGTGGCAAGGGAGCGCCTCTTCCCCCTCTCCCTTCATCGGACAAGAGGAGAGGGCCGGGGTGAGGGGTTCCGTGCGTCGGAGTTGATGACCGCACCCCTCATCCGGCCTGCGGCCACCTTCTCTCCTCGCTCCGCGAAGGGAGAAGGCTCGCAGAGAGCGCGGGCCGAAAACCGTGCCGGCGATTTGCAATCGCCGTCCGTGGGATACAGCAAGTCGAGGCGGCTTCGTGCTGGCCACCCGCAACGCGGCGGTTGCAAACCGCCGGCACGGGCTGGCCGCGCGCTCATTCCGCATTGCCTTCACCTCGCCGCCTCCTCGCGCCGCACGATCTGCGTGAGCGTCTGCTGCAGCACGAGCGACTCGTCGAGCTGACTGCTCACCAGCTTCATGTTGCACTGGAGCAGCAGGTCCATCGCGCGGATCAGCTCGGCGGAGGAATACCGCTTCGCCTGCGGCAGCGCGCGGAAGAGCACGTAGGGGTTCATGGCCAGCGGGTTGATGCGCTTGTCCTCGGGCAGCGCGTCGGCGGGGACGCGTTCGAGCTGGGACTTGAAGCGGTTGTAATCTCCATCGGCCTTGAGCCAGCCGGCCTTGAGCATCTCCTGGAGGAAAATCATCACGCGCACCTTGGTGATGAGGCCGTAGAGCAGGCCGATTTCGGACTTCCGGTCCACGCCGAGGCGGATTTCCCACAGCTCCTCATCGAGGGTTTTGAGCAGCCGGGGCAGGTCGCGGTCGCCCAGCGCATCGGCAAGGGCGAAGGCGCGGGCCTGCTTGTTGCGCGTGACGATGGCGTTCACGTCCGCCAGCTCGATGTCCGCGCGCGTGCCCACGTAGGCTGCGAGCTTCTCGACCTCGCTGTTGAGCTGCGCGGCGTGCGGTCCGACGTTGGCGACGAGCTGGGCGAGGGCTTCGGAGGAAATCTCCTTCTTGAGCGCTTTGAGCTTCTTGTAGGCGAGGTCCTCCGCCTGGTCGGCCCAGTTGCGGTCGTCCAGCGAGAGCGCGGCGAAGTGCTCGACGCTGCCGAGCTTTTCCAAGGTTTTGTAGAACGTCTTGCGCTTGTCCACCTTGCCGGCGCTGACGAGCAGGCGCACGCCGTCCCAGCGGAAGCTCTTCAGTTCCGCAGCGAGTTCGGAGAGGCCTTCGGCGACATCCTTGGCCTTCGCAGTGCGGTCATCGTCGAGGAAGTTGCAATCCTTGAACCAGACGACCTTGCCGCCGCCGAAGAAGGGCAGCGTCTGGAGCGCCTCACGGAGCTTGCCGAGGGCCTTGAGCGCCTCGCCCGCGTTACCGACGGCAGCGTCAATCGTCTCGTGGTCCATGCCGCCGACTTCGGCGCACCATTTGTCGTTGAGCTGCCGCGCGCGCTGCTTCACCGCGAAATCCTCATCGCCGCAGATGAGGGCGACGGGGGCGGGTGGCTGCGGCGGAGGGGGCATCGAGGGAAAATTGTTCCGTAATCAGGGTTAAGCTTTCGGTGTGCGCGGCCGTGGTCAAAGACTGATTACTGAACACTGAAAACGTGGCTTCGAATCACGCCTCCTGGTCCCCGCTGGCCTCGGTAAGCTTGTCGAGATACTCGGTCATGTCCTCGACCTGGTCGAACAAGGCCTTCGTGACGAAGACAGGGCGCTTGTGCGCGGCTGCGAGCGCGAGGCAGTCGCTGGGGCGGGCGTCGATTTCGACGAGCTTCTTGCCCAGCTCGTTTTCCTGCCGGAGGAAAAGCCGGGCGAAGTAGGTGGAGTTCCGCAACTCGGTGATGACAACGCGCTCGACCGAGATGCCGAAGCCCTTGAAGACGTGAACCATGAGGTCGTGCGTGAGCGGGCGCTCCTTGGGCTGGTCGCGCAGGAACATCTGGATGACCGCGCCGAGGTTGTGCTCGACCTGGATGACGAAGACCTTTTCCTCGTTGCCGACGAAAATGGCGCAGCCGCTGTTGGCGGGGAGCAGGCCGCGGATCTGCACGGGCACCACTTCGTTCTTCATGCTGGGAGCTTAGGCCGGGGCGCGGCACGTGACAAGCGGCGCGTGGGCCAG
>CAZQEW010000249.1:0-2937 GCA_964591495.1 uncultured Klebsiella sp.
CCGATGGGGGCGCACAAGCGCGACCATGTGCGCGAAATCCTCGACTGCCCGGAAATCGCCGCGCGCGTGCGCAGCGAATTGCATCGCGAGCCGGATGCCACGCTCGTGGCCGAGATTTACGACGAGTTCTGCCGGCGCTTGCCTGCAGCGCTGCCGCGCCATGCGACGCCGATTCCCGGCGCGGTCGAGGTGCTGGCGTGGCTGCGGGCGCGGGGCATCCGGGTGGGGAGCACGACGGGTTACACGCGGGCGATGATGGACGTTTTGGAGCCGGTGGCGCGGGCCGCCGGGGTTGCGCCGGACGCGGTGATTTGCGCTGACGAAGTGCCGCAGAGCCGGCCCGCGCCGTGGGCGTGCTTCCGGCTGGCGGAGCGGTTCGGCGTCTATCCGATGACGCACGTGGTGAAGGTGGGCGACACGGCGGCGGACATCGCGGAGGGCTTGAACGCGGGGATGTGGGCGCTGGGCATCGGCGCGACTGGCAATGAGGTGGGGTTGAACGAAGCCGCGCTCACCGCGCTCGCCGCACCGGAGCGCGCGGCGCGCATCGCCACGGCAGAGCAAAGGCTGCGCGTGGCGGGAGCAAATGCGGTGTTCGGGAGCGTCGCCGAACTGCCGGCGTGGATTGAAGCGCACACCCGATGAGCACGTGCGCCCAGGCGATGGTCTTCGACGGAGCGGGAATGCCGTTCCGGCTCGCGGAGCTTCCGCTGCCATTGCGACTGGAGGAGGGAGCAGTGGTCGTGCGCATCGCGCTGGCGACGATTTGCGGCTCCGACTTGCACACGATTCAAGGCCGGCGCACGGAGCCGACGCCGTGTGTGCTGGGGCACGAAGGTGTGGGCGTGGTCAGTGCGGCGGGGCCGGGGCGTGAGTCCTGGCTGGGGCGGCGGGTGACGTGGACATCGGCGGATAGTTGCGGGCACTGCGCTGCGTGCACGACTTACGCCCTGCCGCAAAAGTGCGAGCGGGTTTTCAAATACGGCCACGCCACGTTGGCGGACGGCGCGGGGCTGAACGGGACTTACGCCTCGCACATCGTGTTGCGGCGCGGCACGCATCTGGTCGCGGTGCCGGAGGACATGAGCGACGCCGTGCTCGCGCCGGTCAACTGCGCGCTGGCGACCGTGGCGGCGGTGATGGAGCACCTGCCGCGCGGGTGCCGGGGGGCGGTGGTGCAGGGGGCGGGATTGCTGGGCCTCTATGGCTGCGCGTGGTTGCGCTCGGCGGGCGTGGCGCGCGTGGTGGTGGTTGACAATGACCCGGCGCGGCTGGCGCAGGTGACGCGGTTTGGCGGGGAGCCGGCGTTGGGCAGCGCTCTGACCACGCTGGGCGCTAAGGCGGCGGATGTGGTCATCGAAGTGGCGGGCGCGCCGGCGCTGGTGGCGGAGGGCATGAAACTGCTGCGGCCGGGCGGCCATTACCTGCTGGTCGGCATGGTGCATCCGGATTCCGCGTTGAATCTGACCGGCGAGGCGCTCATCCGTGGGTGCGTGACGCTGCGGGGCATTCACAACTACGGCCCGCGCCATCTGGACGCAGCCGTGGCGTTTCTTCGCCGGCACCGTTCGCTGCCGTGGGCGGAGCTGGTCAGCCCGCCGCACCGGTTAGCGGAGCTGGGCGCGGCGGTGGCCTTGGCGGAGACGCGGCGGTGGCTGCGCGTGGCGGTGGCGGCGGACTGATTGTCACACATCTGTTGCGCGGGGCGGCTTGCCAGGCACGCCGCGCGCCCCAAACTCGCCGGATGAAGCCCACTTCGCTGGACGATGTGCTGAACGCCTACCGCGAGCACGGCCATCGCGCTTACGGGGAATCGGTCACGGAGCTGGAGCACGCGTTGCAATGCGCGACCTTCGCCCAGCGCGCCAGTGAGCCGCCCGTGGTGGTGGCGAGCGCGCTCCTTCATGATTACGGCCATCTCTGCCATCAACTGGGCGAGGACATCGCCGACCACGGCGTGGACGCGCGGCACGAGGACTTGGGCGCGAACCTGCTGAGGGACTTGTTCGTGGACGCCGTCGTGGACGCCGCCCGGCTGCATGTCGCGGCCAAGCGATATCTTTGCTGGAAAGACCCCGGCTACGCCGACGGCCTCTCCACAGCCTCGCGGAAAAGCCTGCACCTCCAAGGCGGCCCGATGACCGCGACGGAAGCGCAGGAATTCGAGCGCGAGCCCCAGCACGACCTGGCCGTGCGCGTGCGGCGCTACGATGACTTGGGGAAAGTGCCCGGGATGACCACGCCGGACTTGGAGGCCTTTCGCCCCTTGCTCGAAGCGTTTCTCCGCCCCGTGCGCTAAACCCACCGGAATTTTGGTCAACGCATGAACACCGCCAGCGAGTCTCCGCTGCCCGCCGGCTTCGCTTTCAAGCGCTGGCTGGAGCGGCCGTGGGTGCTGGCAGTTTGGTGCGTGCTGGCGGCTTTCGGCGCGTATGCCTGCATGTATGGCTTCCGTAAGCCGTTCACTGCGGGCACATACGCGGACACGGAGTTCGGCCTGAAACTCAAGGTTTGGCTCGTCACCGCGCAGGTGCTGGGCTACACGATTTCCAAATTCATCGGCATCAAGGTCATCGCGGAAATGTCCCCCGTGCGACGCGCCACGACGCTGCTGGCGCTGGTGGGCCTTGCGCAAGCGGCGCTGCTGCTCTTCGCGTTCGTGCCCGCCCCGTGGAATGCCGCGTGCCTGTTCCTCAACGGACTGCCGCTGGGGCTGGTGTTTGGCCTCGTGCTGGGCTTCCTGGAAGGGCGGCGGATGACGGAACTCTTCGTGGCCGGGCTGTGCGCAAGCTTCATCCTCGCCGACGGCGTGACCAAGACGGTGGGCGCTACGCTGCTGCGCTCCGGCGTGCCCGAGCCGTGGATGCCTTTCACTGCGGGGCTGGTGTTTCTTGGTCCGCTGGCCGGCTTCGTGTGGATGCTGCGGCAGATACCCGC
>CAZQEW010000250.1:0-2883 GCA_964591495.1 uncultured Klebsiella sp.
CGGCCGCATTTGGCGCGTGGCGGTGAAAGGCAAAGCCGGCTTGAAGAAGCCCGAACTGGCGAAGGCCAACACCGGCGCGCTGCTGAACGAACTGCTTTCCCCCAACCACTTCAACTCCTCGCAAGCCACCCGCCTGCTCGTGGAGAAAGGCGCCGCCGCCGTCGCGCCCGAGCTGAAGACCTGGACTGCGAAGCTCAAGAGCGAGAAGGAACAGCTTGCCGCGCTTTGGATTCACCAGTCCTTGAACATCCCCGCGCCCGAACTGCTCACCAAGCTGCTCGCCGCGCAGGATGGCCGCATCCGCGCCGCCGCCGTGCGCGCGTTGAGCTTCGCCACCACCGCGCCCACCAAACCAGTGCTGGTCGCCGATGCCAACGGCACCGCCAGCACGTATCTCGCGGACGCCGGCGCAGCCTTTGCCGAGAGCGACACCGTCGCGCGCCTGGCCAAGCTCGTCGCCGACTCGCACCCGCGCGTCCGCATGGAGGCCGTGCGCGCACTGGCGAAGTTCCCGTCCGCCAAGTCGGCCGAACTCGTGCTCTCCGCCGTGGACGGCATCGGCTCCGACACCTTCCTCGACTACGCCGTCTGGCTCTCCATCAACGAGCTGGCGCAGCCCTTCCTCGCCGCGCTGGAGTCCGGCGCGTGGGTGCCCAACTCGCCCGCGAAACAAGCGCAGCTTGAGTATGCGATGAAGGCGCTCGACCCCGCGCTGGCGTCATCAAGCGTCGCGAAGATTCTCGCCGCCAAGCCGCTCACCAAGGACGGCTCCGGCCCGTGGATTGAACTCATCGGTGCCGCCGGCGGCCCGGCGGAAATCAACCGCCTCTGGGAGCAGGTCGTGAAGCGCGACTTCACCGACGCCGCGCTCAACCGTGCGCTCGCCGCACTCACCTCCGCCGCACGTCTGCGCAATGTGAAGCCCGCGGGTGACGGCTCGCGCGGCCTTGCGCTGCTCTCTTACGCGAACCTCGCCACGCGCGTTGCCTTCGTGAACTTGCAGGGTGCGTGGAAGAATCCCGGCGCGGCTTTCGCCGAGATGGTGAAGCTCGCCGGCACCGAGAACACGCCCGCCGAAGTCCGCACCGCGCTCTTCGCCGCCTTCCGCGAGCTGGGCGCAATTCCGCCCGTGCTCGGCGCGCTGCAACCGCTGGCTGCAAAAACCTCCCCTGCGCCCGTGCGCCGCGCCGCCGCCGTCACGCTCGCGTCGCTCCAGCCCGCGAAGTTCGCCGACCTCGCGCTCGACGAACTGGCCGAGACCAAGACCGAGGCCGAGGCGCTCGACCTCTGGCGCGGCGTGCTCGCCACCAAGGGCGCGGCGAAGTCGTTTGGCGAGAAAGTCGGCGGCCGCACCGCGCTGCCCGCGCACGTCGCCAGCTCCGGCCTCCGCGCCGCCCGCGAGGGTGCGCAGCCGGACGCCACGCTCGTCGCGTCGCTCACCAAGCTCGCGAACATCACCGCCCTTTCGCCCGACAAGCTCACGCCCGCAAAGCTCAAGGAACTCGCCGACCTCGCCGTGAAATCCGGTGACCCCGCGCGCGGCGAACGCGTGTATCGCCGGGCGGAACTCGGCTGCGTGCTTTGCCACAGCATCGGCGGCGTCGGCGGCAAGGTCGGCCCGGACATGACCAGCCTTGGCGCGGCGGCCCCGGTGGATTACCTCGTCGAGTCCATCCTGTTGCCCAACGCGAAAATCAAGGAGGGCTTCCACGGCATCAACGTCGAGACCAAGGACGACCTCGAATACAGCGGCATCCTCGTGCGCGAGACCGGACAGGAGGTAGTCCTCCGCAACGCGCAAAACCAGGAAGTCAGCGTCGCGAAGTCCAACATCCGCAAGCGCGCCAACGCCTCGCAATCCCTCATGCCCTCCGGCTTGCTCGACACCGTCAGCGAGTCCGACCGCAACGACCTCGTCGCTTTCCTGAGCCGCCTCGGCAAGGCGGGTGACTACGACGCGAGCAAGGGCGGCGTGGCCCGCGTGTGGCGCGTGTTGCCCGTGACCCATCGCATGGACCAGGGCGGCTGGGACAAGATCACCAAGGGCGACTTCACCGCGAAGTGGACCGCGATGGAAAGCGGCATCGGCGAGCACACCTGGAAGCCCGCGACTTCGCTCGTGAGCGGCGCGTTGGCGAAAGCCGACTTTGGCCCGGGCAACGCGCCGGGGCACATCACCTTCACCAGCGTCTTCGTGGCGACGACCTTCACGCTGGCCAAGCCCGGCCAAGTCACGCTTGCCGTGGACGGCCTCGCCAAACCCGAGTTGTGGGTGAATGGCCAGAAACTCACGAAGCTCGCGAATCAGTTCCCCGCCGGCACGCACACGGTCGTCCTCCGCCTCGACGGCGCGAAGCTGCCCGAGAGCGTGCGCCTCAAGTCCACGGACGTGAGCTGGAGCTTGAACTGACGCGGCGACGCCCTTGACGCGTCCGGCGGTTCTGCAAGAGTCGCCGCGATGAAGCCATTGTTCCGGGCCGTCGCCGGCCTTGCCCTCACCGCGTTTTTCGCCGTCCTGCCCGTCCGCGCGCAGGTCAATGTCGTCCAGACCGTCGCGCCCGGCGTGTATTTCCACGAGGGGGACATCGGGCGGCACGGGCACTGCAACAACGGCTGGATTGTGTTCAAGGACTACGTGCTGGTGGTGGATGCGAACTTCCCCTCCGGCGCGCAGGTCATCCTGCCCAAGATCAAGCAACTCACGGAAAAGCAGATCAAGTTCGCCTTCGACACGCACCACCACGGCGACCACGCCTACGGCAACCAGGTCATGCACGAGGCGGGCGCAACCATCGTGGGCCACGCGGGCGTGCTGGCCGAGATGAAGAAATACGAGACGAACCATTTCACCGGCAAAGGCCCCGGCCGTTGGGAAGACGCGGC
>CAZQEW010000251.1:0-2852 GCA_964591495.1 uncultured Klebsiella sp.
GGCTGTCAGAGCCGCATGCGCCGCGGGTGTCAAAGAAAGGATCAAGGCCGCCAGACCACAAGCGGCGACTCGGAGGATGGGGTTGCTCGTTTTCATGTTCGTGATAGTGTAGACCTTCGTCCAAATACTGGCGCACCTTAGGCAAACCACGAGGTTCGTGGCAAACTCTTTTTTTAGGCCATTTGTAGTAAAACGGTTAATCCCGGCTACCACTCAATGACTGCCGCCCCCCAAGTCAGCCCGGCTCCGAAGACGACCAACAGGACCAAATCACCCCGCTGAACTTTGCCCAGGCTCACCGCCTCGTCCAAGGCGATGGCGACCGAGGCCGCCGAAGTGTTACCGTATTTGTCGAGGTTGATGAACATCTGGTCCGGCCGGGCCTCAAGGCGCTCAGCCACCGCATCGATGATGCGCTGGTTGGCTTGGTGCGGGATGACGCACTTGATCTGTCCAACTGTCAGTTCGCAGCGCGCCAAAGCTTCCCGGGCGGCCGTGCACATGGCATTGACCGCATTCTTGAAAACTTCCTTGCCGTCCATCTTCAGGTAATGCAGGCGCTGGTCCACGCTGTCTCGCGTGGCGGGAAACCGGCAGCCGCCGCCGGGCTGGGAGAGCAGGGCCGCCTTGCCACCGTCCGCCCCCATGCAAGCCGTGAGCAACCCATGGGATTCCGGCCGGTGCTGAAGGATCGCGGCGCCGGCACCATCGCCAAACAGGACACAGGTCGTGCGGTCTTTCCAGTCAATGATGGACGAAAGCTTCTCCGCACCAATGACAAGCACACACTCGCTGGTGCGCGACATGATGAACTGCTGGCCCACTTCCAGGGCGTAGATGAAGCCCGAGCAGGCGGCCTCCAGATCAAACGCCGCCGCGCGCTTGGCCCCGATCTTGTGCTGCACCAGGCATGCCGTGGACGGGAACGGCATGTCCGGCGTGATGGTCGCGACAATGATGAGGTCAATCTGGTCCGCGGTGACGCCGGCCTGGGCCATGGCGCGCTCCGCCGCTTTGGCCGCGAGGTCCGAGCAAAACTCATTTTCCGCTGCGATGCGCCGTGCCTTGATGCCCGTGCGCGACGTGATCCACTCGTCCGTGGTCTCGACGACCTTCTCCAAGTCTGCGTTCGTCACCACCCGTTCCGGGACGTAGGCCCCGATGCCCGTCACCGAGCAGGTGCGCCCCTGGAAGCCATGCTTGGCGCGGGGATTGGTGAATTGGCGGGCGGGCAGTGAAGAACTCATTACCGTGTCGGGCGATTGCAAATTTCCGGTGTCGAAATGTCAATTCGGCATTTCCGCCCCCGGTTTCCGATTGCCACGCCCGCCGCTAATGCGAAACATCCGCCAACGCTATGGCCACCCTCGTCTTCGACATTGAAACCTCGCGCCTGCCCGTCGAGATGTTCGACGAGGTGCAGCAGGAATACCTCTTCCGCGAGGCCGAGAAACTCCCCGAGGAGCAGCGCCCCGCCAAACGCGAGGAAATCGCCCGGCTCTTCAGCCTCTGGCCGTTCACCGCGCAGGTCGTGTGCATCGCCATGCTCAACGCCGACACCCAGCGCGGGCAGGTGCTCTTTCAGGCCGAGGACTTCGAAGACGACGCCGAGGCCGGGCCGGTGGAGTTCGTGCCGTGCGCGGACGAGCACGAGCTGCTCACCGCCTTCTGGGATGCGGCGAAGCATTACCAGCAGGTCGTCACCTTCAACGGGCGCGGCTTCGACGTGCCGTTCCTCTACCTGCGCTCGGCGCAACTGAACGTCCCCATCGCGCGTAAGGACTGGCTCGGCTATCGCTACGCCACCGACCCGCACTGCGACCTCGCCGAGCAGCTCACCTTCTACGGCGTGAGCGGGCGCGATGGCGCGGCGCGGAAGTTCAACCTGGATTTCTACTGCAAGGCCTTCGGCATCGAGTCACCGAAAAGCCACGGCGTCACCGGCATGGACGTGACGAACATGCTGGAAGAAGGCCGCCACAAGGAAATCGCCGACTACTGCCTCCGCGACGTGCGCGCCACCGTGCTGCTCCACAAGATCTGGAAGGAACGGCTGGCGGGCATCAAGTAGGCACGGCCTCCGGAGCAACCCAACGGCATCATAGTGCCTCTGTGAGACCGCTTGTCATCCCCTACGTTCTTCGTCCGCATAATGCTCCTCCACATCCTGCCGTTCCAAGTCGTCGCTAAAAATCGCGAATTGACCAGTGGAGGGGTGAGCGAAAAGGTAAATGACCTTCGCCCCAATGTAACACTGTCCGATGAAACTAAGCGGCACACCACGATCGACTGGCCACTCCCGATCGGACTTATGCCATCGTGGAGTCGAAACGCCGTCACCTTGGGCGATCTTTTTCTTGGAGCAACTTAAGCGTTCGGCTCCCTCTTCTTGGTAGAACGATCCGCCTTGCTGAAAAAGGACGCACAATCTCGCACCAGTATCGACCGAGAATGAAATGATGTGACCATCTGACCCGAGCGTCACGCCTTGGAGAACAACATCGCGCAACTCCCAGCGTAGCGCCCGCACGGTAATACCGGCGAGCCCACAAGCACCGACCTCCTGCGGACGTGCGCCGGTGCGCCACGAGGCGGGAAATCCGAACAATGTTCTCGGGGGAGTCATTTCATTTCTCTGGCTTGTTCCCAACCCGCAAATCGGGACGCTTCATCGTTCGGTATGATTCTGCCGTTCTATTGTGGGCAGACTTTTCAGTCCAGCCCAGAGAGACGCGGGCGTTGCCGCCGCCGGGGCTGTGGAGTGCGGTGACTTGTCACCGCTTTCCGCAGGCGACTTGAGTTGTGTGCGTCAAGTTCAGCAAATTGGCGTGGGGCATGGCGTAGGGGGATAA
>CAZQEW010000252.1:0-2847 GCA_964591495.1 uncultured Klebsiella sp.
TCCAAGTGAACACCCCGTTGCGATGCGGCGTGCGCCCGGTGAGGAGGGACGAACGCGAAGGGCTGCACACGCCGCTGGCGGAGTAACACTGGGTGAGTCGCACGCCCTGTTTCGCAAACGCATCGAGGTTCGGCGTCTTGATGATCGGGTGGCCGTAGCACGCGAGGTCACCCCAACCGAGATCATCGGCGAGGAAGAGGATGAGATTGGGTTGCGCGGCGCGCGTGGCAAACCCGGCAAAACTGGCCGCCATGACCAAGGAGAAAAGCCATTTCATTATGCAAATTAGGTGTTACTGGAAGGTTGAGCGATGGGCATGGAGCGATGAGAGGCGGCTCATTTCGCCGGCGGCAGATATTTCCCGAGGTCGCGCAAGGCCACGACTCGGCAGCCGGTTTCCTTGAGATGGCGGAGGTAGGCTTCGAACTTCTCCGGGGTGGTGTTGACCCACGGATGCTTCACATCCGGCACGCCGTGGAAGGTCATCACGGCGATCTTCCCGCCACGAGCGAGCGCCACGGCGGCCTTGAACTGCTCCAGCGTGCTGTCGGGCTTGCCATCGAATGCCTGCGGCAGCAGGAGCGGATCATCCTGCGCGGGATCAAAGGCCCGGGCACCACCCGCGCGGGCAAAGCGGTAGCTCCGCTCGCGCAGGAGTTTGGCTGCGGCCTCGCTCGTCGCGTAGCCGGGATAGCAGAAGCTCATGGGACGCGGGATGCCAAACTTGGCGCACTGCTGCTCGATGTATTCCACGTCGGCGAGGAGCTGGTCGGGCTTCTGCCGGGGCACGCCGGTGTGGCGGCGCGTGTGGTTGCCGATCTCAAAGCCGTCGTCGTGCAGCTTCCGAATCTGCTCCCAGGTCATGTAGTTGGTTTTGTCGGTGAGGAACTCAAACCCCTCCGTGATGAAGAAGGTCGCGCCAAAACCATGCTTCTTCAGCAGCGGGCCGACGAAGGTGGCATGGCTTGCCACCGAGTCGTCGAAGGTGAGCGCCACCAGCTTGTCGGGCACCGGCTCGGCAGCGGACAGAGCGACGGCGGCGAACAAGAGGGAAAGCCATTTCATGACAGTGCGATGATCGTGGTTCTCGGCAGCCTGGGCGTCGGCTACTTGGTGCTGACGGTGCCGAGCAACTGCTTGGCCTCCGCCGCGCCGATTTCGCGCACGAAGAGGTTCCGCCACCGGATCTCGCCGCCGTGCGTTTGGAGCATGATCGGCCCCTTGGCAGGCAGGGGTTTGGCGCGATCCCAGTAGTTTTCCATCACCGCGCCGTCCACGACGAGCTTGTCATTGAGCCAGATCCAGGTGCGGTCACCGACCTGGCGGATGCGGAAGCTGTTCCATTCGCCGAACGGCTTGTCCGCCAGCACAAGCGGGTCGCGGCCGGGCTTGCCGGGCGTGTTGTTGAAGAGGCCGCCGGAACCGAGGTGCGGCTTGCGCGTGGGGTTCTTCTCGTTGAACTCCTGGTTCTTATCCCAGATCTGCACCTGCGGGGTGCCGCGCAGGTAGATGCCGCTGTCGGCCTTGGCGACGGTTTTGTATTCGATGTGCAGCTCGATGTCGCCGAACTCCTCTTCGGTGGTCGCGTAAGGCCCGGTGCCGCTGTTGACCAGTTCACCGTTCTCCACGGTCCAGTGCTTCGGGAAATCCGCCCGCTGCTGCTTGAGGTTCGCGTCTTTCTTATCGCCGGTGAGCTTGGCGGAGGCATGCGGATTGCAGCCATACCAGCCGGCGAGGTCTTTGCCGTTGAACAGGGCACGGAAGCCCGTGGGCGGCTGCGGGGCGGCGGCTTGCAGGGAGGTGTGGGCGGCGATGACCAGGGCAGCGAGCGTGAGGAGGCTTGGTTTCATGTGTTTTGCGTTCCCTCTTTGAAGCAGCCAACCACAGCGGCCATCAAGCGATTTCGCCGTCGGAGCGGATGCGCCACCCTCAGTCACTGCGCACCAGGTCGCCCACCCGGGCGTCGCCGATGGAAATGTCCGCCGCGAAGTTCGCGCCGCGCGACTGGTTCGAGACGACGACCACGCCAACCTTCTGGCCTTCGCGGTAGACATTGAGTGCGGTGTCCGACGGGGGCAGGCGGCCGATGACGCCCTCAATCACGATGTATCTGAGCGGCGCGTTGACGAGCACGACCTTGCCCGTGAACGCGGCGACCGGCTCGATGACCGGCACGGGCGGGGGCTGGCCTTTCGCCGGCTTGGGCGGGGCAGTGGATTTGGCCTTGGCCTTACCGCTCGGAGTGCCGTCCTTTACGCCAGACGGGCCAGCGCAGCCGGCGACCACCAGTAAAGCCAGCAACGGAGCAGGTATCAGGCGCATGGGCGCGAATAAGCACCTGCCGCGGTGCCGGGTCAATGGGCAAAATCCCGAGTCTGGCGGACCGGCGTGAAAAGAATTCTGGCTCCGGTGCGGTTCGCTGCTAATTTCCGCCGTGCCCGCGACACGTCCAGTGTGCGGGCCGTCAAATACCGAGCTTATGGAAACCGCCATTGCCCCCGCCTCCGCCGTGGACGAAAAAATCCGCGACCTCTGCCAAGCCATCCTTGACCGCCCCGACTTCGCCGAACTGCGCCGGCGCATCGACGCCTTCATGGCCGACGAGAAGGCCAAATACGAATACCAGATGCTCAACGACTCCGGTGCGCTGCTGCAGCAGAAACAGCAATACGGCGTGGAAATCTCGGCGGACGAAGTCGGCCGCTTCGAGGCGCTGCGCGACAGCTTCATGAAGAACCCGGTGGCCACCGAGTTCCTTGACGCGCAGCAGGAGGTGTCCCGCGTGCAGGACGCGATCATGAAGCACATCCACAAGACCTTCGAGCTGGGCCGCGTGCCGACCGTGGA
>CAZQEW010000253.1:0-2824 GCA_964591495.1 uncultured Klebsiella sp.
TGCGTTCGCAGGTCTGCAGGACGGCCTTGATGGACGCTTCATCGCCCTGCCGCCCCGCTGCGCGCAGGATGAAGGCCGGCTGCGAGGGCCGGGGAAACTTCGGCGCGCGGCCGAACCCGCCATGCCGCGGGTCGTATTCGGTGACGAGGCGTTTGAGCGCATTGGTGACAACGAGTGGTGCGAGCACGGCATCCTTGTTCGCCTCGTGCTCGCCGAGGGATTTCAGCTGGTCCGCAATCTGGCCGGCACTCTCGGTGATGTCCTTGCGCTTCTCGACCCACAGCTCGGAGATGCGCCCGAGCAGTTGCAGGAAGCTGGGCCGGCCGAACTTCGGCTGCGGAGGAAAGTAGGTGCCGCCGTAGAATGGCTTGAGATCCGGAGTCAGAAAGACGTTCAGTGGCCAGCCGCCGCCCTGCCCCATCGCCTGCACGGCCGTCATGTAGATTTTGTCCACATCCGGGCGTTCCTCGCGATCCAGCTTGATCGCGACAAAATGCTTCTTCAGAAACTCACCAACGGCCTCGTCCTCGAATGACTCGCGCTCCATGACGTGGCACCAGTGGCAGGTCGAATAACCGATTGAAAGCAGGATGGGCTTGCCCTCGTCGCGGGCCTTCTTGAACGCCGCCTCGCCCCACGGATACCAGTCCACCGGATTGTGCATGTGCTGGCGGAGATATGGGGACTTCTCCTGCGCCAGACGGTTGGTGTGCTTGGGTTGGGCGGACGGATTGGTGGACACGGGTGGTTTGGGTTTGTCGGCAGCGGCAATCGAAAAACATCCGGCCAACAAGAACGAAGCGATCAATGAACCTGCAGGAAGATGGGATGAGCGGAAAATCACGGCCTTGAGGCTAAGTAAGCTGACTGCTAAGGGCGAGCATATCCGTTGTTCATTCAGTTTGGGATGAGGTGCGCACCGTCACAAATGGCAGAAGCCTATCATGCGCCGAAGAACTTCTGAATCTCCTGCACCACTTCGATGAAGCGGTCCACTTCGGCCTTGGTGTTGTAGAAGTAGAAGCTCGCGCGCGCCGTTGACGGGACGCCGAGTTTCTTCATCAGCGGCTGGGTGCAATGGTGCCCGCCGCGCAACGCCACGCCGTAGCGGTCGGCGATGGTCACGACGTCGTGCGCGTGGACATCGTCGAGGAGGAAGCTCACGAGGCCACCGCGCTCGCCCTTGGGCCCGAAGAGGCGAACGCCTTTCAGCTCGCTCAAGCGCTGACACGCGTGGGTCGCTAGTTCGAGGTCGTGACGGAAGATGTTTTCCCGGCCAATGGCGTCGAGATAGTCCAGCGCGGCGTGCAGGCCGATGGGCCCGGAGATGTCCGGTGTGCCGGCCTCGAACTTGTGCGGGAGCGTGTTCCAGGTGCTCTTGAAGTAATCCACCGTGGCAATCATCTCGCCGCCACCGTGCCACGGGGGCGTGTTCTCCAGAACTTCCTTTCGCCCGTAGAGCGCGCCGATTCCGGTGGGACCGCAAATCTTGTGGCCGCTGAACGCGTAGAAGTCACAACCGATGGCTTGCACGTCCACGGGCATGTGGCCCGCGCTTTGCGCGCCATCCACCAGGGTGGTGATCCCGAGCCGCCGCGCGCGCGCGCAGAGGTCGGCGACGGGGTTGAGCGTGCCGAGGGCGTTCGAGATGTGGACCATCGCGAAGAGCTTCACCTCGGGCGTGAGCAGGGAGTCGAGCTGGTCGAGGTCCAGCAAGCCCTCGTCGCCAGTGATCGGGATGTAGCGGAGCTTTGCGCCCGTGCGCTCGGCGAGCATCTGCCACGGCACGATGTTGCTGTGGTGCTCCATCTCCGTGAGCAGGATGACGTCGCCGGCCTTGATGAACTTCCCGCCCCACGCGTTGGCGATGAGGTTGATGCCCTCGGTGGTGCCGCGCGTGAAGATGATTTCCTCCGTGCTGCGGGCGTTGAGGAACTTCCGCGTCCGCTCGCGCGCCGCTTCGAAGGCGTTCGTCGAGCGGTTGCTCAACTCGTGGATGCCGCGGTGGACATTGGCATTGTCGCGCTCGTAGTAACGGACGAGGGCGTCCACGACCGCGCGCGGCTTCTGCGAAGTCGCGGCGTTGTCGAAGTAAACGAGCGGGTGGCCGTGAACTTGTTGGTCCAGGATGGGGAAGTCGGCGCGGAGCGCGGACCAGTCAATCTGCTTCGGTGCGTTCATTTTTTGACACGAATTGCACGAATTCTCACGAATTGCCGAGGCACGTCTTCAATTCGTGCCGATTCGTGAAATTCGCGTCTCACATCAGCCCCAGTTGCAGCCGCGCCGCCTCGGTCATCATCCCCTGGTTCCAGGGCGGGTCCCAGACCAGCTCCACGTTCACATCGTCAATGCCTTCGAGACAGAGGAGCTTGTTCTGCACGTCCTGCACGAGCACGGGGCCCATGCCGCAACCGGGCGCGGTGAGCGTCATCTTCACGTCGGCCTTGTAGCTGTTGCTGCCCAACTCGGTGAGGTCGCAGTTATAGATGAGGCCGAGGTCGGCGATGTTGACGGGGATTTCCGGGTCGTAACAGGTGCGGAGCTGCGTCCAAACCTGCGCGGAGAGCGACTCCTTGGTGACCGGCCCGGCGGGCGCGGGCGTGGCGGCCGGCGCGGGCGCGGCCTCGGGCGTCTTGCCCAGCGCGTCGGCGTCCTTGCCCTCGATGCGCGCGAGGCCGCCGATGAACTGCACGGTGTAAGTGCCGCCGAGCACCTGCGTGATGGTGACCTCGGTGCCCTTGGGGATAAAACCCTTCTCGCCGGACGGAATGCGCGTGGCATCCACGTCGCGGGTGAGGGTGACGGTTTCGTAGGAGTGCAT
>CAZQEW010000254.1:0-2736 GCA_964591495.1 uncultured Klebsiella sp.
GTATTGCACGTCCGGGTTGGAGTCGGAGCCAAACGTCCACGCCTGGCTGATGGGTGGTTTCATAGGAGGACGGGTTGGTGGTGGCGAAGACGGCGTTTCTTCAGCGGCTCAAAGCGCGGCTGTTCATCGGCGTCGTGTTCGGTCGTCACCAACTGATCCGGGCACGCCTGCTGGATGATGGCGTTGCTGACGGTTGAACTGGCGGCTGGGTTTACCAGCTGCGTGTCGAGGAACGGGAAGGGTCTGACCAGCCACGGCGCATACAGCCAGCCGTTGACCAGCGTGGCCTTGATGACGGTCGGGTTGAGGTCGCAGCCGTAGAGGCGATAGGAATGGTTGGAAGCCGCCAGCAACAACCGCCCCGTGCCCACGCAAGGGTCACAGACCGATTTGGTGCGGGCATCCTCACCACCCACGGTCATTGCCGCCATCATCTGGGCCACCGACATCGGCGTCGGATAGAAGCCGAGGTGCTGGCCGTGCCGGTTCTCGGCGAGGATTTCGCCTAGGTAGTCGTGCGGCCACGCGAGCAGCGTTTCGAGGTTGAACACCTGATACAGCCGCTCACTGGCCCCGGTGAAGTCGGCAGGTTCGACTGGCAACACCAGCTGACCACGATGGCCGAAGCCAAACAGCAGCCAGTCCAGGAAGTAGTCGAACACCTGCCACGATCCCCAGCCCTGCCAGCTTCCGTGCGTGGTGACGCTGTTGAGTGAAGTTTCAACCATTCGGCGGGCGGCGGAGTTGGACTCCCAGTTGATCAGCGGAATGGAGCCGATGACCCGGCCAGCCAGCATCGTGTCATGCCAATGCTCCCAGCGGCCCCAGAGTTCGCCTTCAGCGGCGAGCAGGTAGGGCAGCAACCAGCCGTGCTCCAATTCCAACGGAGCAGCGAGTGGCTTGGGGGTTCTTGGTTTGGCGGCGAGGATGGACTGGCGCAGGACCGGCAAAAGGTCGGAGCGCATTGATGGGTGACTAGCGATTGAAGTGTTCAGCCTCCCAAGCCAGGCAGCGGGAGCGTGAAGAGTTGGTGAACAGGATTACTCCGGCAGCATCCTTCACCTCCCACTGCTGGGTTGAGGCGTTGAACTCGATGGTGGTGGCCCGCTGAACGGTCAACGTGCCGAGGGTTTGGAGCGGAATGGCGTCGGTGTGGAGACAACGGCCAGTTCCATCCAACTCGAACGTCAGCACGGGGTTCATCGGCCGAGTTGCTGTTGTTTGTGAACCACGGCTTGCTGGTGGAACTCAGGCTTCTTCACCTTCGTGCTGACCACGCCCAACGCTTCTTCGAGGAACTTGGTAGCCTTCTCGCAGCCAGCTCCCTTGAACCCGACGCCCTCGATGGTGAATTCGCCTGCTGACGAGACAACGATTTCGATGGTGGGTTTCATAGGGTGGCGAGGATGAGCTTGATGGAGCCGTTGGGTTGAGGGCGGCGCAGCACGGACCAGCCCTTCTTCCGGGCCTCCAAGCTGGCCTTGTGAACGCCGTAGAGTTGGAGCAATCGGCCGAAGTTGGTGCCGACCTCCTTCTCGACATGGCCGTCCCACCAATCGGTTGTTAGACCGTAGGTGGAATCAGGCTGGCGGTTCACTGCAACGTCGTAGGGGCCTTTGAGCCGGATGACGAACTCGCCTTTGAGGGTTTGCTGGTAGAAGCCACGGGCGGTCGTGTTCGGGATGAGCGTTAAGCCCATCTCGTTGACTGCAAACCGCAAGGCTTCGATGTCTTTGATCTGCGTTTGGATGGTGGTGAAGTGGGACAAGATAAGTTGAGAGTTGAAGGTTGAAGGTTGAAAGAACGGCAGAGGCACAGGGAACACAGAGAGGGATTCTTGGCCACGGATTGAAGACGGACCAAACACGGATGAAGACATGCCTCATCGGTGTTCCATCCGTGTTTCATCTGCGGCTCCCCTCTGTGCTCTCTGTGCCTCTGTGGTAATGACTCAGACAGCGGCTTCCCCAGACTCGACTTCAATCTCGTCGCGGTGAGCGAAGAGTTGGGCACCGAGGCCGAAGGGTTCGCGCTGCAAGGCCAGGTTGATGAGTTCGAGGGCTTGGCTGGCTTGTAGTTCCACGCTGCCCTTGGTGACTTGACCGGCATCGAACTGAGGGTCGAGCCGGCGGATGGTAATGGTTTTCAATCAGCGCCGGAGTTGACCAGGGTGAACGCGGCTTCGTTGTTGCGCATGCCGATGACCTGGGTGGTTGCTGGCGGCACAGGGCGAGCAAACACGACCTTGCAGATAGTGTTCACACAGCCGTGGTGGCGGATGAAGCCGATGACGGGAGTGCAGAAGTCGTTCTCCGCGTGATACACGGTGAAGAACCGGCGCTGCTGAACGGCCTGATCCCACTCGCGCTGGCTGCAAGCCTTGGCGAGTTTGAGCGGGCCATGGTTCTTGACGAGCGTGCTGAAGCGGATGGCCTTACTCATGAGTGGCAGGGTTGGGGTTCCACCGCGTCATCGTCGGCGTGACGGCCACAGTGAATGCAGCGGCTCGTTTGGGGACTGAACCGATGCGCCTCTCCGATGAGTTCAGCGAGGGTGGTGATGGAAACATCTTCATCGGCGGGGCGTTGGACAAACACCCGCTCGTTGGTTGAACCGTTTTCCCAAGAGAGAGTCGTGTCCACGTTGGCGAACTTGCCGTCGCGCAGCGCTTTTCTGATTTGGCGCAGGGCTGCTTTCTCCGACTTGGCCTCCACGACGAAGTCCGCGTAACAGGCA
>CAZQEW010000255.1:0-1220 GCA_964591495.1 uncultured Klebsiella sp.
TCGTGCGGTTCTCGCCGTCCATCGCGGGCGTGCCCTGGCCTTTGTTGCCGTATTCCGACTGCTTCTGCCAGCGCCACGACTCGGGCTTCTGATACTCCTTCCAAACGCGGTGGTAGAAATCGCGCGAAAGCCCGCCGATGACCGCCTTGTTGCCCGTGTCCGTGAAGCCCAACCCGCCTGCCGACAGCCCGCCCAGATGTTTGTCCGGCCCGACGACGATGACGGACTTGCCGAGCTTCTTCGCCTGCACGGCGGCGATGACGCCGGCGGACGTGGGGCCGTAGACGACGAGGTCGGCAGTGAAGGTTTCGGCGGCGGGCAGCGGAGCCGCGGCGACGAGCAGTGCAGCGATGGCCGGACGGAGACAGTGCATATGGGCGAGGTTTAACGTGGCAGCGTTCGCCCGTCGAGCGGGCAGTATTCAGTAACCAGTATTCGCCAAGCGATGGACCGGCTGCGCGCTGGTGTTCAAGTTTAACTGACTGAACACTGATTACTGCCCACTGAAAACTTGCCCCCACTCCGCCCGCCCCTTACAACCGCCCCATGTCACGCAAGCTCTCTTCCCTCGCCCCCGCCTGGTGGGATTACACCACGCTCGACACCAGCATCATCGAAGCCGCCGCCAAGCTCACGCCGGAGAAACTCCTCAAGCTCTCCCGCCCCGGCTTCAAGGTCGTCTTCTACGACACCCTCGAAGACTTTTACTGCGCCGAGGCTCTCGAATACATCCACGCTTGGAAGCAGGCCACGCCCGACAACCCCGCCGGCATCTGCGGTCCCATCGGCCCCACGGAGCAGTTGCCGCTCGTCGCGCGCATCGTCAACGAGCTGGGCCTCAAGCTTCACGACGCCCACTTCTGGGGCATGGACGAATGGGTCATCGACGGCAAGGAAGCCGCCGTCACCCACCCGCTTTCCTTCGAGAAGTGCGACCGGGAAATGTGTTTCAACCGCATTGACCGCAAGTTGGCGATGCCCGATGCCAACCTGCACTTCCCCAAGGCGGACACCCGCGCCTACCGCGCCACTTGGAACGCCGGCGTCCGCTGCGTCGTCATGCAAGGCGGCCAGGGCGACATCAAACACTGGGCCTTCAACGACCCGCTCCCCCGCAAGGGCAAATACAAGGACGCTCCCCCGTCCCCGGCGGAGTATCGCAAGCTCGCCACGCGCGTCGTGGACCTCCACCCCGTCACCATCGCGCAGAACGCGCGCAC
>CAZQEW010000255.1:1230-2725 GCA_964591495.1 uncultured Klebsiella sp.
AGGCCATCACCGTCGGCCCGGTCGAGACCTGGCTCGCGGAGAAAGTCTCCATCTGGCACGCGGGCTGTCACGACAACCCCTTTGGGCAGCGCCTGACCGCCTACATGATTGCCAACCGCATCGTGGACAGCGCCGTCCCCATGTCCCTCCTCGCCGACCACCCGAACGTGCAGTTCAACTACTACCGCAAAGGCATCGGCTCGTGCGACGTGGAGATGCACTAAAACGAGGATTGTTCAATTGCACTTGAGGTAACGGCTAAGCTTGCCCGATGAAGTTCTACTCAGTTCTCTTCCCTCAGAACTGCGAACTTAATTATCCAGTCCGACTTCCAGGTGGAAAATGTGCCGAGTGTGGTAAGTTTGTGCCTAGTTCAGCCTGTGGCTACCCCGGTGTTGATGGGGTGCTGGCTCAAGCAATAGTCCGCTCTTACCAAGGCAGCATCCTAAGTATGACTGCCTTCAGGAAATTGGAGCAGCAACTTCGGCCATTGTTCCCAACAGGTGCTTATCTTGGCGGCTCAACTTGTTGCGGATTGCCGGCTGGTCGAATCCTCTTCAAGCACAAGGACATGCTCTTTTCGCCGGAGAACGTCCTTCTGACGGATGCGGGATTGGAGAGGGCGAGAACTGCTGGAATACATGGAATTCGAATCACGCCAATTCGTTTAAGCTTGGGAAAGCAGCCTGCCGCAGCGCTTCATATTCTCGATTTTGATCACTCGCTTGAAGAGCCGGAGCATTTCTTTTCCGCTGCTTGCCCATCCTGTGGGCTGCGTAAGCGCTTACATGCTGGGCATGCACAAATCTTGCGACGTTCCTTGAAGGGGGAATACGATTTGTGTGGATTCAAATCGGAAGGAGTTCGCTTGATTGTCGTTAGTGAGCGATTCCGCGAGTTGGCCTTGGAATTGCACGGGGGTAAGGGCCTCAAGTTCGGCGAAATACCGGTTGTTGATTGAGGCTGGAGGGTAATTCCAAAGTTTTGCGCCAAAATTGCGAGGTGTGATTTCGCCCCCAAGAACTGACTAGGTAGGGCGGCTGTCCTCAGCGCGCGCCGGACTGTCCGTCCGCCCAACCGGCGCTTCGATTCCCATTAGGCCCCGGCTTCAGCCGGGTGTTCCGGCCAACGAAGGCTACCATCCGTTTCAACCGGTTTTCCCGCACTCCGCAACTCAGCCGAGCAACCCGCCAAAACGGCGCAGCCCCATCCAAGCGACGCGGTCGGTCGTCCTCCCTCTCTCAGCGGGAGAGGGCCGGGGTGAGGGAGAGCGGCAACGAGCTTCTTGGGTTGTCCATCACCGCTTTGGCGCAAACGACCTTTCTCCCTCACCCTTTCCCTCTCCCGCTGGGAGAGGGAAAACGCAGCCCGCCCCAGACATGTCGCTTGCGCTAGTTCACCGCGAGCCGTCCTTACGCCAGCTTCAGCGACTTCACCGCTTCGACCGCCAGCTCCAGCGCGCCGTCGGGGTTCAGGCCGAGCCAGAGCATGCCGA
>CAZQEW010000256.1:0-2720 GCA_964591495.1 uncultured Klebsiella sp.
CTCAAGGGCGCGGCGCTCAACGCGGTGCAGATCGCAGAAGTGCTGGTCAAATAGCTAGCCGCGCCTGGGTTTGCGCCAGCCCGAAGCAGAAGATCGCCAATCAAGGCTGGTTTTAGCCGTCTCCCGCCGGTTCATATGCCGGAGGGAACCCCCGCGGCGCACCTTTGAGGCACCGAGGTGCAGGCGCTTCGACCCTCTGATGAAGCGGAAATGCTCGGCGGGCTCAGAGGTGAAGCGCATGGGTATTCCACCCGCCGCGGCACTTCAAGGTTTGAGGGAATCAAGCGCGGCCAGGCCAGCCAAATACTGTCTCTGCTTCTCGGCCGGGATCTTGTGCTTCGCAAACATTGCTTGGGCTTTCGCGGTTAGTTCTTCCGCAAGCGCGGGGAATTCCTTTTCCAAGGCGGCGAAATGAGCCTTGGCTTCCGCGCGCTCGGCGCGCCCGGAGTTCCAAACTGCTCCGAGGGCAGCGTGCGCCCGGATGGCCTGGTCGAGCCGTTGCAAGTGCGCGGGGAGCGGCTCGGGAGCATCCTTGAACAACTGTCCGAGCAGGAGACGGAATTCCTCTTCCGGCTGATAGCCTTTGATGAGGAATTGTCGCACCAGTTCCGCGCCGGACACCTCTTGTTCTTCCGAACGCATGCAATGTTTGATCACCGCGTGCCGGGAGTCGGGACTGAGCCGGTGATAGTTTGTCGCCAACCATTCGCCCACGCCGGGTATGGCCAAGTGATAAGCCAGCAAGCTCCCCGCGAATTGGCGGATCTTTTCCTGGTTCGAGGAGAGCAGTTCTTGCTGAAGCAACTCGATGGCCTTGGGACCTGGCGCGAGGGAAAAGGCTGACAAGATGAGGAGTTTCTCGCGTTCCTCGGTCGCTTTCGGATAGCGGGCGAGCAGCTCTGCGCGCAAAGGCTCATCTTGCAGCTTGTTAATGAGCTGGTAACTGGTGCGGGACACCAGCCAAGTCGGGCTATGGAGGAGGCGATGGAGCAGGGGAGCTGGCAACCGCGTGGTGTTGGTGGCAAGCGTGGTCAAGGCCACGACTTGCTCGAACTGGACGAGCGGATGTGGGCTTTGGATGTGGCTGATGGGCGTGATCAAGCCGGCCTTGTCCTGATAGGTGCTGCCAAAGTATTGGAAGAAGCGCAGGCTGACGGCGACGATGCGTGGGTCGCGGGACTGGAGGAGCGGGAGCATCTTTTGGTGGACCGCTTGGGCGGTGCGATAAGCCTCTGAGGGAGGCTCAGTCCGGGCTCCGTTCAATGCTTTCCCCAAGTCGCCGGCCTCGGGAGTGAGGAGACACACGGCATTGAAGACAATCTCGGGGTTCGGGTGCGACAAGTCGGAGACATAATCCGGCAGCTCGTAGCCGGGAACCGCCACCGAGGGATACCGGGAAGGGTCATCGTCCCGGCAGCCGGTCACAATTGCGAGGCAGGTGACGAGTAGCAGGGGCACGACTTTGGGTAAAGAGGTCAGGCCGAGTTCCGAGCTGCGGTGTGGCGAGTTGATCATGGGCGTTTGCATGGTGCTTTTGGAGTTAGCGTGAAGACAATCAGTCGGTTCGAAATTTGCGAGGGGCACTTGGCTTCACGGAGGGCTATCCTTCTCCACCAAGCCGATGGCCCGGCCGACGGCCTTGGTTCCATTCCAAAGTAGTTTGCACGTGCCGACCACCGGGACGCCGACAGTTCCAGCAATGGCCACGGGCACGGCTACGACCGCCGCCACGGTGGCGGGGCCGACAGTGACATTGGTTGCCACATCCTCCGCCACAGCGAAGGGTAGCAACGCCAACGCAGCGCGGTGGTTGACCGGAACCATGGTGGGGCGGACTTCGTAAATGGTGAAGCGAGCTTGGGCGGCGGTGGGGTGCGCCCGCAGATGGAGGATCTCCCACTGGCTCACGGTGCCGAGCCGTTGCACGAGGCGGATTTCCTCGTCGCGGCCGCCGGTGAGTTCAAGCGCGTCCCAGACGTAGGCTTCCTTGGCCTTGATGGTTAGGACGGGGCCGATGGGGAGCGGGTGGAGGCGGGTGCCCAAGATCGCGTTCGTGTCCCAGCCCAGGCGCAATGCGGAACTGGGAACTTCGATGCGGCGGGCGAGGGTGTCGGCGGGCGAGGTGGGCTTGGGCGGCGGAAGCTCAAGCGTGCAAGGCTCAATCTTGGCTTCTTTTACCGGCTTGCCGTGGATTTGCAGGAGGATGGTGCCGTCATCCCGGATAAAAACCCTGTGCAATCGTTGCAACTGATGGGCAACCGGCCGCTCGGTTGTTTCGGCCATCGCCAGCACGCGCTTGGTCCCTACCATGTCGGCCTCGGGATGCTTGGCCGTTCCAGCACAGCCCAACCCGGCCGCGCAGCCCAGCGCCAGCAGGCCTGCATGGCCGGCGCGAGGCCACGCGGCGGCGCGGAAGCGTTGCCAGGGTGCTCTGGAAACGCCGCCGCATGAGTTCCGCATGACTTGCACAGCAATTGCGGATTTCATACGCGCAGAGTGCCGGGAGCCCGCAGCATTGGGATAATTGATAATGCTGGAGGTCCACATCGGGCCAACCGATGGCGGGATGGAATGCAGATTCCATTTCGCAACGTATGCCCTCGTGAGCCGCATGCCCGGACAATGCCTGTCCGGTCAGTCCACTGTGATGGCGTTCATGCTGGACTCCAACTTCGCGCGCAGCCGCTCCCGTTCGGCGGCGCTTGCCTCGCGGGGAATCC
>CAZQEW010000257.1:0-2698 GCA_964591495.1 uncultured Klebsiella sp.
CGCTGATGACCCGCTCTCGCAGCAGGCGCATTTGCTCGGCCACAAACTTTTCGGTGTCGGCCACCGCGGTCACACCCGGGCGGCGGGCGAGATCAGCATATTGCGTCGGGAGGCTGCGCAGGTAGGCGCGCACATTGGCGGGGGAGCCGTGGGGGACGCGGAGTTCCGGATTGCGAGCATCAAACTGAAGTGCGTGACAAGCCTGGCAGTGCTTGGCGTAGGTGACGGTCTGGAAGTGGGCCCCAGCCCCATCGGGTTGATGGCAGTTCGCGCAGGTGAGCGCCTGGCCGTTCTGGCGCACGAGGTCGGAAAGGTGAAGCGCATGATTGAAGGCCAGCGAGTTGGTGTCCTTGAGCTTCTGCTGGTGAATCTGAAATTCAGGATGGTTCTCCGCGAATGAACTGAAAACGGCCGTGTAACCCTGGTCGGGGCGCGGAACATGGAACAGCACGGGGCCGTTGGTCGATCGGTAGTCGAATGCACTTCTGGGCATTTGCTCGCCCTTCTTGAGCGCTGCCTCCATGACCGCTGCGTTACCGTGGCAGGAGAGGCACTCGGAATTGGGCGGCGGCGGGATGCGCCCCGGTCCCTGATGCTCACGGTGGCAGGCGGAGCAGGAGTGGTCGCGCGTGACGTTCGGCTGATGGAAGTTGTGTCCTGGGTGGCAGGCTAGGCAGTTGCGGTCAATCTCCGTCATTTCGCCGGCAGTTACGGTGTGCAGACGGTGCGGTTCCAGCGGGCCGGGGCGGGCCAGGAATGCGGCGCGCACCCACGCCCCCAAGTCGCCATGCGCGGCGGTGTGGCACGCGCCGCAACCCTCGCTGCCGGGCCAAGAATGTTTCATCTGCGAGAAGACGACGCCGTGGTGGTGCGAGGAGACCGGACCGGCCGAGATGAACTTCCACTGCCACGGGCCAAAAAAGCCGATTAGAAGCACGGCGAGCGTTGCGGCAGAAACGGCGATGGAGAAGCGACCGCGGAGATTTCGCAGCGTGCGCCGTGGGCGGCAGACGAGTATGGGACAGCTACAACTACCGTTGGGCAGCGGGCCGCCCGCACACGGACCGCCGTGTTCCTTGGGCCGCGTGCATTTCCAGCGGCCCTTGGTCTCGCCCTCCTTCTTCTCCAGCAGCGGTCGGCATTCCGTCGTTGCCCGGCATTGGCCAGTGGGTGATGGGCCGATGCGGCAGGGGCAACCGTCGCACGTCCAACCACATTCCCAATCCTGATTGGGCCGCTCGTAGCGGGTGCGGTCGAAGTCAGGCGATGGCAGTTGGTCTTTCAATTTAGCGCGCGCCACCGGAGAAGCCGTAGACCAGCACGATGTGCGCGATGGACCAGAGCATCAGGCTGTAAGTGACCGGGATGTGGATGAAGAGCCAGAGTCGCAGCGTGAGTTGAAGAGCGTGCTGATAGTCGAGGCCGTCCATTTGCCGAACCAGTTCAACCAGCTGTGCTGATACTTTGCGCTCGGATTCGTTGAGGAAGCGGTTGAGGTCGTTGAGATCGTTGAGCAACTCGTTGAGCGGGAGGCGGACCTCGACGAGATGTAACAGGAAGTTTTGCGGGCCGGCGAAAAAGGCATGCAGCCGGCGCGCGTAGAACTCCGCGATGGTTGCGGACTTCGACTCGGCGACGGAGTTCAGAGCGAGCGTCTCGGCCTGTTCGCACAGCGCGCGGCGGACCAGGGGAATCCGCTCGAAGGGCACCTCGCCGCCACGGGCGGTGAGGCGCTTGGGCCACCCGCGTGAGATGATGATGCCCACGATGCCGCTGCCCATGACCACGGTGTAAAGTCCGGCGAGGATGATCTCAAACCAACCGGTCGGCCAGTGCCCCCGCACATGCAGGAGGAACAACAAGCCGGTAAACACGCCTGCATACAGGTGGAATTCCAGCCAGACCTCCGAGCGGCCCAGCTGCAAGTAGGGTATTTTTGAACCAGTTGTAGCCGGTGAGCAGCACCATGACGCCGAAGAGCAGCCAGCCCGTAAGATAGGCTGCCCGCGTGGTGGCTCCTTCCCACAAGGTGAACACGGAAACGAGGGTAACGCTCGCAGCCCCCAACAGGCTGGTCCACAGAATGCGGCGACGAAGGAAGCCTCTCATCGGTTAAGCCAACGCGCGAACGCATCAAGGTTGTTCATGTCCATGCGCCGCATGGCCCCATGCGGGCAGGAGCGCTCGCAGGCGGGGCCGCCAATCTGATCGGAGCAAAGGTCACATTTGGTCGCCTTCGCGATGGGCCGCATGTCTTTGTCCACCATGAAGGCTCCTTCGTCATCGCGTATCTCCACCATGCGGATTGCTTCATAAGGACAATTGTTGGCGCAAATGCTGCAGCCGACGCAGGTGGCTTGGTTGACGACGACCTCACCGCCAATCTCGCCGCGGTGGATAGCCCCGGTGGGGCAGCCGATCAGGCAGACCGGGTCCGCGCAGTGCATGCAGGAATTAGCCACCATGATGCGGCCGTTGATTTGGCCATGGCGGAGAAAACGCGGGTTGTTTTCATTGCTGGACGCACAGGCGCGCACGCAGTCGTCGCAGCGGGTGCATCGCTCGAGGTCGATGACCATCGTGGACCGGCCATTGAAGAAGCGGGTCTCCGTCAGAAACTCCATCAACTGAGGGCCAAGCTTGGCGCCCGCGGCGAGCGTCAGTTGGGTCGCGGAGTTGGTCGCGCCCCCCGACTCCC
>CAZQEW010000258.1:0-1904 GCA_964591495.1 uncultured Klebsiella sp.
GGCCCGTCGCTCCCGTGATGTTGGTCCCATTCAGCCGCCACTGGTAGGTGAATGGGGCGTCACCCAGCACCGCCACGGAGAAGCTGGCAGAAGCTGAAGCGTTGACCACCCGGGCCGCCGGCTGCGTCACCACGACCGGTGCGGAGCTCACGACCAGCAAGGCATTGGAACTGACCGCCACGCCGGCGAGATTGCTGACCGCCACCGAGTAGGTGCCAGCCGTGAACACGCTCACGCTGCTGAGATTGAGCGATTCGCCGACTGCGCCGGGCAGATTTGTCCCGTTGAAGCGCCATTGATAGGACATGGGGACCGAGCCGCTCGCTTGGGCAATAAAGGTGACGCTATCCCCGGCGAAGTTGGTCTGGTCGACCGGGTTCAGTGTGATCACTGGCGGTTCAAGCACCTCGAGCGTTCCCGACAGGCTGGTGGTCGATCCGAAGGCGTTCGTGGCGATTACGAAATAGCTGCCGTTGTTCGCAGTGGTGACGTTTGTGAGGGTGACAGACGGGTTGGTGGCTCCGGGAATGTTGAAGTTGTTGAAGCGCCACTGATAACCAATGGGCTTCGGGCCGGCGGTGGTGACGGTCAGGGTCACGTTGGTGCCTGGCACCACCCGCAGACTGGCCGGGTTCGACGTGAAAAGGGGTGGCTCGGTCACGACCAACGTCGCGGCATCGCTTTCAATTGCACCAGTCGCGGCGGAGATGAGCACGGAATAGTTGCCGGCGTTGGTCACCTGCAGGTTGTTCAAGGTGAGAGTGCTGGCGGTGGCCCCTTGGATAGGCTGGCCATCAAAGAGCCACTGGTAGGTCAATGGCACCGCAGTGGAGGTCGCCACTGTGAAGGTGGCCGAGCCGCCCCGCGGCTGCGTCGCGCCCTGGGGGTGTTGCACGATGTCGAACTCTGCATTCAGGGACGCTATGAACATGTCCCCGCCGCCCGGCGTGGCTGGAAAACTGATGCTGCCAAAAGTCGCCGTGCCCTCGAAACGGCCCGCGATGTAGAACCGGCCCGCCCGGTCATAGGCGATGCCCGAGTTGAAGCCCAAGATGCTGTTGGCTCCAGCAGCGGCACCCTTGAAGCCGCCCGTCGCACCGGCGACCTCCGCCCAGACTCCCAACCCATCCGGGTCCAGCTTGAAGAGATAGATTGCCGAAGCGTTGGTGGTTGGATTCACAACGCTGAGCGAGCCGAGACTGACCGTGGCCGAGTCAAACCGCCCGTTCAGAAACACGAAGCCGCCCGCATCAATGGCGATCTGGTGCCCGAGCTGATCCCCTGCCCCGCTGATCGGCTGCACCGATAGGAACTGTCCGTTTCGGTCGAACCGCGCTAGGTAGCCATCCAGTCCACCTTGATTGGCGACGGTTACCCCGCCAATAACCAGGGAGCCGCCGCCGAAAGCCCCGGTCACATAAATCCGCCGGAAACGATCCACCGCCAAGCCAAGCACATGGTCAGCCCCGGTGGAACCGTAGCCGCGCAGAAACACGGGCTGAAGGTCGCCGGTGAACTTGGCCAGAAAGGCGTCCACGTTGCCCCGGTTGGTCACCGTGGTGCCTCCGAGAGTTACATCCCCATCGGCCGCCCCCAAAAGGATCACATTCTCGTCAGCGTCCACTTTTAAGTCGCGCGGAAGGGCCGAATTTGGGCCCCCGACCGTCGTGACTCCTAGGAAGTTTCCTGCCTGATCCAGCTTCAGAACCACGGTGCTTTGCGAGCCGGTGACGGGCACCGCAACGGTGTTGGTCCCGACTGTGTTTAAAGTCATGGTGCCACCGATACTGAATGAGACGAAGAGGCTGCCGGCGGGGGAAACCGCTATGCCACCAATTGAGGCGCCAGTAAAATTTCCGGTCTTAACGTCAGCGTAGTCATCAGCGGCACTCCCGAAACTCTTG
>CAZQEW010000258.1:1914-2689 GCA_964591495.1 uncultured Klebsiella sp.
CAAGCCGTCAGCAACCTGCCGGCACAGCGCCGAAGCGTAGTCATCAGCGGCGCTACCAAAACTTTTTAGCCAGACCAGGACACCATTGGCATCCAGTTTCGCAACGAAGGCATCGGTGGCCCCCAATTGCGGAATCTGCACCCCCTGTATGTTGCCGGGGCCGTTGCGGAGGCCCAGCACATAGACATTTCCGACCGGGTCCATGGCCACCCGCCTCGGGTTGGCAGCGGCGTTGACCGACACATGCCACACCGGGTTGCCAGCCGCATTGTATTTTGCCACGTAATTGTTGTTGGCAATAACGCTCAGGACATTCGTATTGCCCGGGCCTCCGAACAGCAATGGCAGGTCGGCGGCGGCGGCGCCCACTACCACTGTGTTGCCAGCCGCATCCACGGCCATGTCCCGGGTGTTCTCGTCATCCGCCGTGGAACCAAACCGCGCCGCCCAGCGGAAGCCCGGCGATGGGGCCGCCTGCGCCAGCGTGGCTACGGATAGCAGGCAGCAGCAGAGGCGGAGCCAACGGTTAGCGAGAGTCTGCGGGAAACCTGAAGCCAGGGCCGGCGTAGTCAATTGGGGGGAAAGCATCGCGAGTAGTGAGTCGTGGTTCGACGGTGCCGATTTGTGGCCACAAAACAAGCACGGAAGTAACTGGAGCAACTGCGGGGCCGGAGGAAAAAATGCCGGTTTTGCGCATACCCCTTTGCAAGTCATGGTTGCTTACCCTAGTCTCCCGCCACTACGCATGAAGAGCTTGCTCGTCTGGCTGGTTGTG
>CAZQEW010000259.1:0-2663 GCA_964591495.1 uncultured Klebsiella sp.
CACGCGCGGCCAGTGGTCGCGGCCCGCGTCCTTGTTGATGGTCGGCGTGCGGCCGAATTCGCCCCAGGCCACCACCGCCACATCTTTGTCCATGCCCCGGTCGTGGAGGTCCTGCACCAGCGCGGCCATGCCCTGGTCGAAGTAAGGCAGATGCGTGTTCTTGGCTTCGTTGAAGTTGTCCGAGTGGAAGTCCCAGCGGCCGAAGTTCAGCGTCACCACGCGCGCCCCGGCTTCGACGAGCCGGCGGGCCATGAGGAACTGTTCCAGGTTGCGCGGGGCGCCGTCACCGTAGTTCGTGGTGAAGCCCTTGCCGTAACGCTCGCGGGTCCTCGCGTCTTCCTTCGAGATGTCCAGCGCCTCGGCGAGCTTGCTGGAGGTGAGCATCCCGAGCGCGCGCTGCTGGAAGGCGTCGAGGCCATCGAGCACGCCGGTGTTGTCCACATCGCGGCGGAAGTGGTCGAAGGAAGCGAGGAGCGATTTGCGGTCGTTGAGGCGCGCGGGGGAAATCTCGTTGAGCGTGAGGTCGCTCATGCCTTCGCCCGCGGGGCGGAACGCCGCCTGTCCCGCGCCGAGGCAGCCGGGCAAACCGGGCGAGCCATACGGCGGGTGCCCCGCCTTCGGCGCCAGGCCGACGAACGGCGGCACGGATTTGTCCACCGCGCCTTGGAACTTCGACACCACCGAGCCGATGGCCGGCCAGCCGCCGGGCGGCTGGATGCGCTTGTGCCGGCCGGTGTAGCAGATGAAGGAATCGTGGTCGCCGTCGGGCGAGCCATACACGGAGCGCAGCGGGACCAGCTTGTCCATGATGCGGGCCAACCGCGGCAAGTGCTCGCAAATCTCGATGCCGGGGACGTTCGTCTTGATGGGCCGGAACGGGCCGCGAATCTCGGCGGGGGCGTCCATCTTCAGGTCATACATGTCCTGGTGCGGCGGCGCGCCGACGAGGTAAATCATGATGACCGCCTTGTGCGACTTGCCCAGCCCGGCGCGTGCCTCGGCCTCCAGCAACTGCGGCAGCGCGAGCCCACCCATACCGAGCGCGCCGACCCGGAGGAAGTCACGTCGCGAAGTGCCATCGCACAGCTTGCCGGAGGAGGAGCCGAAGATGTTGAGCATAGGACCTAAGGCCTGACGGGCACCTGCTGCCGTCGCTTCAAAGCGAGTTCCGAGAATTTGCGCCATGGGCCGGTGACCGCCGCCCTTCCAACCTCAAGCGAAGGCAACGCGCCCCACGCCCGCCGAGCGCCGCTGAAGGCAACGGCTTAATCCAGGTTCACAATCGCCGGGTCGGCATACAGGGTGAACGGGGCGGCGTGGACGATCTTCACGTCCATCACCTGGCCGATGTGCCGTTCGCTGCCCTCGAAGACGACGATCTTGTTCGACCGCGTGCGGCCTTCGAGCCGGGCGGCGTTCTTGCGGCTCGGGCCTTCCACGAGGATTTCCACGACGCTGCCTTCGCATGCCTTGTTCTTCCGCTCGGCGATGACGTTGACGGCGGCGAGCAACTCGGCGTGGCGCGCCTCGATGAGTTCTTCGGGCAGTTGGTTTGGCATCGCCGCCGCCGGGGTGTCGCGGCGCGGCGAGTATTTGAAGACAAAGGCGTTGTCGAACTCCACCTCGCGCACGAGCGAGAGCGTCTCCGCGAAGTCCGCGTCCGTCTCGCCCGGGAAGCCCACGATGATGTCCGTGGTGATGCCCATCGCAGGCCGGACGGCGCGGAGCTTGGCGATGATGTCAAGGAAGCGGGCGCGGGTGTAGCCGCGGTGCATGAGCTTGAGCACGCGGTCGCTGCCGGACTGCACGGGCAGGTGCGCGCTCTCCACGAGCTTGGGCAGCCGCCCGTAGGCCGCCACCAAATCATCGCCGTAGCCTTTCGGGTGCGGTGAGGTGAAGCGGATGCGTTCCAGGCCCTCAAGCGCGTGGACGGCCTCGATCAGCTGGACGAAAGCGGACTTGCCCTCCCGCTCGGGAATTTCCCGCCGGCCGTAGCTGGTGACGATCTGCCCGAGCAACGTGATTTCCTTCACGCCGCGCGCGACGAGTTCGCGGCACTCGGCCACGATGTCGGGAATGGTCCGGCTGCGCTCCTGGCCACGCGTGTAGGGCACGATGCAGAAGGTGCAGTATTGGTTGCAGCCCTGCATGATGCTCACGAACGCGCTGACGGACTTGTCCTTGGCCGCCCCGGTGAGCAGATGTTCCTTGATGGCCGCCTCGCTGCCGCGCTCCTCCTCGGTGTCCACGATCTTGTCCCGGCGGCCGGCGAGCAGGTCATCCAAGTAGTCGGCCACGCGGTGAAACTTCTGCGTGCCCACCACGAGGTCCACGTCGGGAAGCTGGTCGATCAACTCCCGGCCCCGGCTCTGGGCCATGCAGCCGAGGAAGCCGAGCAACACGCCGGGCCGCTGCTTGCGGAACTGCCCGGCGAGATTGGTCATCTTGTCCACGGCCTTCTGCTCCGCGTTGTCACGCACGCTGCACGTGTTGAGCAGCACCACGTCCGCGACGGCCTCGGAGGCGGCGATGGAATAGCCTTTGGCGACGAGCTGGGCGGCGACGGCCTCGCTGTCGCGCTCGTTCATCTGGCAGCCGTAGGTCTTGAGGAAAACGCTGGGCATGAAAGCAAAACGGCGCGCAGCTTAGGGGCCGCGCGCCGC
>CAZQEW010000260.1:0-2654 GCA_964591495.1 uncultured Klebsiella sp.
CTCGAGGACTGGGAAATCATGTGCTTCTACGGCATGAGCAAGAAGCGCGACCTCGCCGACAACTGGTATATGCTGGACTTCGACGCGCGCAAGAAGCTCATGGCCAGCCACGCCAAGACCGGCCGCAAGTTCGCCGGCCGCATCTCGCAGCTCATCACCGGTTCGACCGGCATGGACGAATACGAATGGGGCGTGACGCTCATCGCGCACCAGCTCGATGCCGTGAAGGAAATCATCTACGAGATGCGCTTCGACGAAGTCAGCGCCCGCTACGGCGAGTTCGGCCCGTTCTACATCAACCTGCGGCTCCAGCCGGCGGATTTGTGGGAGCATTTGCGGTTGTGATGGCGGACTTTTCCAAAGTCCAAGGTCCCAAGTCCAAAGTCTCCGAAGGTGTTCGGCCCTCGCAGGCCTCGACCTTGGACTTTGGACTTCCCGACGTTGGACTCGTCCCGTCGCTCTACCTCCACGTCCCCTTCTGCGCGCACAAGTGCGAGTATTGCGCGTTTTACTCCGCCGTGCCGAAGGAGGACTTGGTCAGCCGCTACGTCAACGCGCTGGTGCGGGAGTTGGAGTTGGTCGCGCATGAGCTGAAGCCGCGCACGGTGTTCTTCGGTGGCGGCACGCCGTCGCTGCTGAACCTCAAGCAATGGGAGCAAATCCTGAAAGCCTTCGAGCGGCTGGGCCTGCTCGGCGCGGAGGAATGGACCGTCGAGTGCAACCCCGCCACCATATCTGCTGACAAGGCGAAGCTCCTCCGCGACTTCGGCGTGAACCGCATTTCGATGGGCGTGCAGTCGCTCGACGAGCGCCTGCTGGAACGGCTCGGTCGCATTCACAGTCGCGAGCAGGTTTTCAAGTCCTTCGAGACACTGCGCGCCGCCGGTTTCGAAAACATCAACCTGGACCTCATGTTCGCCATCCCGACGCAGACGATGGAGCACTGGCAGTCCACGCTCCGCGACGCCATCGCCTTGGGCAGCGAACACCTCTCCTGTTACGAGGTCATCTACGAGGACGACACGCCGCTGTTCGAACAACTTAAGGCCGGCGAGTTCGACGTGGACGAGGAACTCACCGAGGCGATGTATGAGGAGTTGGTCGCGACGGCGGGCGCGGCGGGTCTCGCACAATACGAGGTGGCGAACTTTGCACGCAGCCAGCGGCAACAGAGTAGTGGAGCAATAGAGCAATGGCGTATTGAGTCGCGCGTCCCCCATCACTCCATCACTCCATCACTCCATCACTCCGTCCCACCCTTCGCCTGCCGCCACAACGTGAACTACTGGCGCGGCGGGCGGTTCCACGCGCTCGGCCCCAGCGCCGCCGGTTATGTGCGCGGCGTGCGGACGAAGAACTGGTCCAACACCCAGCTTTACTGCGAACAGTTGGAGAAGGGCGTCCGCGCCATCGAGTCGCGCGAGGAACTTCCGGCGCTCGCCCGCGCGGGCGAGATTGCAGCCTTCGGCCTGCGCATGAACGTGGGCTGGGCATTCGACGAGTTCCAAGCAACCGCCGGCTTCGATCTCCGCGAGGAGTGGAGCGCCGAAATGGATGCGTTGGTGACGGAAGGCTTCGCCGTCCGCTCCGCCGAACGGTTTCATCTCACGCCGCGCGGCCTGCGCTTCGCGGATCATGCGGCCGAGCAGTTTCTGCGCCCCACAGAAGTTCCGGCGTAACCCGCCTGCCGGCCCGCGCCTCTCTCTCCGCGTCGGCCGCCTCCTGAATAGCGACGGGACACCCCGCGTCCGCAACCCGGCACGCCGAAATATGTTCGCCAATCGGGAGCGCATGACGTGAAATGCGCCGCGTTCCCGGTGCCGGCGACGGCCAATTGAAAGGTTCAAACGATGACGACAACTGAAACGTCCGCGACACTCGCGGGAGACCAGGACTTGCGGGCGCTTGAGAAGCTCAAGTCCGCCACCACCAGCATCAAGTCCGAGCTGGGCAAGGTCATCGTGGGCCAGGAGGAAGTCGTCGAGCAGGCGCTCATCGCCATCTTCACCCGCAGTCACGCGCTGCTCGTCGGCGTGCCGGGCCTCGCCAAGACGCTTCTGGTTTCGTCGCTCGCGCAGACGCTGCACCTCGGCTTCAAGCGCATTCAGTTCACGCCCGACTTGATGCCCAGCGACATCACCGGCACCGAGGTCATCCAGCAGGACCAGTCCACCGGCGAGCGGGTGTTTCGCTTCCTCAAGGGCCCCATCTTCTCGAACATCGTTCTCGCCGACGAAATCAACCGCACGCCGCCCAAGACGCAGGCCGCGATGCTCGAAGCCATGCAGGAGCGCAAAGTCACCGTCGGCGGCACCGACTATGCGCTGCCGAACCCGTTCTTCGTGCTCGCGACGCAAAACCCGATCGAGCAGGAAGGCACTTATCCGCTCCCCGAGGCCCAGCTCGACCGCTTCATGCTCAACATCGTCATCGACTACCTCAGCGAAGACGATGAAGTCGCCGTCGTCACCCGCACCACGAGTGGCAAAGGCGAGCCCGTGCAGCGACTCTTCACCGGCGAGCAACTCCTCGCCTTCCAGCAAGTCGTCCGCAAAGTCCCCATCGCCGAAGACGTCGCCCGCTACGCTGTCCGACTCTCCGCCGCCTCCCGTCCCGGCCGCGATGGCGTGCCCGACTTCGTTAACCAATGGATC
>CAZQEW010000261.1:0-2639 GCA_964591495.1 uncultured Klebsiella sp.
CGCAACAGCGGCGTGATGAAGCTCATGCCCAAGCGCCTCCGCGAGCTGGAAGCCATGACGCCGGACATCCAGCCCGCGCTCTCCGCCGACCTCATCGCGCCCGTCACGCCCGCGCGTGGCCAGCGCCGCTACCGCGTGGCCATGCTCACCGGCTGCGCGCAGGACCTCATCTTCAGCGACGTGAACGTGGACACCGTCGAGGTGCTCGCGCGCAACGGCTGCGAAGTCATCACCCCGCCCGAACAGCACTGCTGCGGCTCCCTGCACGCGCACAACGGCGAATGGGAACTCGCGCAAACGCTGGCCCGCCGGAACATTGACCAGTTCCCGCCCGACCAGTTCGACGCCATCATCACCAACGCCGGCGGCTGCGGCTCGCACTTGAAGCATTACGCCTCCCTGCTCAAAGGCGACCTTGTGTATGAAAAGCGCGCCCACGAGTGGGACAAGAAGGTGAAAGACATCCACGAGTGGCTGGGAGCCATCGGAATAGAAGCGCCCAAAGCCCCGCTCGCCCCCTCCTGCGACGCACTACCAAACTGCACAACCGGCAATCGGCAATCGGCAATCGGCAATGAGCAGGTGGTCACCTACCACGAGTCCTGCCACCTCTGCCACGGCCAGAAAATCACGAGCCAGCCGCGCGCGCTGCTGAAGGCCATCCCCGGCGTGAAACTCGTGGAACTGCCCGAGAGCAACTGGTGCTGCGGCAGCGCGGGCATCTACAACCTCACCCAGCCCGAGATGGCCAACCAGCTCCTCGAACGCAAGATGAAGCACATCCGCTCCACCAAAGCGGAAGTCATTGCCACCGGCAACCCCGGCTGCCTGCTGCAAATCGTCAACGGCGCGAAGGCCGAAGGCCTGAACCTCCGCACCGCCCACCCCGTCACGCTGCTGGCGGAGGCGTATCGCAGGGAAGCCTGACCCGGTTGCGCGCAGTGAAACTCTCTCTGAAAGCCAAGAGCAGTTCCGGCGATAGTCACTTGGTTGAGTTTTCAGACGAAAGCGGTTCGCTCCGAGTATTTTGCCATTGTCCAGCGGGCAGCCTACAGCAGATGTGCAAGCACAAGCTCGCACTCCTGAAGGGTGACGTATCAATGCTTTCTGACAGGCAAGAAGAGGGTCAGTTGAAACAAGTGCTCACCTCGAAGGCCTACGAATCACTCCGGCCTAGGCTTGAGAGGTTTGAGAGTGCCTTGTCTGCCTGCGAACAAGAGATGTCGAGACTGAAGGCACGGGAGAAGGCGATCAAAAGTGATTTCGCATACGAGCTCACTTTCGCCAAACAACGTCCCTGACCCTTCACTCAAGGCGAAACGTGCCCTGCTCCACCGGCTTGGGAACCTCGCCTCCACCGAGCATCGTGCAGAGTTCACTTTCATTGAGCACCGGAATCCCATGCTTCCGTGCGCTGTCGAGCTTGCTGCCAGCGTTTTCACCAGCCACAACAAAGTCGGTCTTTTTGCTCACTGACCCGGTGACCACGCCTCCTAAGTCGCGGATTTTCGCCGCCGCTTCATCGCGGGTCATGTTGGTCAATGTGCCTGTGAGGACGAATGTCTTCTCCGCAAGTGGCAAACTTACCGAGGGAACCAATTCACCCTTCGGGTTGATGCCCAACTCATGGAGACGGCGAACCGTTGCTCGGCCTTGTTCGCTTTTAAACCACGATTGAAGCGACCTAGATGCTGAGGTTCCGACCAGAGTGAGCGCCTGCCACGGCTGGGATTTGGCACTTGGATTCAGTTTTGCGAATCCCGCGAGGACAAGTCGCTCTCCCACGGGATTCGCGAGCGCTTTCAGCTCTTTTTGCTTCTGGCGTCTAGCGCTTATGTCTGCCTCTGAAAATCCCAATTGCTGCCACTCTCGGGGAACAACGTTCTCATTGATGGCCTCCAGGAGTTCCCCTAGTTCCGCGCAGTCTTTGAGGACTTCAGAATCGGGAATCGAACGAAAGTCTCCGAAAAACTTTGCCAAGTCCCGTGCCGTCTCCTCACCGATCTCGGGAATTGCCAGCGCAAACAGCCAGCGCGAAAGCGGCATGGTGCGGGAGCGCGAAACGGCTTCGATCAGCTTCGCCGCGTTCTTCTCGCCGAAGACGCGCGGCTCCTCATCCGTGCCGAGGTTCAACGCGCCGAGTTCGGGCAGCTTGAGGTTGAAGACATCCAGCGGTTCGCTCACCAGCCCGCGCTCAATGAGCTTCTCAGCCACGATGCCGCCCAGCCCTTCGAGGTCGAGTGCCTTGCGAGAAGCAAAAAACTCCACGCGCCGAACTAATTGGGCAGGGCATGACGCAACGTTGTCACATAACCACTCTGGAAAATCGGCTTTCCTCCCCATCACGCAACCGCTCTTGTCTCCACACTTTGGGCAGAATTGACCGACGAGGGAGAGGTCCTCCGATTCGTAGGCACAAACCAACCGCCGGCTATTTTCATCCTTGGCGGAGTTTGTGCATCGTGCGTAAACGCGGTATTTAGGATCCCTATTTATCTTCCCGCCGCACGCCGGGCATTTGCCGCCGATGTGCTTGAACAGGTCGAACTCCTCCGCGCCCGGCGGCCGCTTGGTCTTTACGACTTCAAGGACCTCGGGGATCACCATGCCCGCCTTGCGGATGATCACGGTGTCGCCGA
>CAZQEW010000262.1:0-2626 GCA_964591495.1 uncultured Klebsiella sp.
ACCTCCGCCTCCAAGTCCAACCGCGTGTGCGGCAACGGTTTAGGAGGGAGAGGGTCCACAGTGGACACCAAAACGGACACCAGTTTCCCGACTCCGCAAGAATTTGGCGTAACCGGCGATAACTCGCCCACTACTCGCTAACTTCGCGGAATTGGCCCCGAATATCTTCGCGGTTGCATGACAACCATGAAGACACGTTACCGCCTGATCCGCCGGGGCAATCGCAGCCATGCCTTCTACTGCGTCGACACGACCACCGGCAAACGCACCAGTTTGCGCACCAGCAGCGAGGAAGAGGCGCGACAGATTGTTGAGGCGAAGAATCAGGCCGGGCGGCAGCCCGTGCTGAACCTGCAAATCGCCAAGGCGTATCTCGCCGGCTCCGACAGTGGCATCACCACGCGCACGTGGCAGCAGGCGGTTGGGTCCCTAACCGACACCAAGCAGGGCGCCAACCGCGAGCGGTGGCTGCGCGTCGTGAAAGACCGGGCGCTGGCTCCCTTATGGCCGCGCGTGATCATCGAGACGCCGGGCGAACTCCTCCTGCGTGCGCTCCAGGTCGGCACGGTCTCCACCAATGTCTACTTGCGCCGCCTGCATAACTTCTGCGTGGACATGAACTGGCTGCCGTGGCCGCTCATCCCGAAGCGCCAGTGGCCCGCCGTGCGATTCAAGGACAAGCGCGGCATCACCGCCGAGGAACACGCGCGCATCGTGGCGCGGGAGCTTAATCCGGAACGCCGGGCGTTTTACCAACTCGCGTGGCACCTCGGTGCTTCCCAGTCCGACCTTGCGAACTTGCAGGCCGAGGATGTGAACTGGCCGGCGCGCGTCATCTGCTTCGTGCGGATGAAGACCCGCGCGCGCAACCTGACCCCGCCGCAAATCCGCTTTGGCAAGGAAGTCGAAGACATTCTCGCGACGCTGCCCCGGTCCGGCCCGCTGTTTCCCTATCTGCGCACCGTGCGCGCCAATGACCGGGCGACGGAATTCCGGCAGCGTTGTGTTGGCTTGGGCATCCACGGGGTGAGCCTGCATTCGTATCGCTATGCGTGGGCCGAACGTGCGCAGACCGTGGGCTACCCCGAACGGTTCGCGCAACTGGCCTTGGGCCACAACAGCAAGGCCGTGCATCGCGCCTACGCGAAGAAGGCCCAAGTGACCCTGCCCCCGTTGGAGGACTACGAGCGGAACATGGCCGACGCGGTGATTGTGCCGTTTGGTGCCCCCGCCGCCGGGAGCGATCAGCGGACGTTCACGCAGGGAGCGTGAGCACCGGGGGATGGCCGTTGCCGTTCACGGCGGGGAGGGAGGCGCGCTTGCGGGGGGTCTGGTGCTGCCAATGCCAGGAGGGGGTGTTGCGGAGCGTGGCCAGGCACGCGCGGTCCTTGGCGAGTTCGAGCACTTCCAGCGAGGCGAAGAACTTGACGCAGTTGGGCGGCGGATTGCCCAGCGGCCTGAGCAGCCGGGCCGCGACGAGCACCGGCACATCATGCGGCTGGCAGTTCAACACCCAGGCCACCTGCTCCGACGTAAGCCGGGCGGGAACTTGTCCCAACAAGCTGAGAAAGTGGTGTTGCTCCTCTTTCATTGATCCTCCTTGAGCGTGCGCTCAATCCATGAACCCCAGCTGCGTTCCGCTGGAGCTGCGACAACCTCCGCGGGCGGGGCGAGCTGACGGGCCGTCACCTTAGCCTTGCGCACGCGCGTGCGATGGCGCTCCCGTTCATTCAAGGCCGTCAGCCACGCTGCGGTTAGCGACGCGCGGCACTCCTCCGCCGGGTGAAATTCGGGCAGCTTGATGCCTTCCACGAGCGGGCGCAGCTGATGCACCCAGTTCTTGCCGAAGTCCTCACGCAGCCGAGCCTCGTAGTTGTCGGGCGTGTAGTTGAGCCGTTGGCAAAGGGCTCCCAGCTTCGTGCGCCAATGGCTCGCACCCCGTGTCACCCACGAGAAGCGGGTGCCAATGACATTGGTGCCCTTGGAATAGCGCACCAAGCGAGCCCCCTTGTCCTCCGGCAGCCGTTGGCCGATATGCTTGCCGACATACTTGCCCACATATTTGGCCACGCCCGCAGCGGTCCGGCGGATCGGCATCAGCTCGGTTCTCCCGAAGCCATACTTGGGTGCCGTCAGACGCCAGAACCGCCATTCGCGCCGCAGGTAATCCCCGGCGCTGCGGTAGTCGCCCCGCGCAACGGCCGCAAAGTTGAACCCCGTGCGGATGTCCTGGGCCACGGGGACCAGCAGGTGATAATGAATCCGGCCGGAACCCATCCGCTCCATGACGGTGATGAATTCCGCATACCGGGGCTTGATCACGCCGGTGATCAAACTGTGCAGGGACTTCTGCGCCGCTCGGTAGGCCACCACCTGCCTGGCAAAGGTCAGCGTCAAAAACCCGATCCGCTCCAATCCGTGGCGCAGCACCAGCAGGAGAACATTGCGTTCGAGTGCAAACGCAGTTTTGCGATGGCCCGCGGAGAGGCCGGCAAGGTCCCCCTTCTTTCCCCCTCCATTGCAGTGGATTGTATTTAGACAAGGAAGGGCGGCGGCGGTGCGCGCTACGCGCGCACCGGCCCCCGCCCGCCCGGCCACGAACGCCCAGTCACCATCTTCAGGTCGC
>CAZQEW010000263.1:0-2619 GCA_964591495.1 uncultured Klebsiella sp.
TCGACCGCCAGCTCCAGCGCGCCGTCGGGGTTCAGGCCGAGCCAGAGCATGCCGATGATGCAGACGGCGAGGGCGAACTTGGTGGGCAGCGAGACGGAAATCGGCGTGAGGTCGGTCGCGCCCTTGCTCCAGTAAATCGCCTTCACCACGCCGAAGTAGTAGTAAAGCGAGATGAGCACGCCCACGACGGCAACGGCGAAGAGCCAGTAGTAGGCATGCCAGCGGATGCCCTCGGCGATGACGGCCTTGAGGAGGAGAAATTTTCCGAAAAAGCCCGCGAGTGGCGGAATGCCGGCGAGCGAAACCATCGAGAGCGCGAGTGAGGCGGCGAGGAGCGGTGAGCGTTGCGCCAGACCGGCCAGCGAGGAAATGTCTTCCGCGCCCGCTTCCTGCACGACGACGGAGATGACGGTGAACGCGGCGAGCACGGTGAAGAGGTAGCCCGCGAGGTAGTAGAGCACGGCGGACGAACCAGCCTTGTTCATCACGGCGAAGCCGAGCAGCAGGTAGCCCGCGCTAGCGATGCTGCTGTAGCCCAGCAGGCGCTTGAGGTTGCGCTGCGGGATGGCGCAGAGGCTGCCGTAGAGAATCGTCCCGGCGGCCATCGCCATGAGGAGTTTCTCCAAGCTGAAGGCGAGGTCGGGAATCGCGGTGCCGAGCAGGCGCATGAGCAGCACCACGCCCGCGGCCTTTGAGCCGACGGAGAGGAAGGCGGTCGTGGGCGTGGGCGAGCCTTGATACACGTCGGGCGCCCAGATTTGGAACGGCACGGCGGCCATCTTGAAGCCAAGGCCCACGAGCACGAGCAGGATGCCGGCGGTGAGCAGGGACTTGTGGCCGAGCGCGGCGTTGTTCGCAAGTTTGTCGGCCAGCTCGTTGAAGTTCATCGTGCCGGTCGCGCCGAAGATGAGCGCGATGCCATAGACGAGGAAACCGGACGAGAGTGCGCCGAGGATGAGATACTTCACGCCGGCTTCAAGCGACTCGACGCGACGGCGGAGGAAGCTGACGAGCACGTAGAACGTGACGGTTATCAACTCCAGCGAGACGAAGAGCAGCGTGAAGTCGTTGGCCGACGCGGCGAACATCATGCCGGCCAGCGCGAACAGGGTGAGGGCGAAGAACTCAGATTGTCCGGCCTCGAAGCGGTCGCTGAACTCCGTGGCCATGACGAGCACGAGCAACGCGGCGAGCAGGAAGAAGCGCTTGAACCAGAGCGCGAGGCCGTCGAGGACGTAGGCGTTGCCGAAGGCGTAAAACGTCTCGCGGCTGTCAAAGGCGAAAAAGCTGTAGAGCAGCACGACCGCCACGCCGAGCACCGCGCCGTAGCCGAGCGTGCGGCGGTCCTTGGCAGGTGTGAAGAGGTCCTGCACGAGCACGACCAGGCCGAGGATGACCACGGCGAGTTCGAGGACGATAAGAGAGGCGTTCATCAGGAAAGGGTCGCGCTGGTTCGCGGGGCGTGAAGACGTGGCAGCCGTTCTCCCTCACCCCGGCCCTCTCCCGCTGGGAGAGGGGGAAAGTCAGCCAGCCAACTTGAACCCACAGCACCCGGAGAACTCGAACGCGGACTATGTGCCTCCCTCTCCCGGCGGGAGAGGGCCGGGGTGAGGGTGAAGGGATTGTTGTGTCCCAAGCGGTTCATGCTTTTCCAGAGCGCATCATCTAGGCTGCACGGCACGTTGCTTGGCCTCGCCAGCGGCCTTCTTCACGTCGCCGGGGCGGGCGGCCTTGTCGGTGGTCTTCGCCTCGGCCATCGCGATGATGGGGGCGACGCTTGGTTGAATCTTATCCGTGAGCAGGCGCGGCCAGACGCCGAGCAGCAGCAGCGCGGCGAGCAGGAGGACGAACGGGACTTTGGCCCACGCACTGGCGTCCTTGAGCACGGTCCACTCGGATTTCTCCGGGCCGTGCAGGATGTTGCGGACGGCGCGGAGCATGTAAACCGCGCCGATGATGAGCGCGCCCCACGCGGCAATCGTCGTCACCAGCGGGAAGACGCGCCAAGAGCCAAAGAGCACCATCGCCTCACCGACGAAGTTCGCGAAGCCCGGCAGGCCGCAGCCGGCGAGCATCGCCATCACGAGCGCCGCGCCGAGGAAGGGGATTTGGCGCAGCAACCCGCCGAGCTTCTCCACCTCGAGCGTGCCGGTCTTTTCGCGGAGCGCGCCGCTCAGGCCGAAGGTCAGCGCCGCGAGAAAGCCGTGCGCGACCATCACCACGACCGCGCCGGTCACGCCGACGAGGCTCAGGCTGGCGATGCCGAGGAAGATGAAGCCCATGTGCGCGACGCTGGAGTTGCCGATGAGCAGGTTCAAATCCTTCTGCCGCATCGCGACGAGGCCGCAGTAAACGATGTTGCCGAGGCAGAGGAAGGCGAGGATTTCCAGCCACGCCGCCGCACCATCCGGCATGAGGGGAATGCCGACGCGGAGCAAACCATAGAGGCCGAACTTCTTCAGCACGCCCGCGTGAAGCATCGCGGTGGCGGTCGGCGCAGCGCCGTAGCCGAGGGGCGCCCAGGTGTGGAACGGCCAGAGCGAGACAAGGATGCCGAAGCCGAAGAGCAGCAGCGGGAAGATGAGCGACTGCGCGGCGAGCGGCAGCGGGCGGGCCTTC
>CAZQEW010000264.1:0-2607 GCA_964591495.1 uncultured Klebsiella sp.
AGCGGCTCATCCAACAGCAGCACCTGCGGGCGATGCACCACGGCGCGGGCCAGCAGCACGCGGCGGCGCTGGCCGTAGGAGAGGCGGAGAAAGTTTCCCTGCGCCAGCTCGCGCAGATTGAACTGTTCCAGCACTTCGTCCACCCGCCGCCATTGCGCGCGCGTCACGGCGTCCATCAGGCCGATGCTGGCGAACCAGCCGGAGGCCACCACTTCGCGGGCGGTGAGGTCGTCGCGGTAGGCGGTCTGGAGGTCCGGCCCCACGTAGCCCACGCGCGCGCGGATTTCCCAGAGCGTGTGCCGCCGTGTCTCGCCGAACCGTTCAATGGTGCCGCCCAGGGCCGGATGCAGCTCGCCCAGCAGCAGCTTGAGGAAGGTGCTCTTGCCGCAGCCGTTCGGCCCGGTCACGGACCAATGCTCGCCGGGGCGCATCTCCCAGTTGAAGTTCCGCAGCACCGCCTTGCGGTCGCGATAGACGGAGACGTTGCGCAGGCGGAAGAGGAACGAGGTCGAAGGGGGAGAACTTCCAACGTTCAACGTCCAACGCTCAACTTTCAAAGCCGGCGACGGAGAGGGAGCGGACTTGGGACGTTGAGCGTTGGAGGTTGAGGGGGGGACGTTGCCTGATCTGATGGCTTTGTGCCCCTTGCGCCCTTTCGCGGCCATGATTCTCCCCTCCTCCAAAACCAGTCGTCGACCGAGCGCCGGGATCAATTCGTCCTCCCGATGCGTGGCGAGCAGGACGTGGGTGCCGGATTCAGCGGCGCGTTGCACGGCGGCCAGGAGGCTGGCGCGCATGGCGGCGTCCAGGCCGTCGGTGAACTCGTCCAGCAGCAGCAGCCGGGGCCGGCCCAGCAGCGCGCGGGCGATGAGCACGCGGCGGAATTCGCCCTGCGAGAGCGTCTGCACGTCGCGGCGTAGCAGCGGGCCGAGGCGGAATTCCTCCGCCACTTGGGCTGCCGCCGCGCGCTGTTCGGCTGTGAGCCGCTGGTAAAGATAGTCCGTCCGGTGGAAGCCCGTAAGCAGCACGTCGCGGCCCGTGCGGACCCACTCGAGGTTGAGATAACGCTCCTGCTGCTCCGGCGAGACGAACGCGACCTGCTCGCGCACGCCCACGGCACTGGCGGACAATTCGTCGTTCAAGCCGTAGGTGCGCCGACCGCCGGTGGCCGGATCAGGATGCGCCTCGCCGGCAATGAGGCGAAGGAAGGTGCTCTTGCCCGAGCCGTTTGCTCCAAGCACGGCCCAGCTCTCGCCGGGTCGCCAGCGCCAGTTCAAGCCATGGAGCACGCGGCGTCCGCCGAGCGAGACGCTGACGTTATCAAGTTGCACGAGTGGCAGGGGCCGCACGGGCGGAGAGTAGTCAGTAATCGGTTTTCAGTAATCAGTTTTCAGTCGGCGTGGCGCGTGCCGGCGGTTTGCAACCGCCGTCGGTGCCAGCCCTGCGGACGCCCGTGGTTGCATCCGAGCGCGCTTAGGCGGCGATTGCCAATTGCCGGCATGGGCAACTGCTCGCGAGGAGGCTCCTCCCGCCCTCCCGCACCACGCGCTGCGCATCATGTCCGCACTTGTCTCCCCTGTCCCCGTGCCTTCCAATGCCGCCCTTGAGCGCGCCCGCCGCCAGCCCGTCCGATACCGTCCGCCTGCCCACCGGACTGAACCAGGCACTGCTGTTTGCCACGTTCAACGCGCTGTCGTTCCCCATCGTCGTCGGCAGTCCGATGATTCTCTACGCGAAGACCCTCGGCGCGAGCGCCACCGTGCTGGGCATCATTGCGGGCATGATGCCGCTCCTGGTCATCTTCCAGATCCCGGCGGCGAGCCATGTGGGGCGCGTGGGTTACAAGCGCTTTGTCTATGCGGGCTGGGGGCTGCGCGTGGTGTTCATCGCGGCGTTGGGCGTGGTGCCGCTGCTGGGCGCGCTGGAGGCCACGGCGCGGCTTGCGCTGGTGCTCCTGGTGCTCTTCGCCTTCAACCTCTCGCGCGGGATTTCGAGCTGCGCGTGGCTGCCCTGGATCACCGCGCTGGTGCCCGAGGGCGTGCGCGGCCGCTACCTGGCGCGCGACGCGGCATGCGTGAACCTCGGCAGTTTCGTGGTCATCGTGCTGGCGGCCTTCGCGCTGGGGGATCAGCCGGCGGCGTGGCAGTTCACCGGCCTGTTCATTTTCAGCGCGGCGATGGGCGGCCTGAGCCTGGTTTTTCTCAAGCGCATCCCGGATGTGGAAGTGCCGGTGGAAGCGCGGCGCAACGCGAGCGAGCCCGTGCCGTGGCTCGCCATCTCCCAGCACCCACCGTTTCGCAAGCTGCTCCGGGTGAACGTGGCGTGGCCGTTGGCGGCGGGCGGCCTCGGGGCGTTTACCACGGCGTGGCTCAAGACCGAGGCGGGCTTGGGCGAAGGCCAGGTGTTGCTGGTCAGCTCCGCGGCGTATCTTGGGGGCCTGAGCAGCCTTTGGTTGCTGGGGCCGCGCCTGGACCGGCTCGGAAGCCGGCCGGTGATGATGTTCTGCATGGCGGTCTGGCTGGTCATTGTGGGGGGCTGGGGTGCGCTGGCAGGCCGGGTGCTTCAGCCCACGATCCCGGTGTTGCTCGGGCTGCAGTTCCTCATGGG
>CAZQEW010000265.1:0-2537 GCA_964591495.1 uncultured Klebsiella sp.
GGCAAAATCACGCTCCCGCCGAAGGCCAAGGTGCTCTCCAGCATGGAGGAGCTCATTCACCAGTTCATGCTCGTGACGCAGGGCATCAACGCACCGGCGGGCGAAGTCTATTTCGGCGCCGAGAACCCGAAGGGCGAGCTGGGCTTCTATATCAACTCGCGCGGCGGTGGCACGCCGTATCGGCTGAAAATTCGCGCCCCGTCTTTCTGCAACCTGAGCATCCTGCCGCACGTGCTGCCCGGCCACATGATGAGCGACGTGGTGAGCATCCTGGGCTCGATTGATTTTGTGATGGGAGAATGTGACCGATGAGCTTCGCCGTGCCCGCCAACCTCGAAGCCCAGCTCGACGAGCTGGTTGCGCATTATCCGCAGAAGCGGAGCGCGTCGCTCATGTTCCTGCACGCGTTGCAGGAGCACTTTGGCTACATCTCGCGCGACGCCGTGGAGTGGACCGCCCGCAAGCTTGGCCTCCAACCCATCAACGTTTACGAGCTGGTCACGTTCTACCCCATGTTCCGGCAGGAACCGCTGGGCAAGACGCACATCAAGGTCTGTCGCACCTTGAGCTGCGCGCTGGCCGGCAGCGGCGAGTTGCGCACCCACTTTTGCACGAAGCTCGGGCTGGACCCGCACAAGCACGCGCCGCAGACCACGCCGGACGGGAAGTTCACCGTCGAGTTCGTCGAGTGTCTCGCCGACTGCGGCAACGCGCCGGTGGTGTTGCTGAACGAGGATTTGCTGCCGAAAGTCACGCCCGCGCTGGCGGATGAAATCGTCGCGAAAGGGAAGGCGAAGTGAAAACCTGGTTGCCCGACATGGATTCGAACCATGACAAACAGATTCAGAGACTGTTGTGCTACCATTACACCATCGGGCAGTCCGTAGCGCCGGGGAACGTAGGGATTTCCAACTGAGAGTCAAGCCGCCATGCCGCAGGAACACAGGCTCATTTTGAAGCATGCCGACCAGCCCGGTTACACGCCGGACCTCGAGTGCTACCTCCGTCACGGCGGCTACGAAGCGCTGAAAAAAGTCCTCGCCCTCGCGCCCAAGGACTTGCCCGACGGCAAGAAAATGTCCCCGCAGGAACAGGTCCGCGAGGACGTGAAAGCTTCCGGCCTGCGCGGTCGCGGCGGCGCAGGTTTCAGCGCGGGCATCAAGTGGTCGCTCGTGGACCGCAAGTCCGGCAAGCCCATCTACCTCATCTGCAACGCCGACGAGTCCGAGCCGGGCACGTTCAAGGACCGGCAAATCATCCACAAGGACCCGCACCAGCTCATCGAGGGGATGATTCTCTCCTGCTGGGCGAACGACGTGAAGCTCGCCTACCTCTACATCCGCGGCGAGATGCCGCAGGGCGCGAAGCTGCTGAACAAGGCCCTCGAAGAGGCGCGCGCGAAAAACTTCCTCGGCAAGAACATCCTGGGCTCCGGCTACGACTTGGAGATTTACGTGCACCGCGGCGCGGGCGCTTACATCTGCGGCGAGGAGACCGGCCTCATTGAGTCGCTCGAAGGCAAGCGCGCCTACCCGCGCATCAAGCCGCCTTACTTCCCCGCCGTGCTGGGCCTCTACATGTGCCCGACCATCGTGAACAACGTGGAGACCCTCTGCCACGTGAAGCACATCGTGAACATGGGCGCGGCCGAATATGCCAAGCTCGGCACGCCCAACAACACCGGCACCCGCATCGTCAGCCTCAGCGGCGATGTGAAGCGTCCCGGCTACTTTGAAATCGAGGTCGGCAAAGTCACCCTCGGCGAACTCATCAACGACCCCGCGTTCGGCGGCGGCCTGCGCGATGGCCGGAAACTCAAGGCCATCATCCCCGGCGGCTCCTCCTCGAAAATCCTGAAGGCCGGCGAGACCTTCAAACTCAACCGCAAGGGCGCGGACGGTCAGATGACCAAGGTGGACGTGCCGCTACTCGACCTGCCCTACGACTTCGACTCCCTCATGGCTGCCGGCACCATGTCCGGCTCCGGTGCCATCATCGTGCTCGACGACACCCGCGACATCGTCGAGGCGCTCGCGAACCTCGCCGAGTTTTACGCGCACGAGAGCTGCGGCCAATGCACGCCCTGCCGCGAAGGCTCGCTCTGGATGAGTAAGGCCCTCCACCGCCTCACCCACGGCCACGGCCGCAAGGCCGACGCCGACTATCTGCTGCACATCGCGCAAAACATCCAAGGCCGCACCATCTGCGCCTTCGGCGAAGCCTGCGCGTGGCCGGTCCTGAGCTACGTGAAGAAGTTCAAGGATGACTTCGAGGCGAAGGGCGCTGCCGACGAAGCCAAAGCCGCGACAACCCGGCATGAATGACTAACATTTCGCCATGAGCACGACCGCCCTGAAAGTTTGTGTCGAGGCACTGAGCTTGCCACGGCAAGCACGCGCTGACTTGGCGCACCGCCTGTTGGTCAGCCTTGAAGAAGAACCGGCTTCTCCGGAAATCGAGGAAGCTTGGAAGGCCACTGCTGAACGCCGATACGACAATCTGAAGAAGGGTAAATCAACGGCTCGCGACGCCAAGTT
>CAZQEW010000266.1:0-2531 GCA_964591495.1 uncultured Klebsiella sp.
GCTCGCCGGCCGCCCGCTGTCGCACGCGATGATGATGATGATTCCCGAGCCGTGGACGAATCACGAGTCCATGAGCGACGAACGCAAGGCCTTCTACGAGTATCACTCCTGCCTCATGGAGCCGTGGGACGGTCCGGCGTCGGTCGCGTTCACGGACGGCGTGCAAATCGGCGCGTGCCTGGACCGCAACGGCCTCCGCCCGTCGCGCTACTACGTTACGAAAGACGACCTTGTCATCATGGCGTCGGAAGTTGGCGTGCTGGACATCGCGCCCGAGCGCGTGTTGCAGAAAGGCCGCCTGCAGCCGGGCCGAATGTTCCTGGTGGACACGCAGCAGGGCCGCATCATTTCCGACGAGGAAATCAAGGACGGCATCGCGAAGGCGCAGCCTTACCGCCAGTGGATTAACGAGCAGATGGTCGAACTCGCTTCGTTGCCGGACGCGCCGCATTTGCCGGAGCCGGACCACGCGTCCGTGCTGCGCCGGCAGCAGGCGTTTGGTTACACGTTCGAGGGCCTGCGGATGCTCATGGTCCCGATGGCCCGCGACGGCGTCGAGGCCGTCGGCTCGATGGGCACGGATACACCCATCGCCGTGCTGTCGCAGAAGCCGCAGCTCCTCTACAATTACTTCCAGCAGCTCTTCGCGCAGGTCACGAACCCGCCCATTGACTGCATCCGCGAGGAGATTGTCACGAGCGCGGAGACGACGATTGGCAGCGAGCGCAACTTGCTGAACCCGCAGCCCGAGAACGCGCGGCTCATTGAGTTGAAGCAGCCCATCCTCAGCAACGAGGAGTTCGCCAAGCTCAAGCACCTCAATCACCCGCATTTCAAGTCCGTCACGCTCCCGACGCTCTTCAAGGCGACGGAAGGTGCGGCTGGCCTGGAGAAGGCGCTCGACGATTTGTGCGAGGCCGCGACCAAGGCCATCAAGGACGGCGCGAACATCCTCATCCTCTCCGACCGCGGCGTGGACAAGGACAATGCCCCCATTCCCGCCCTGCTCGCCGTCGCCGGCGTGCATCACCACCTCATCCGCGAAGGCACGCGCACGCGCGTCGGCCTCGTGCTGGAGTCCGGCGAACCGCGCGAGGTGCATCACTTCTCGCTGCTCATTGGCTACGGCTGCGGAGCCATCAACCCCTATCTCGCCTACGAGACGCTGGACGACATGATTCAGCAGAAGCTGCTCGTCGGCGTGGACCACAAGACGGCGGTGAAGAACTTCACCAAGGCCGCCGTGAAGGGCGTCGTGAAGGTCGCTTCCAAGATGGGCATCTCGACGATTCAGTCGTATCGCGGCGCGCAAATCTTCGAGGCCATCGGCCTGAACGACGCGGTGATTGACAAGTATTTCACCTGGACGGCCTCGCGCGTCGGCGGCATCGGCATCGAGGAAATCGCGAAGGAAGTGCTCGCCCGCCACGAGCACGCGTTCCCCGACCGGCCGACCAACGGTCACACGCTCGACGTCGGCGGTCAGTATCAATGGCGCGCGGACGGCGAACTGCACCTGTTCAACCCGCAGACCGTCCACAAGCTCCAGAAGGCCGTCCGCAACGCGGATTACAAGACCTTCAAGGAGTATTCCGCGCTCGTAAACACGCAGCTCAAGGACGTTTACACGCTGCGCGGTTTGCTGGAGTTCAAGCCCGCCACGGCGATTCCCATCGAGGAAGTCGAGTCCGTCGAGAGCATCATGAAGCGCTTCAAGTCCGGCGCGATGAGCTACGGCTCCATCTCCGGCGAAGCACACGAGACGCTCGCCATCGCGATGAACCGCATCGGTGGCAAGAGCAATACTGGCGAAGGCGGCGAAGACCCCGCGCGCTACACGTGGACCAACGAGAAGGGCGACTCGAAGAACAGCGCCATCAAGCAGGTCGCGTCCGGCCGCTTCGGCGTCACGAGCCTCTACCTCTCGAACGCGAACGAGCTGCAAATCAAGATGGCCCAGGGCGCAAAGCCCGGCGAAGGCGGCCAGCTCCCTGGCGGCAAAGTTTATCCGTGGGTCGCGAAGGTCCGTCACTCCACGCCCGGCGTCGGTTTGATTTCGCCCCCGCCGCACCATGACATTTACTCCATCGAAGACCTCGCGGAGTTGATTCACGACCTCAAGAACTCCAACCGCCGCGCCCGTGTCAGCGTCAAGCTCGTCTCCGAAGTTGGCGTCGGCACCGTCGCAGCAGGCGTGGCAAAGGCGCACGCGGACGTCGTGTTGATTTCCGGCTTCGACGGTGGCACCGGCGCGTCGCCGCAGACCTCCATCAAGCACGCGGGCATCCCGTGGGAACTCGGCCTCGCCGAGACGCACCAGACGCTCGTGTTGAACAACCTGCGCTCGCGCATCGCCGTCGAGACCGACGGCCAGTTGAAGACCGGCCGCGACGTCATCATCGCTGCGCTGCTCGGCGCGGAGGAATTCGGCTTCGCCACCGGCCCGCTCGTCGCGATGGGCTGCATCATGATGCGCGTTTGCCATCTGAACACCTGCCCGGTCGGCGTCGCCACGCAAGACCCGCGGCTGC
>CAZQEW010000267.1:0-2527 GCA_964591495.1 uncultured Klebsiella sp.
CCGGCGCGGGTGAAAACGGGCACGGCGGAGGTTCTCCAACCGGTCGCGCATGGTGATCGCGCCCGCCCGGCGACGAAGCGCCTCTTTCCACGACTCCGGCAGCAAACGAGGCAGACTCATGATGCGGAAGCTAGGTTGTTTAGAAGCGTCTCACGAAGGGCGCGGCGGTAGTCCCGCCACTGCCAGGCCGCCGCGGTGGCCAACGCGGCCGAGCGCATCGCCCGCAGTTTCTCCCGATGGGAAACGCACCAGTCCAGTGCCTCCAGCAGCGCCGGCACGCTGGCGTGCTCAATCAACCGGCCGTTTTCCCCGTCACGAATGAGGTCTGCCGCGCCTGCCCGCCGCGTAGTGATGACCGGCAGCCCGCGCGACAGCGCCTCATTCACCACCATGCCGAACCCATCGCACAGGGTGGGAAACACCAAGGCGTCGGCTTCCCGAAAAGCTGCCAGCAGACGATCGCGCAACACCTGGCCGTGAAACGTGATGCCGGAAACCTGCTCCATGGCGAGGGCGGCCGGCAGGTTGACCGAGCCAAACACCTCCAGCCGAGCTTGGCGGCGACCATCCCAGGCGCGCCAGGCTTCCAGCAGGTAATGCGCGCCCTTCATCATCGAGAACTTTCCGGCCCACACCAACCGCAGCGGGCCCGAGCCACCGGAGCCACCACTGGCACCGGCGGCATCCGGAGCCGGTGCCCCCAAGGGCAGCACCGTCACCTTGCGGGCATCCAAACCGGCTGCCACCCAGGTATCCCGAGTAAAACTGGAGTTGGCGCACACCTGATCCGCCAGCCGGAATTCCTCGTGCCGACGGGCGGTCCGTTCTGCCCGCAGCGCGCGAAACTGACGCCGGCCTTCGGTCAGGAAGGCCGGATACTTCCCGACTTCCTCCTCCATCAAGCGTTCCACAAAATCGTGTTCTGCTGCCGGCAGATCATAAACGGTGCGAATTCCATTGGCCCGCGCCGCACGAAACGTCTCCAGACATTCGGTTTCGTAGCCATACACCAACTGGAACGGAGGCCGCATCTGGCGGGCCACCCACTCATCGAAGCCATCGCGACCCCAGTGGAAGATGCGGTCGCGCAGCAATTCGTCCCGCGAGACGCGCCCCAGCGCCAACCGCGCCACCTCACGCCACGGATACGTCTCCGCCACTGCGGCAGGGATCCCTCACAGCGCGCGCCAACGCCCCACCCCAAACGCCCGCAGCGCCCGGGCCGCCAGATCACGTCCGCTTGGCGTCAGCGTCGTGAAGAAGCGTGTCTCCGCGCCCGACTCCAGGAACGCCAGCACGACTTGCTGCGTGAAAGGTGCGGGGAGGAGATGACTGACGGCGAACATCAGCCTGCTTCGTATCCAGCTTCCAAGTAAAGGGACTCAGTTTGGCGGGCCGGAGTGTCCACCAGCAACCCGGCGTCACGCCCTTGTCGGAACGCGCACCGTTGGACCCACGTAAAGCCGCACTTCCGCAACAACCCCTCCAGCAACAACGCATCGTAAATGACGCGATGCCCGAACGGAGAGTCGCGATCCTGGTAGAAGACCCGGTTTACGCTCCACATAGGCGTCCACAATTCCTCTTTAGCTTCCTGATCTTGAAACGGAAATCGAACCGCGGTTCGGCCTTCACGTTGCTCGACGTAAGTGCGGAGATACAGTTCCCCGTCCGGCACGATGATGCGGACGATCCCTCCAGGGGCGAGCACGCGCCTCACCTCACTCAACAACTTGGCCGCCGCAGGCAGGGGGAAGTGCTCCAGACAGTGCTCAGAAAAAATGCCGCGAAACCTGCCGTCAGGGAACGGCAGGCCACGTGCGACATCCCAGCAAACGTCAATTCCAGTATGCCAGAGGTAATCCAAATTTACAAAGTCCGCATGGGTGTTTGGGCCACAGCCGAGATCCAAATAAGCAAGCCCGCGCAACCGGTCCCGGCGGAGTTGAAACTGCCGGTTTCTGATGAGGTTGCCCAGTGTGGTCTGGACCTTGGCATAGGAAGTTACCGATCGTTTCCATGAAAAGTTTGCAAGCGATCCAAGCATAATTATTGCCATTAGCTGAACTGGATGTATGTGCCGGCACCATACAAGGTGAAAGCGGGCAATATCAAAAGCGAAGCCGTTTAGCCAACCGCCAGCCCACCAATCTCCGCATGAGTTGAAATTTCCCTCCGCCGGAAGGTGCGAGTTTCGGCTGACCCACCGACCTGATGCGCTTTTCCATCGCAGATAGCAAATCGGGATGTTCAGGGTAATAGGTGTAGATGAAGTCCTGCAACATATTGGCACACGCCTGCCTCGCAGCGGAGTCTGAACGGCGCGCCATGAGGTGAGCGACCCCGGTAGTGGCAGAATGAAAGGCCGACTCGACTGCCTTGCGCCCCCTGCTGCCGGACAAGCTGCCGCCTTGAATTCCGGATCGATAGTAGAGGGGGCAGCCCGGGGTGAACAAGACGCGGTCCGTGTGGCACAACACCCGGGCGAAGAACTCGAAATCGTTGATGAGCGAGAGCCGTTCATCCC
>CAZQEW010000268.1:0-2516 GCA_964591495.1 uncultured Klebsiella sp.
TGCTGAAGCAGTGGATTGAGGAAGGCGCGAACTATCAGGGGCACTGGTCGTTCGTCGCACCGGTGAAGGCGACGCCTCCTTCAATCGGCAATCGACCATCGGCGATCGGCAATCCCATCGACGCCTTTATCCTCGCCAAGCTTGCCGAGCGCAAACTCACGCCCAACCCCGAGGCCTCCCGCGAAGCGCTCATCCGCCGCGTGACCTTCGACCTCATCGGCCTGCCGCCCACGCCTGCCGAGGTGGACGCCTTCCTCGCGGACAAGTCACCGAATGCCTACGAGAAGGTCGTGGACCGCCTGCTCGCATCGCCGCACTACGGCGAGCACATGGGCCGGCATTGGCTCGACGCCGCGCGCTACGGCGATACGCACGGGATGCACTTGGACAACGAGCGTTCCATGTGGCCTTACCGCGACTGGGTGGTGCGCGCCTTCAACCGCAACCTGCCCTTCGACCAGTTCACCATCGAGCAGCTCGCGGGTGATTTGCTGCCGAACCCGACGCAGGACCAGCTTATAGCCACCGGCTTCAACCGCTGCAACGTCACCACCGGCGAGGGCGGCAGCATCAACGAGGAATGGATTTACCGTTACGCCGTCGAGCGCACCGAGACCATGGCGAGCGTGTGGATGGGCCTCACCGCCGGCTGCGCGGTCTGCCATGACCACAAATACGACCCGATCTCCTCGAAGGACTTTTACTCGATGTATGCCTTCTTCCACAGCAACGCGGACCCCGCCATGGACGGCAACGCCCTGCTCACCGCACCCACGCTCAAACTCACCACGCCGGAACAGCAGAAGAAGCTCGACGCCTTCAACGCGCAAATCGCCGCCGTGGACACGCGCATCAAGGCCGAGCTGACCAAGGTCAAATACACCGACCCGGCCACGCTCAACCCGCCGCCGCCGATGAAGAAGTTCGAGACGACGTGGGTGGACGATGACTTCCCGGCCGGCGCGAAGGTGGAGGCGAGCGGCGCTACGACGACCGCGAAGTGGGTCACGACCCAGGACGGCAAAGTCCTCGCCGGCAAGCGCGCGCTCAAGCGCACCGACCCCGGCGTGGGCCAGGACTTCTTCTCCGAGCTCAAGACGCCGTTCACCATCCCGCCCAACGGCAAGGTCTTCCTCAACGTGTTCCTCGACCCGCAGGACCCACCGAAGTCCGTGATGCTCCAGTTTAATACGGGCAACTGGTCGCACCGCGCCGTGTGGGGCGACCTCGACGCGATTGACTTCGGCCAGCGCAACACGAACGAGCGCAAACGCCTCGGCGAACTGCCGAAGCTCGGCGAGTGGGTGAAGCTCGAGTTCGCCGCGTCACAGCTCGGTTTGAAGGCCGGCGACCAAATCAAAGGCCTCGCCTTCACGTTGTTCCGCGGCACGGTCTATTGGGACAAGGTCGGCATTACGGGCGAAAGCAATCCCTCGAAAGACCCGGCCGAGTCGCTGGCCGTGTGGCTGAAGGAGAACCAGGGCAAGGTGCTCACCAACGTGCCCGATGACGTGAAGCGCCTGTTCCGCTCCGTGAAGCCCGAGGACCGCAAGCCGGAAGAAAACCAACGATTGCGCGACTACTACTTCGAGTTCGTCTGCAACTCGACGCGGCCGCAGTTCGAGAAGCTGCACGCCGAGAAGAACCCGATTGCCAAGGCGCGCGACGACTTCGACAAGGCCATCCCGGCGACCTTTATCTGGAAGGATTTGGATAAGCCGCGCGACAGCTTCGTGATGCTGCGCGGCCAATACAACAAGCCCGGCCAGCAGGTCTGGCCCAACGTCCCTGCCGTGCTCCCGCCGTTGCCGAAGTCCGGCACGACCAACCGCCTCGACCTCGCGAAATGGCTCGTGAGCCCGCAGCACCCGCTCACGGCGCGCGTGGCCGTGAACCGCTTCTGGCAGCAGCTCTTCGGCACCGGCCTCGTGAAATCAGCCGCCGACTTCGGCGCGCAGGGCGAAGCGCCGTCGCATCCGGAGTTGCTGGATTGGCTGTCCGTCACCTTCCGCGAGCAGGGCTGGGACATGAAGCAGTTCGTGAAACTGCTCGTGACCTCCGCCACCTACCGGCAGGACTCGAAGGCCACGCCGCAGAAGATTGCCGCCGACCCGGAGAACCGCCACTACGCGCGCGGCCCGCGCTTCCGCCTCGACGCCGAGCAGGTCCGCGACAACGCGCTCGCCGTGAGCGGCCTGCTCGTGCCGACGCTCGGCGGCAAGGGTGTGCGAACCTACCAGCCCGACAACATCTGGGAGCCGGTGGCCTACTCAGGCAGCAACACCAAGACCTACAAGCGCGACGACGGCGACGCGCCCGGCCCCCGCAGCCTCTACACGCGCAACAGCAGCGGCTATCACGGAATGTACGCACCCGCCTGTAACGGTTGCGCCATCGGAATCGCAGAGGCCCACGAATTCGCCCTTGCAGAGCACGTCCGCGAACTCCACGGCGCTCTGTTAGCGGCCTGGGCCACAGATGCCTACACCTCCGACACCGTCCTATCCGCCACAGTA
>CAZQEW010000269.1:0-2470 GCA_964591495.1 uncultured Klebsiella sp.
CTTCAGTTGGGTCGCGGAGCTGTTCGCGCCCCCCAACTCCTCAGGGGTAAACGGTTCCGGCAGTTCCTCGCGGGGCACGCTGGGGAGCACGATGTCTTCCATCACCGCCGTGGGCACGATGATGACATGAGTATAGCCGATGACCCGCAGACTGTGCTGGAAGGGCACCGAGTCCTTGCGCGTCCAGTTATGCGCGATCTCCCGCAGGCCAAACTCACAGCCGGCTCCCAAATAGTTAAGGGTCCGGTGGCCATGGCCGAACTTCTGGCTTAGGCGGGCATAGCCGGAACGGATGAGCACGACGCCATTGGGGTAGTCACCTTCCTGGGCGATGATGGTTTCCTTCTCCGGCGAACGGGTGCCCTCCCGTGCGAGTCGCTTGTAATCGCCAGACCATTCATAGTCTCCGTAGGTGCCGAATTGCGTCTGTTCGATGACCCGTTTCAGCTGCTGATCGTCCAGCCTTCTAAAAATGGGGACCTCCCGCAAGTGCGTGGCGAGTGTCCGCTCGCGGTAGATGCGGTCAATGTGGTGCCGCAGGTGGTCGTCGAACCGCATCAGGTCGCGCAAACCCTGCCATCGAATCTCGAGCAGTTCCGTTTCGTCGCCGACGGCGAAAATGGTCGAGGTGCGCGCTGCTCGGCTCAAGGCGGCGATCTCGCCAAAGAAGTCGCCGGGGGACATCGTGGCGGTCTTGTGCTCGTCGAGGATGCGTGGCACGTCTTGAAGAAACACTCCCATACGCCTGCCGACCGGCTGAAAGGCCGTGCTGTCATCCAGTTCCTCGGTCGTGCGGACCTCGGGATCGCGTGGGTTGGTCCACAGCTGGGCCACGATTTGGAAGAGGGTCTTGTTCTGGGACTTCCGCCGGCCGAGCACTTTGGCGGGCAGGCCCGGGTTCAAGACCACCCGGGCGTGGCCGGAAAGCACCAAAAAGGCAGAGGAACCGTAGTCCCCTGCGCGGACAATGATCTCGCCGTTCTTGAAGCGCCGGATGCGGGCGTCATTCAGCAGAATGCCGGTCAACGGGGTGCGCTTGGAGAACTTTCCCTGATCCATCTCGCTGAAGGGCCGTATCTCCATGAGGCGATTCACCTCCGCCTCGGTCATCTCGGGGTCGAATTGGCTGTCCCATCGCTGGGGCTTGTCGATGACGAAGTGGACCGTGTCCATGGCAATCAGGCGTCGAGGACCAGGTCGCCCTTGGGTCGGCAAATGCAGGTGAGGCAGGAGCCTCCCTCCGGGGCTGCATCGGGTGCTTTGATGTAATCTACGGTGCCGGACTTGATGGCTACGGAACAGACGCCACAACTGCCCGCTCGGCAGCCAGATTCGATGCGGAGGCCTTGTTCGAGCGCGAAGTCCAGGAGATTGGACTGCGCAGGGTTCCATTCCACTTCCTTGGCAGACTTGGCGAATATGACCTTGCAAGCGGGGCCAGTCGTTCCGGTAGGTGCGGAGGGTGCGGCTTTTTTCTTCACCGTGGCCGGACCAAATGCCTCGTAGTGAATGTCCTTCTCCGGGACACCCCATGCCTCGAGGCCATCGTTCAGTGCTTTCATGAACGCTCCGTTGCCGCACATGAAAAACTCGTAGTTGTTCGAGGGCAGCATCTCCTTGAGCACTTCGATGGTGACGCGGCCTTCCCGGTCGTAGTCCTCGCCTTTGACATCGGCCTTGCCCGGCCGGCTGTAGCAGACGACCACGCGAATGTTGTCAAAGCCCCGGAGACGATTCAAATCCTCGCGGAGCATGTGCTCGGCTCCGTTCCGGCATCCAAAGAAGAGCCAGACTTCGCGCGGTGACCCGCTCTCGGCAACGGCCTTGGCCATGCTCAACATCGGCGTCAAGCCCACGCCTCCACCCAGCAGACAAATGGGCGTGTTCTTGGTCATGTCCAAGAAAAAGTGCCCGGTCGGTGCCTTAACATTGAGGAGGTCACCTTCCTTGACGTGGTCACTGAAGAAACTGGACGCCACCCCATGAGGCACGCCGGGCTTGTCGAGTGGGGCCTTCTCGCGCTTGATCGTAACGCGATAGCAATCCGGTCGTGTCGGGCTGTCAGAAAGCGAATAGCAGCGCACCACCGTCTTGTCGCGACCCGGAATATCGAGGCCGAAGGTGAGATACTGTCCTGGCTTGAAGGGCGGGAGGGGCTTGCGGTCATGCGGAACCAAGTAGAATGAAAACACGTCCTCGCACTCGCCCGTCTTCTGACGCACGGTGAATTTGCGGTAACCGTTCCAGCCTTGGATGACCTCCTGCGCCTCCTTGTAGCGATACTTCGCGGCCCGCACCAAGGTTTCCAACCTCTCATGGTCGAGCCTGCGCTGGCGCCGCTCATGGGACAGTCGGGCGGCGGAAGAATATGCCAGGAGCACGACTTGGCTCGACAGCACGGCCAGCAAGAAATATCCCAACGCTAGGCCAGCATTGTCTCCGAGCGCTCTCTGAATATGCTCGAGGATGG
>CAZQEW010000270.1:0-2422 GCA_964591495.1 uncultured Klebsiella sp.
AGGATGGCTACAACACCGGCATGAGATGGAGTGAGTCACACATCCCGGGAGGTCTCTTCAAGTACAGCCCGGGGCAGCTGAAGACCGACGAAGAGTGGATTGCGTATTGCGCCGCGCTCAGAGAGAACCACGAGGCGTGGCACAAGGGATTCGCTGATGCCCGACGGGGAGGTGTCAAATGAAGGGTGACACCTCCCCATTGAAGGTGCCTGCCACTCCGTGCCTCTACTGCAAAGGTAGGTGCTGCCGGGACGAACTCGGCTACAAGCTCACACACATGAACGACGAGTTCTACAGGCACATCTGCGACCACTGTGAGGATGGCACTCACGGAACCCCGAGTCCCTACGACCCCAAAACCGACCCCTACGTGCGGGATGCCTGTGTGGCACTGGGCGTGTATGTGAACACCCTCCTCCCCGGCTACGACCCCCTGACGGTCGCGGCCCAGGTGGAACGCACGGCGATGGAAATCGCCGAGAAGGCGGTCCTCGAGGCTCTCCGCACACACCGCACGCGATGACCCAAAGGAAACCAGATGAAACTCGGACAAAAATGCTTTTACCGATGTAACGAGTGCAAGAAAGTCGAGGAAGGCTTCGACCACGAAGTCCCGGAAGGATGGAGGTGCGTGGCCACGAGAGAGTGGTTGCCCGATTCCGCCAGCGACACCCACTTCTGCAAAGAGTGCAGGCGCCGGCAAGAGAGGTACAGAAGAAGTAAAGAGGAAGGGTACCCCTTCTAACCGAACCAGGGAGACACCATGACCGACGAACTGATCGACCTCGCCCGCCGCGCCGTCGCCTGCAAGGGCTGGCGCTGGCTACGAGGGATGCTGCGCCATGACGACTACCGCTACATCGGGAGTGGCTTGTGGGCACGGTGGAGTGACACCGCCGCCGTCGTGACGGCCCTGCACATGCCCGAGCAATACCCCGACCTCTCCGACCCCGCGACCTTGGGTTGCCTGCTCACCCTCGTGCGAGAAGCGTGGAAGTCTCCCGTCGCTCAAGTCTACCCGTCCCTGCCGGACGGGCATATTTGGACCTGCTACATCAACGATGAAGCCGATGACCGCTTGTTTCGGGGAAGGACCGAAGCCGAGGCCCTGGTCGCCGCGCTGGAAGCTGCGCCAGTCGCCGGAGGTATCCGATAATGAAAGTCCGCGAACTCATCCATTTCCTGAACGCATGCGATCCCGAAGCCATTGTGGTCGCCAACTTCGCCTTCGAAGGTCTGACGGAAGTGCTGGCTGTCGAGCGAAAGGTCGACAGCGGCTTCGACTCATTCTACTCCTTTGAGAAAGTGCCGGTGGTCGAACTCTCAACGGGCAACTTCAAGCACATGCAATCTCAGGGGAGGGACGTGGACGGTGTTCCCCAGTATCGGGACTACAAGACCGGCCCCGAAGCCATCAAGAACATCGTCATTCGCCACGATGATGAGTGATGATCCGGCAGGTATTCGGCAAGATCATTGCCGCCGTGGAAAAACAAGCGCCTGCGGTTCGAGGCGAGAGTAGACCCCACGATGTGGCCGCTGACCGTCTATTCCATCGGCTGGGCGTGCATCAACGGAGAGACGCCACCTCCTGACATCGAGAATGAAAGCGAAGCCGAAGTCCTCGTTGCTGCTTTGGAATCTGCACCTACCGCCTCTGTGGAGTAACCCATGATCGATCCTTTCGTCTACCGCCCCCCGGCGCCGTCGGCCTCGAATTGTAAAGAAGAATGAATAATGAGCATGAACCTGTATCTCTCCGAGGGCGAAGAAGGCCCAGCAGTCAACCTCTGGCAAACCCCAACGTTCATCACAGAAATGTGTTTGTCATACGACAAGAACGGTCAACCCGATGGTGGCATGGCGGGAGTTATGCGTCGCTACCAAATTTGGGTTCGGAGCCAGACCAACGGCGTCTGGAATTCGACAGAAGAACTTGAGGGGATGCGCGCTCGCGTTCGGGCGCACATCGAAGAAATCCAAGCTGTAAAAGACCCGTTCTTTTGGGGGTTCTAATGAACGATGAACAGATCGCGCTCGCACGCCATGCCGTCGCCTGCGACCATTGGCGATGGATGCCGGGGATGCGCTGGTGCGAGCAGACCAGCCTTGGCCTGTCAAAGTCTCGGCTGCTTGATCACGAGGTGGACAATTTCCCGCCTTATTACGGCTGCTTGCCAGACCTCACCGACCCGGCCACGCTCGGGTGCCTGCTCCATCTGGTGCGGGAGGCTTGGCGTTGTCCGACTGCCTACGTTCGACGTACCGATGTGCGACGCACGAGCGACAATGAGTATGCCTGGGAAGTCTGCGACTTGTGGTTGGATGAAGAGGCCTGCCGCGCTCTCGGCCTCACGCGGCAGGGCAGTGTTGGATGCTGGGGCCACAAGAATGAGGCGGAGGCATTGGTCTTCGCACTCGT
>CAZQEW010000271.1:0-2419 GCA_964591495.1 uncultured Klebsiella sp.
CAGTGCTCGATGTGCAGTTTCATCAACGAGTGCAAACGGTGGTCGTGAGCCACGCCGATTAGCCACCAAGCGGCGCAGACGGCACAAAGAGCGATCCTCTTTGCGCTTCTTTGAGCCGCTTTGTGGCCCAACCCCAAACACCCAAGCCAGAGCGCCGGGCATCATCATTGGTGTCCGGCGCTCGCCCTTTTCACCCATGAACTCCAACCATCACTACACCCGCCAGCAATGGGACCAACTCACGGAGGAGGAACAGCAGGCGGTGGATGCCGTCAGCCTATACCTGCACGGCATTCCCCTGCCCCGTGGTGAGCATCTCACCGACTCGTTCCTCTCCGAATCACTGAGGCTGCTTCAACCCACCGATGAAGCCCACGTCCCCGACGACGAGAACGAAGGCGACCTCACCCAAGCCGGGAAGTTCCACGCCCTCTACCACGCCGGGATCACAGTTGCGGAAACCAGCCTCAACCGGCAGGGCAAGACATCCACGCAGGACTTCAACTTCCTGCTGGTCGTCGAAACGGCCATTCACGACACCACCCATGTCGTGATCGTGGACTGGGAATCACCGCGCCGTTACCTGCATGAGTGGGCGGATGCGATGGACTTCCAGTTTGCCGACCTCAAGGCCATTGCGACCAAGGTGCTGGCCGTCCGCAATGTTCTGGTTAACGCCATCCTCCATCCGCAGCGCATCTACGTCGTCGTGGAGTCTGGCCTCTTCAAGGAGGCGCACGACATCCCGCGTGGCTGCGAGGTTCACGGCCTCGACTACGACGTGGAGCATCTGCCCCCGGAGCAGCTCGAAATCAGCCCCCTCGACGGCGAGGCCTGCACCATCACCAAGTTCACCCCATGAACCAGCTCGTTAACGAACTGCTGCAGATCCTGCGACCGGCTTTGAAGAGCGTCGCCAAAGCCGAACAGCTCCTCACCGACTACTGGGCCGACCGAATCGTGCTTGTGTGGACCACCAACGACGTCCACCGCGCCGCCAATGAAGTCAGGACCGTGCTGACTGAACAGCAGGCCCGCACCATCCTGCTCACCCTCCACGCCAACTACCGCCCGCAATACGGACTCGAATGGGCGGATGTTACCCAGGCGATTGAGGCGAGCGGACTCGGACGGGCCATCACCGCCCGCGAACTGCACCGCCACATCCACCTCGACGAACTGGCGGTTGCCCCGCCGGTGAAAGGCAAGCGATGAAGGCCCCGGCAGAGTTCAAGTTCGTGTGCCTGCGTGAATGCGTCGCCCCGTCCCCACGTTGCGACACGCCCGAGCAGGTGGCCGCCTACTGGCACGCCAACATCCCCTCGGCCCCGTGGTATGACCCGTGCAAGGAGGCGCTGGTGGTGTTTGTGCTGAACGTCCGCCGGCACATCCTCGGCCACAACCTCGTCGCGCTGGGTTCGCTCGATTCGGTGAACGTCCATCCACGCGAAGTGTTCCGGCCCGTCATTGCACTGGCCGGTCATGCCGCCATCATCGCGCACAACCATCCCAGCGGCGACAGCACCCCGAGTGATGCCGACATCCGCGAAACCCGCGACCTCATCCGGGCCGGGCGGCTCCTGAAAATCGAGCTGCTCGACCACCTCATCATCGGCGAGCGGCCCACCTCGTTACGCGAGTTGGGCTACTTCCTTACTACCTAGCCGGCGTCCGGCTGCCAGCTGCGAGCGGCCCTAAAAAAGTCCCTTGCGGAGCGCCAACCTGTGCTATCTTACTGCGTGGCTGACGTGGGCGTCAGTGTTAGTGGTCGGTGTCAGTTGCAGCTGTTGGTTTGGGTCAGTTGCAGAAGGCAGTCGGTCAGTTAGTAAATACGCCCACGCCAGCCCGTTTCATTTTCCGCCAGCAGTTTCCCCCTCGCTCCATGACCCAACCGTAAATTCGGGGGCGTCACGGAGATTTTCCCCAACCTAACAACCCACCCCCAGAGACGGGCCGGCAGAGTTCATCCTCTCCGGCCCGTTTCGTTTCAACCCCAGAAAGGAAACCCATGACCGCAACGATGGAAGAATGCAAATCAACGAGCCTCTATTACCGCGAAGGCAGCAGCGACAAGGAATACCACGTCCGGCTCGAACCGAAGGAAGACGGCTTTGTCGTCAACATCGCCTTTGGTCGCCGTGGCTCGACCCTTAGCACAGGAACTAAGACGACAGCCCCAATCTATTACGACGCGGCACTGATGATCTTCGAGAAGCTCGTGAAGGAGAAGAAAGCCAAGGGCTACACCGAAGGCGCTGAAGGAACGCCCTACCAGCACAGTGACAAGGCCAACGAGGTCTCCGGCTTGATGCCGCAGCTCCTCAACGGCATTGATGAAGCTGAGGTCGCCCGGCTCACCAGCAACCCGAGTTGGGCGATGCAGGAGAAGAAGGATGGCCGACGGATGCTGCTCCGCAAG
>CAZQEW010000272.1:0-2388 GCA_964591495.1 uncultured Klebsiella sp.
TGATTCGCGGTGGGTCTGGCATGCTGGACCGACGGGGCATAGGTCTGCAACCGGCTGGCCGCCGTCTGGTGGAGGCTTTCCCGCAACCGTCAATGGCGTAAGCGGTGGTGAGTCCACACCTGCCCTCGCCACTGCTGGGCGTCCACTCGGCGCGCATGGACATGGGGACCCGCGACCTGGCCCCGGGGAATGCTCGCACCGCACTCGGGACAGGCGATGTTGGGGTCAGTCATGACAGCATCCTGGCAAAGGGGTGAGACAACCGCCGTCCCTAGGTGGTGTATGCAGTGGCACACGGCAGCGCGACCGCCACGGCCAACGTGGGCGGCTACCTCTGCCAGATTTCCTGTGCCGCCCGGAACGTGTTCAAGTGCAGCGGCAGCAGTTTCTCGCGGATGGGTTCCTGGTAGCCACCGGCCAGCACGAACAGCACGGGTAACCCCTTTTGCCGGCAGAACTCGAATACAATGCGGTCGCGCTCTCGCATCTGCTCCGTGGTCATGCCCAATGAGCCCAGCGGATCGTTGAGGTGCGGATCCGCGCCAGCCTGATAGAGGATCAAGTCCGGCCGCCATTTCTCGATCCAGCCGAAAGCCTCGGTCAACGCGTCGCGATAGGCTGAGAAGTTTCTAGTCACCTTCTTCAACGTGCGGCGGATGCTCCGGGCCGTGGTAAACATCCCGAAGGGGCTCCCATGAATGGAGAAGTTGAAGAGGTTCTCCAGCCGTTCCGTGAACTCCCCGGTGCCGTTGCCCCCGTGCTCATCGCAATCCAGCACGAACACCCGCTGGTCTGGGAATTCCTGAGCGACCAGGGCCAACCCGTTGAAGGTGCAGAAACCGGCCCCCATCGCGTAGCCGGAGTGGTGAAACCCCTGCGCGATGTTTGCGGCAAGACCATGCTTCAAGGCGAGTTTGGCCCCGAGCAACTGGCCGCCGTTGATAGCCAGCACGCCGCTGCGAATCTCCGGCGTCCACTCCCACCCCTGTGAGGAAGCCAGTGGCTCCCGGCCAGCCAGAAAGTCGTCCACATAATCCGGTGCGTGCAGGCGGCGCAACTGCTCCGGCGTGACCGGCTCCGGACGGTGCAGATGGCATAGTCCTTCCGCCACGGCATGCCACGCCACCGGCCCTAGCTTCCGCATCGAAGCCGTAGGCGTGTCAGCCGAATAGAGGGGGGAGAAGCAGGCGGGAATACTCCAGGGCACAACCGCCTTGCCTGACTTGGCCCCGGCGGCAAAAGCATCCTCCGGCAGCAGATCGAGCAGTTCCTGCGGCGTGGGCACGCCGAGATCAAGATAAGCGGACAGCAGCTCGCAAAGGCCATCCACAGCGGCAGAGCTGAGCGGCGATTGGGCCACGGGAGATCGGCGGGAAGGCTTCTCAGTCATGCAAACGAGCTTAGCACACCCCGTTCGCCATCCGTGGTCACAGGGCGGGTGGAGCCCCTACATGGCATAGCGGGCGGCCAGCTCTCGGCCAATCTTCTGCAACGCCTCCCGCAGCCGCTCGGGCCGCACCACCGTGGCGTGCGTCCCCCAGCTCAGAATCCACCGCTCCACCTCGGCCAGGTTGTTGAGGCGCAGGTGCAGCCGGACTCCGCCGCCGGGCAAATCAACCAACTGCTGCGACCGGTGCCATTTGCGCTCCCGGACCAACTCCCCGGCCCACTTGTCAAAATCCACCACCACCTCGAAGTCATCGCCGGCCTGGAAGATGCCGAAGCTGCCCTTGAGATACTCCTCGATGCGGAAGCCTTTCGGCAGGGTAAAGCGGTCTGGCAGCAGAGCCACGCGCCGCATCCGGGTCATGGCGAAGTTGCGCATCGCCTCGCGGGCTGGATCGTGGGCGACCAGATACCAGCGGTTCTCCACGCAGGCCAGATGGTAGGGATGCACCCGCCGGGTCTGCGCCTTGTCGGCCCCGAGGTTCTTGTAGAGGAACTGCACGGCGCGTTGTTCCTGCAATGCTTGGCTGAGGATCTGGAACGTCTCCAGGTCAGCCTCGTCAGGGGCAAATGGGTGGAACGACAGCGCTTGCTCCAGATTACCCAGCGACAAGGCATGGCTGTCGTTCAACTGGCCGGTGAGTTTGCGGAAGGCGACTTGCAACGGTTGCTCGAACGGGGTGCCGTGGTATTGGGCAATAGCCTTGTGGGCGACCAGCAACGCGAATACCTCGGCCTCGGTGACGGGCACGCTGGGGAATTTCTCGACCGGCTTGCTGTAGTAGTAGCCGTAGCGGCGGGCGTCGTATTCGATCGGCAGGTCCAGCCGGAACTTCATGAAGTCCACGTCCCGCTTGATGGTGCGAGTGGAGACCTCAATGGCCTGGGCGAGCTGGGAGCAGTTGGGGTAGCGGCCGGCCTTGAGCGCGTCGTGGATGCGCA
>CAZQEW010000273.1:0-2377 GCA_964591495.1 uncultured Klebsiella sp.
TTCGCATTCGATCCGCAAAAGGTCCGCCTCCTGGTGTGGCAGCAGAGCGAATTCCGGTCGGTAGCCCCGTGCCACCAGTGCCTGTTTGGCGCGCAACACCTCCGCTTCCGGCACGAAGATGTCGAGGTCGAAGCACGAGCGAAGGGAGACATCGCCATAGGCCTGCTGGGCGAGGAGTTGCCCTTTGAAGGTCAGTGCGGGAATGCCCTCGCGCTGGAAGGCGGCCAGCACGCGGAGCAGTTCCGCGATCTGTGTGAGCGCTCGCCGTGCAGCGCGTTCGCGGATTTCCTTCAACTTCACCAAAATCTCCGCGGGAAGTTCCAAGCCGGCGCAGTCCAGCAACTCAGCGGCAACTAACGTGCCGAGCCCGTGCCGAACGGCGAGGTCTAACACACGCTGCCAGTCGGATACGCCGATTGGCCGGGAACCGCTTTCACCACCCTGTCCCGGCGGCGCGCCGAACCACAACAAATCCACCAGGCGGCTGGGGCGGTGCTGTGTGTGGGTCGACGCAGGTTGCATGTGAGGCGCAGCTATCGGCTGCCTTGCTCTGCCGAGCCAAGGCTGGACGGCCTTTCCTTATCCCAAGCCGACGGCTTCTCCAAGCGTGATCCCAGCAGCGGCGAACAACTGGCGTGGCAGATCCGACGCGAAGGGCGGTCCCCACGGCACAGCTGCTTCGATGACCGGCACGCGCTGGGCCACTTGTGCGAACGCCGTGAACTGCTGCCGCCGGGGTTCCTCCACCCGCCAACCCAGAACGCGGGCGAAGCCGTTCAGGTGGAAGGATGCATGCACCAGAGACAGAGGCTTGGCTACCAACTCCCGGTGTTCCCGTGACGGTCGTGGAACGTAGATGGCGCGAAGTCGCGGCAGCGCTGCCCCTCGTCTGGGCAGTAGCAGCGTGGCACGTCCATCCGCTGAGCGGCTTGTTTTGGAGGGCGGAAACTTTCCCGCTAGCGAGGCCGCGTTGGGGCGCAGCCGTAATTCGCCAGTGCCCCAGTGGCAATGGAATGATTCACCCTCGGGCCGTAAACGCAGCACATCGTCCGTGATGAGACTGGCTCCCGCCGAGCAGAGCAAGGTCGCAAGCGTGGACTTGCCCATGCCGGAAGCGCCGATGAAGGCGACAGCCTCGTCGCCGACGGCCACGGCGCTGGCGTGCAGGATGGCCTCGCCGCCCAGGCTCAACCACCAGGCTGGCACGCTGCCGATGAGCAGTAGCGGAAGAATCGCGTCCTTGCCCGGCAGCGCGTGGGCGGTGGCGCTGCGCAGGTCGTTGGAGAGGCGGACTTCCCCGGTCTGTGGGTAGAAAAGCGACCAGCCGCTTTTCAGCTTCGTCAACTGAACGCCGAAGCCATTTCCGAAATCGGCCTTGGCCCAAATCTCGCCCGGAGGTGCCGTGGCAGCGGCCGGAAGTCCCTCGCCACGGCGAATGATTAGGTTCACCTCGTCGGACTCGTCAGCAACGGGGGCGGTCAGCGGCAGTTCCGACTGGATACGAAGGCCGTAAAGGCTGTAAGTGCAAAATGAACTCATGCTGCGGGCGGGCTGAGATCAAGCCGACCGCACTTCGACCAAACCCGCGACTTGTAGCTTCCCAATCAGGGCAAGCAAATCAGCCCGGCAGCGCTCAGCGGGAACCTCATACTCGGTAAGCAAGGTGGCCAGCACCTCGCCGATGGAGCGCGGTTGGGCGAGGAGTTGCCAGACCCGAGCCCCAACCGGATTGAGACTGAAGTATTTGCCCGTATCGAGCTGGAGGATGGCCTGCTCCGCCCCAAGAGATGTGGAGATCTGGCGCGGGGAGACGGCCACCACCGTGGCGTCGGTAAACTCAATTGCGACCGGAGTGGACATGAATGTCGGCTGGCGACTGAACAGCTCCCACACCATGGTCCGCTAATCGGGAGAATTCAACTCCCATTCCCGGTCGGCGGGGTCATGGTGCGAACCAGCGTCTCGGCCGGCACGGCGTAGCGCTCGTGCACGTCCGGGGAATCATTGAGCACCCGCCCGCGGTGTTCCACCCACGCATGCGCTTCGAATGCTCCTCCTTCGCGTCGGAACCCAACGCGTAGTTCAGCCGGTTCGTCTGCTCGGGCCAGCAAAGCCCATAGGACCAACGATCGGCGGAGGCAGGTGGCTGGCCAGGGGACGTTCCGGGCTGCGCGGGCGACCAACCAAGCGAGCCGTGCGGGTGGCGGGCCACTGTGGGTGCGGTGGCGGGCTGCCCAAGCTGCCAGCCGCTCATGGCTCCGCTGCCAAGGTCTAAGCCGCAGTTCCAGGTCCACTTGCACGAGCATCCAACAAGCACGCAGGAACAGCCGGACCTCCGCTCTTGGCAGGGCGGCGAAGTGGCTCCATTTGCGGCGCA
>CAZQEW010000274.1:0-2318 GCA_964591495.1 uncultured Klebsiella sp.
CATCACGCCACCCGGCCCGACCGGCAAGCCCGCCGACCGCACCAACGCGGAGAAGATGCCCGAGGAGTTCGAAATCAACATGCTCCGCTGCATCTTCTGCGGCCTGTGCCAGGAAGTATGCCCCGAGGAAGCCATCTTCCTGAAGAGCGACTTCTCGCTCACCGGCCTCGCGCGCGGCGAGATGATTTACAACAAGGAGAAGCTCCTCGCCCTCGGCGGCACGCACCCCGGCATCCAGAAGTGGAATCACAAGCTGGAGGAGGCGAAGGAGCAGGAAACTTTCCCGGTGAAGGTCTAGGCATCGCACATGTCATTACCCGACATCCTCTTTTACCTCTTCGCCTTCCTCACGCTCCTCTTCGGCGCGCTGGTGGTGGCCAATCCGTTCAGCCGCAACCCGGTCACGAGCGCGATGTTCCTCGTGCTGACCATCTGCGCGATGGCCGGCCTCTTCGTGCTGCTCAACGCCTTTTTCCTCGCGGCGGTGCAAATCCTCGTCTATGCGGGCGCGGTGATGGTGCTCTTCCTCTTCGTCATCATGCTCCTCGACCTCAAGGAGGAGCAGCGCCGGAAGATAAACCTCTTCGGCATCGTGACCGGCACGGGCGCGGTGCTGGGCCTGGGCTTCCTGCTCACGCGCACCATCTGGGGCGGCGACCTCAACCAAGCCGCCAACCCGCGCGTCATCGGCGACACCAAGGCGCTCGGCCTCGAGCTCTTCACCAAGGGCCAGTTCCTCCTCCCCTTTGAAATCGTCTCCGTCCTCCTGCTCGTGGCAATGGTGGGCGTGATTCTCCTGAGCAAGAAGGAGCTGAAATGAACGTCGGCCTCGAACACTACCTCACCGTCAGCGCGATGCTATTCTGCCTCGGGCTGCTGGGCGTCATCCTGCGGCGCAACGTCCTCGTCATCTACATGTCGCTGGAGCTGATGCTCAACGCGGCCAACCTCGCGCTCGTCGCCTTCTCGCGCTTCAACGAAAACCTCACCGGCCAGATGATGGTCTTCTTCATCATCACCGTCGCGGCGGCGGAAGTCGCCGTCGGCCTCGCGCTCATCGTCGCGCTCTACCGCAAGCGCCAGTCCGCGCACGTGGAGGACCTGACCTCGCTGAAACTCTGACATGGAATCCACTCTGAGCATTGCCGGAATGTCCGCGCTGTTGGTGCTGCTGCTGCCCCTGCTGACGGCGGCCGGCATCGCCCTGTTCTGGAAAAAGGATGAGGAATTCAGCGCGCAACTTTCCATCGGCGCGATTGCCCTCGGCTTCGTGCTGAGCCTCGGCCTGTTCGCCTTCACCCCCGACAAGCCGCAGGAGTTTGCCTTCAACTGGCTGGCCGTCGGCGACCTGAAAATCTCCTTCGGCTTTCTGCTCGACCCGCTCTCCAAGCTCATGCTCCTGGTCGTGACCGGCGTCGGGCTGATGATTCACATCTATTCCCGCGGCTACCTGCACGGCGACCGCAGCTACAGCCGCTACTTCGCCAGCCTGAGCCTCTTCACGTTCTCGATGCTCGGCATCGTGCTGGCGAACAACCTCTTCATGATGTTCGTGTTTTGGGAACTGGTCGGCGTGAGCAGCTACCTGCTCATCGGCTTCTGGTTCGAGAAGAACTCCGCCGCCGACGCTGCGAAGAAGGCCTTCCTCACCAACCGCGTCGGCGACTTTGGCTTCATCCTCGGCATCATCCTGACTTGGCTCGCGCTCGGCTCGGTGAACTTCGCTGAACTCGCGGCCACGCTCGACGGCAAGGCGTTTCCCTTCGCCAGTCTCGTGGAGCCGCTCAACCGCCTCGTTGGCAGCGCGAACTGGTGGGCCGTCCACCCCAACGTCCTCGCCACGCTCGTCGGCCTGCTGCTCTTCATGGGCGCGATGGGCAAGTCCGCGCAGTTCCCGCTGCACGTCTGGCTGCCGGACGCGATGGAAGGCCCCACGCCCGTCAGCGCGCTCATCCACGCCGCCACGATGGTCGCCGCCGGCGTGTTCATGCTCTGCCGCATCTTCTTCCTGCTCGATATCCCCGGCTCGCACGCACTGGAGTTTATCGCATGGATTGGCGGCTTCACCGCGCTGCTCGCCGCGGTCATGGCGCTCCAGCAAAACGACATCAAGCGCATCCTCGCCTACTCCACGCTTTCCCAGCTCGGCTACATGGTGATGGCCGTCGGCCTGCACGCAGCGCCAGCCGCGATGTTCCACCTCACCACGCACGCGGCCTTCAAGGCGCTGCTCTTCCTCGGGGCCGGCTCGGTGATTCTGGCCTGCCACCACGAGCAGAACATCTGGAAAATGGGCGGCCTGCGCGACGCCATGCCGC
>CAZQEW010000275.1:0-2316 GCA_964591495.1 uncultured Klebsiella sp.
AGGCAGCGTGGTGGAGAAGCTGCTGGCGTGAGTGGTGCCGGTGGCGGGACTCGAACCCGCACGACGTTTTACCGTCCCGGGATTTTAAGTCCCGTGCGTCTGCCATTTCGCCACACCGGCAACCGTTCTTCTGTTGCTGCCAATCCTGCCGCCCGGGGCAAGATACGCGCTGGAATCAAGTAGCGATTCGTTTTGCTCGCCCTTCAATGAACGGCTTGGGCATCACTGAAACGAACCACCTGCAAAAGCGACCATGGCAATCGACAGCGGCGGGTATCTATCAGAGTCCTACGCCTGGGCGCAAGCAACGCATCCGGCATCCTTCCGTTGAACAATCGCTTCAGGATCAATTGCCCAAGTCAGGCTGGCAGAAGGAAGCAGATTGAGGTTTGATTCCGCCGTGGACGCCGCTGCCAAAATCACGCCCGACACCCTCCGCGCCATGAAGGCGGCGGGACAACGTATCGGAGCACTGACTGCCTATGATTATCCCACGGCCCGGCTGCTTGATGAGGCCGGCATTCCCGTCGTCTTGGTGGGTGATTCGCTTGGCATGGTCGTGCTCGGTTACCCGGACACCACACACGTGACGCTGGCGGAGATGGAACATCACGTCCGTGCCGCGGCCCGCGCCAGACCCCGCGCGCTCCTCATCGGTGACCTGCCCTATCGCAGCTACGAAACCCCGGCCCAGGCCGTCGCCAGTGCGCAACGCCTAGTCGCTGCTGGAGCGGAAGCCGTGAAAGCGGAGGGCGGACGCGAAATCCTCCCGCAGATCCGCGCCATTCTGGCCGCCGGCATTCCCTTTATGGGCCATCTCGGCATGTTGCCGCAGCACGTCTTGGAGGAAGGCGGCAAATATCGCATCAAGGGCAAGGACGACGCCGGCCGTGCCAAGCTGCTTGATGACGCCACCGCCCTCGCTGAGGCCGGCGTCTTCGCCGCCGTGCTCGAACTCGTCACCCCGCCCGTGGCCAAGGAAATCACCGCGCAATTTCCCTTTGCCACCATCGGGATCGGTTCCGGCCCCGATTGTGATGGTCAAATTCTCGTGACGCACGACCTGATTGGCGCGTTCCCGTGGTTCACGCCGAAGTTTGTGCAACCCAAGCTCCGCGTCGGCGAGGACGTGCGGCGGGTGGTCCGCGAGTGGGCAAATGGACTCCAGGCCGGCAATTGACGCGCCTCGGCCGCGCCACTAGCTTCCCGCCCATGACCGAAGTCAGCCTCTCCCTATCCGACACGGCGGTCGCTGCGTTGCACGTCGCCCCCGACCGCGTGGGCGAGGAACTGCGGTTTGCAGCAGCGGTGAAGCTGTTTGAACTAGGCCGGCTCTCCAGTGGCGCGGCAGCGGCGGTGGCTGGCGTGCCCAAGCCGCTCTTCCTTCAGCGGCTGACTGACTATCAGGTGCCCGCGTTCCGCCTGACCGCCGCCGAAGTTGAGCACGACTTCGCCAATGCCTGAGGTCGTCTGTAACACCTCCCCCGTTCAATATCTTCACCTGCTCGGCAAGCTGGAGGTTTTGCGGCGGCTCTACGGTCGGGTTTTGCTACCCCCTGCGGTCGTAGCTGAACTCGACGCGGGTCGAGCGCTTGGCGTTGCACTGCCGGACGTCTGCTCGTTGCCGTGGCTCGAAATCCGGCCGCTACCCGTGAACATCCTCTATTTACCCGGCGACTTGGACCGGGGTGAATGGGAAGTGCTGAATCTCACGCACCAACTGAGCGCGCTGGCGATTGTGGATGACGGTCGCGCCCGCGCACACGCCCAACGGCACGGGCTGAGGTTCACCGGCACCGTGGGCGTCCTATTGCGGGCGAGGACTTCCGGCCTGCTGGGTGAAATCAAACCGCCGCTCAAAGAACTTCGCCAACTCGGCTTCCGCTTGGACAACGATGCGTTTGCAACCGCACTGCGTCTGGCCGGCGAAACCCAATCATGAAACGCCTCTCCCATCTCACCCGCACCGGCGAAGCCCGCATGGTGGACGTGTCCGCCAAGCCCGTCGTCCTCCGCGAGGCCGTCGCGCGCGGCGAAATCCGCCTCCAGCCGGCCACGCTGAAACTCATCGAGTCCAACGCCATCGCGAAGGGCAACGTGCTGGCCACCGCGCGGCTCGCGGGGATTCAGGCGGCGAAGAAGACCGGCGAGCTGATTCCGCTCTGCCACCCGCTGCCCATCACGCACTGCGAAGTCAGCTTCGCGATTCCCGCCCGCCGAGACCGCGTGGTCATCACCGCGTCAGCAAAGATTGCCGCGCAGACCGGCGTGGAGATGGAGGCGCTGACCGCCGTGACCGTGGCCGCGCTGACCATC
>CAZQEW010000276.1:0-2304 GCA_964591495.1 uncultured Klebsiella sp.
GAAATCGGCGAGCTTCCACTCGGTGATTTTGGGCGCGGCCTCGGGGTTCTTCGCCAGGAATTCGGCGGGGTTGTTCGCCACGATGAGCGTGCCGCGCATGATGAGGTGGTGGCCGGGGAAGGTGCAGACGTAGGGATAGGCGCCTTCAGTCTGAGGTGCGGTGAACTCGATGACCTGTTCCTTGCCGTGGTCGAGGAGCTTGCTGGCCCAGATGATGTCGGGGCTGGTGGGAACGAAGCCGACTTCAAAGCCCTTCGCGCCGAGCGCCATCGCCTTCTCGCCGATCTCGTTGGCCTTGCCGGGCTTCACGAGCAGCAGGTTGTGCGGCATGAAGTCCGGGTTCGCGAAGGTCAGTTTGATTTTCTTGCCGGGCTTCACGGCGAGCTGCTTCACGTCATACATCATCTTCTCCGGGATGGTGCCGATGCGGATGGTCGTGAGCGCGGGCGTGTCGGAGAGGATGCCGGACTTCTGCGCGGCGACCTCGGCCATGCCGGCGATGACGCCGCCGCGGGTGCTGGCTTCCACGTTGAACCACAGGTGCTTCACCGTGTTCGCCGCGATGCGCGCGTGCGGCTCAGGGGACTTCAGCACTTGGTCAAGGAGCGCGGCGTTCTGCACGTTGTGCTGCTGGTGGAGCCACAGGCCTTCGAGCAAGTGATGCGCGTGCTCGGCCTTCGTCGGGTCGAACTGTTTCAGCCAAGCCTGCGTTGCGGCGATGACTTCCTTCGTGTCGCGCGCGCTCAACTCGACGCGGGTGCGGTGGCGCACGCCGTCGGCGGGATGCTTCAGGTTTTCGAGCAGCGCGGGAATCGGCTGACCGGCAATGGCCACGGGTGCCTGCAACGGCCGGCCCTTCGCGGTGACGCGATAGATGCGGCCGTGTTTGTGGTCGCGGTTCGGGTCGCGGACGTTGTGCTGCATGTGGCCGATGATGACGTTGTGCCAGTCGGCCACGTAGAGCGCACCGTCGGCACCGAAGATGGCGTCGGACGGACGGAAGTTCTTGTCGCCGCTCATCAGGAAGCCGCGCGACTTGTCCTCGGTCTTCGTGCCTTCAGCGTTCTCCTTCATCACGGTCAGTTCGTCGCCCGCGGGTTCGCCCCAGACGGTGCCGTTGGTGGCGTTGCGGGCGAGGGCGTAGTGCTTGATGCCGAGGAAGCCGATGACGTTGCAGATGAGGAAATCGCCCTGCATGGACTCGGGGAAGTGCGTGCTGGAAACGACTTCGCTCGCAGTGACGGGGCGAACTTCCTTCTTCAGCAGCGGGAACATCTTGAAGCCCTTGCCCTCGGGGCGCACCTGGAACGCGTTGCCGCCCGTGCCGTCGGTCGCGTAGTGGTAGCCCCAGCGGTCGAAGGCGATGCCGTGCGGGTTGGGTGAGTTGCCCGCGTGCATCGCAATGGTGAAGCGGCGCGGGTCGAAGCGATACATCGCGCTCGCGCCGGTCTGGAGTGACGGTCCCCACGGATGCTCGTGGTTGTGCATCATGAAGACGCCGCTCTGCCAGTAGATGCCGCCGTCCGGGCCGTAGATGAGGTTGTTCGCGCCGTGGTGCGTGTCGGAGGAATCCAACCCTTGCAGCATGACGATGCGCACGTCGGCCTTGTCGTCACCGTCGGTGTCCTTGAGGAAGATGATTTCCGGCGGGCAGGTCACGAGCACACCGCCGCCCCAGAACTCGAAGCCGAGCGGGTTTTGAATCTTGGCAAACTCCGTCATGCGGTCGGCTTTGCCGTCGTTGTTGTCGTCGTGGAAGATGAGCAGCGCGTCGTTCATCGGCTTGAGCGGCTCCCACATCGGGTAGGTCGGCCACACGGAAGCCCAGAGGCGGCCCTTGGCGTCCACCTGCATCTGCACGGGGTTGATGAGTTCCGGAAAGCGCGCCTCGTCGGCGAACAGGTTGACTTCAAAGCCTTTTGCCACGGCCATGTGCTTGATGCCCTCCTCGCCGCTGATGTAGCGCAACGCGCCTTCCTTCATGGCGTTGGAACTCTTGCTCTTGCCGCCGACGTTCGAGATGACGGGCACGGGCTTGGGCGCGTTGCTGTCGTCAATGGCCTTGTCCTTGCCCACCGCGCGCCCAGACGCGCTCGTCGCGGTTCGCCGTGAGCACGTCCCAGATTTTCAGTTCGTGCTGGAGCACCTCGGCGTTGCTCTGGTCGTCCACGAACTTCAGCGTCGAGCGTCCGCCGAACACGTCGTTCGCGTCGCGGGAGCGGTAGCGCGCGTGCCAGTGCATGTCCTTGTCCAGCACGGCCGCGCGCAGCGATTCCAGCGAGCCAGACGCGCTGACGGGCTTGC
>CAZQEW010000277.1:0-2255 GCA_964591495.1 uncultured Klebsiella sp.
TCCACCAACCTCGCCAACACGCTGGCCGGCGACACGGATCGCCGGGCGCCCTACCGGCTCATGGAGGTGCTGGGCACCGAGTCCTGGCCGGTCACCAACAAGCTCAACCTGAACTGGCTGAATAATCCGCTCGGCGGCACGGCCGGCGGCGAGGCCTTCGGCTTCACCAACTGGAGCGCCGACACGTTCTTCTATTCCACCGCCGAACTGATGCTCCGCGCCAGCCTGATCCCGAGCGTGTTTGTGAACACCAACTGGACCGGCTTCGGCGGCGCGGAGACCAACTTGCTGGTCACCAACTACTACTTTGGCACGACCTTCGTGGGCACCAACATCAACTCGACCCTCAGCGTCACCAACATCCCGATCTTCCCGTTCAGCTACTACCTGCCCGAGACGCACCGCCTGCTCCAGTTCACGGCCAACCTCCTTGACGCCACCACGTGGGACGGCAATGCGCCCGCCTATCCGACCGTCTGGCGGCCCGTCTTCGGCTTTGCCAATACCAACCTCTGGCCCAGCAACGACTTCGTTAACATCGTCGGCTACACGACCAACGGCACCGATGCGGCCACGCTCCTGAGCCTGCCGGTGTATGACCTCAGCGATCCGAACGCGCGGATGCTCATGTATACCACCGCCGGCGGGACCATCGGCGCCTCGAACCTCTGCCTCTTTGCCGGCACGCCGGTCATCATGGGAGCGAAGAAAGGGTATCCGAACTTCAACGAGTTCGGTGTGCAGACCCGCTTCTCCGTCACGCGCCGGCTTGAGTTCATCAAGAGCGCCGCGACCAACAATGGCCCCATGGCGGCGGTGAACCCGCGCCCCGTGCAAACCAACGAATCGCTCGTGATGGGGCTGACGAACATCTATGGCTTCGAGGCGTGGAACTCCTACTTTGCCGCCTACCCGCGTCAGCTCCAGCTGGTGGCCACCAACATCGCGCGAATTGTCCTGACCAATGAGTTCGGCCCCATTTACACCAATGTCACCACCAACGGCCTGAGCCAGACCTATGTCTCCGGGGCATGGCCGGGCACCTCGAACTTCTTCGCCTCCTTCAAAAGCTTCTTCTTCACCAACGTCCCGCAGCTTTCGACCAACGTGGCGCTGGGCTATGCCTATGCCACCAACTACCCGCCGCTGCCGGGCTTCACCAACGGCGGCTTCATCCCGGCCAGCCCCACCGGCCCCGGCAGCCCGAGCATCTTCAACCGCTCCAACGGCTTCCCCGACCTGCGGCTGGGCATCACGATTACCAACTCCGTCATCTTCGCCCTGGTCGACAGCAACCACGTCGTGGACTTCGTCAACCTCACCAACCTCATCGCCGGCATGGACCTTGCCACGGCGCTGCGCGTGACCAACGGCGCGGCCACGCCGCAGGCTGCGCTTCAGGATCCGGTGCGTTTCTGGTTCACCAACCGCGCCGGAGTCGGGCCCTTCGTCCAGACGCTCGGGGTGAGCAACCAGGTCGAGGTCTGCACCAACTTCAACGCCGGCAGCACCAATCTCTGGCGGAACTGGAGCCTGAACACCCCGATCACCCGCGAGATCGACCGCTTCCGCCGTTGGATGGGCCTGTCCGGCGTGCCGGGCTTCAATCCCAACCAGTCGCTCAACACAAACATCCTCGTCCTGCAGGCTCCGTTCAGCCCGACGCGCACCATCGCTTACAACGTGTCCTGGGAGGTGAACGACCCGTTGGTCCACTACACCACGCGTGACATCACGGACCCCTTCCGCACCAGCACCGGTGACCAGGTGACCCCGATCGTGCCGCCCATCGCGGTTCCGCCCCCGCCGGGATCGCTTTACCGGGTGGATTTGGGCCTGGTCAATGGCCGGCTCTCGTTCGTCACCAACGGCGGCCTCAACCGCTATTACAACCCCTGGGGCCGGGGCATTGACACCACCGGCACGCGGCTGGCGAACCTGCCCGGCTATTATAACGTCACCCCCGCTGCCTACGACCAGCGGCTCAAGGACGCGGGCATTGTCAGCTCGGACATGTGGGACTTCCCGCAGCGCAAGTTCGCCAACCTCGGCTGGATCGGGCGCGTCCATCGCGGCACGCCGTGGCAGACGTTCTACCTGAAATCGGACATTCCGAATCCCACCAACTGGTTCTACTGGGCGCACAGCACGGACACGAGCCCGACCAACGACTGGCGGCTCGTGGATGTCTTCACCACGGCCATCAATGCGGATGCCACGCGCGGCCTGCTCTCGGTGAACCAGACCAACAGCCT
>CAZQEW010000278.1:0-2094 GCA_964591495.1 uncultured Klebsiella sp.
AGCCGGCACACGCGCCCGTGGCGAGGGCGGAGCGCTGGAGCAATGAACGGCGGGAGAAGGGGAGTGAGTTCATTGGGGAGAAGATGCAGTGCCTTGTTTAGGTCTTCGGATCATCCGATTTTGTTCCGACTGCCTGCTTCCAGAATACCCATATCTCCAAAATGCCGTAGAGTCCCATAAGACAGCCAATGGGTATCTGCAACCAGAGCGGCAAGTTTTCAAACCGGAATCTCTCCGGTAGCACGTCGGTAAACAACAACGGACCGATCGTCGGCAATGCAAACAGCAACGCCACAACGGCAACCACCGCCAGCAACAGAAACAACCGAGTAGCACCTGATAAGAATTTATCCATATGCGCCAAGGGGCCTATTACTGAATTGAACCGCTCTCCCTCGCCGTCCCCCACAAGGAGACATTCCACGGTCCGAATGCCGCGCCTTGACACCATGAACCCGTGCCGGCGACTTCCAGTCGCCGTGTTGCGGGTGGACTCGTCGAGACGCGCTCGAAATGCTGTTGACCACGGACTTCGGCTGCAAACCGACGGCACGGGCGAGTGGCTCCGTTGGAGCCAAACATCAGTAGCCGTGGGTGAAGTGAGCAACGCGAACGCAACCCACGGACAACCGGAAAACCCATCGCAACCGCGTAGCGGTTGAACGATTCCGTCCGCAAGCCACCGGGTTCAACCGCTACGCGGTTGCGGGTGTATTTGGGGACGCAACCGTGGGTTTCGTTCGCGTTGCTCACTTCACCCACGGCTACTGTTGTTTCGCCCCTGACGGGGCGAAGCATGCCGACGGGTGGTTTTGAACGGGTTGTGCGGTCCATGGCATTCAATCCAGATACACAAACTCGTTCGCGGACAGCAGCAGGCGGCACACGCTGGTCCAGATGCGGAGTTCCCGTTCGGCCGGGTCTTTCTCGCCCATGCTTTTGGCGTAGTCCTTCGTGTAACTCGTCAGGTCGCTGAGTTCATCTTTGGTGGGCGGGCGGTTGTAGGCGAACAAGTGCGCTTGCCGGATGCGTTCTTCGGGCTGCTGGCTGGCGGACATGACGCGCACGGCGAGTGAGCGGGCGTTGTCGCGGATGAAGTCGCTGTTCATCCAGAAGAGCGCCTGGAGCGGCACCGTGGAAACGGGACGGCGGGCGTTGCACTCGTTCGGGTTCGGGCCGTCGAAAAGTTCCATGTAGGGATGCTTGCCCAGCCGACGCGACGGCAGATACACGCTGCGATACTCATGGCTGGAGTCCGCGAGGAAGGGGCGGTGCTGGGTGTAGGGATACTCGTTCTTCTCGTTCGGCTTGGGGAACGGGTGCGCGCCGGGGTTGCCGGTCTTGAGCCGCCCGCTGACGAAGAGCGTGGCGTCGCGCATGGACTCGGCGTCGAGGCGATGGCGGGGGAAGCGCCAGTAGAGTTTGTTCTCGGGATCAGCTTTTGAAGTGAGACCCGTCACATCGTCTCCGACGAAGGAGGATTGCTGCCACGTCGCGCTGGTCAGAATCAGCCGGTGCATCTCCTTGAACGACCAGCCGCGCCGGACGAACTCGCCCGCGAGCCAGTCGAGGAGCTCCGGGTGCGTGGGCGGGCGGCCTTGCGCGCCGAACGTGTCCGCCGTCTCGACAACGCCCTTGCCGAAGTGGTGCATCCAAATGCGGTTCGCGACGACGCGCGTGGTGAGCGGGTTATCCGCGCTGGCAATCCATTGCGCCAGTTGCAGGCGGCCGGATTCGCCGGCGGGGATTTGCGGCGTGGACTTGTTCAGCACCGAGAGGAAACCGCGCGGGGTCTTGTCTCCGGGTGACTTTGGGTCGCCCTTCATCTGGATGAACACGTCGCCGATGTCTTCGGGCTTCTTCTTGTCCGTCACGGCCCATGCGATGCCGCCGTCGGGCAGCGGGACGAAGTTCTTGCGCGCGCGGCCCTGCTCGGTGCCGGCGTGCGGATACTGGGTGCTCGCGAAGTAGCCGTAGAGGCCGTAGTAGTCCTCGGTGGAGATGGGGTCGAACTTGTGGTCGTGGCAGCGCGCGCAGCCGATCGTCAGGCCGAGCATCCCCTTGCCGATGGTCGAGAGTGTGTTCTCGATGACC
>CAZQEW010000279.1:0-2038 GCA_964591495.1 uncultured Klebsiella sp.
CATCACATCCGTGATGGCCTTGCCGTAGCTGATGGGAATGGGCCGCTTGAGGGTGTCGCGGACTTCCGTGTGCGGGTCGATGCCGAGGAGGTGGTAAATCGTTGCGGCGAGGTCGTCGGGCTTCACCGGCTTGTCGGCGGGGTATTCGCCGTGTTTGTCAGAGGCACCGTAAACAAAACCTTTCTTCACCCCTGCGCCGGCCAGCAACGCGGTGTAGCATTGTGGCCAGTGGTCACGGCTGATGTTGGAGTTGATGCGCGGCGTGCGGCCGAACTCGCCCACCCAGACGACGAGGGTTTCCTTGAGCAGGCCGCGCGAGTCCATGTCGTTGAGGAAGGTCGGCAGCGTTTGGTCGGTGATGGGCAGGTGGCGCTTCTCGATGATGGGGAACATGCGCGTATTGTTGAAGCCATGCGTGTCCCAGCCGCCGTCGGTGGTGCTCTGCCCGCCGATGCTCTCCGAGAAATAAACCTGCACGAACTTCACGCCGGACTCCACCAGCCGCCGCGCCAGCAGGCAGCTCTGGCCGTAGGGCGTGCGGCCGTAGGCATCGCGCAGTTCCTTGGGCTCGCGGTCGAGATTGAAGGCTTCGCGAAGCTTCGTGGAATGCAGCATCGCCAGCGCCTTGTCGTAATAGGCGTCCAGACCGCGCGCGGTGCTGGAGTAGTCGAGCAGACGGGACTGCGCATCCACGACTTTCTGCAGCTCGCGGCGGGCGGCGAGGCGGTCGTAGGAGAGATTCGCGGGGAGGCTGAGTTCCGGCAGGCCGAAGCCAGGCTCGCTCGGGTCGCGCAGCACGAGCAGCGGGTCGTGGACTTTGCCGAGGAAGCTCGCGTGCTGGGCGGGGACGACGGAGCCATCCGCGATGGTGTAGGGAAACGCGGCGAAGGTGGGCAGCTCGGGGTCCTTGCCCGGCGCGAGCTTGTCCACGACGGAACCGTAGGCGGGAAAGAGGTCGATCGAGTCCTTGAGGCGCTGGTCATCGGTGGCCGGCGCGTGCCCGGAGAGCGCGTAATAGCCCGCCGAGTTATGGTTCTTCATGGTGTGGTGCATGGACCGGATCAGCGTGACCTTGTCCATGACCTTGGCGGTGCGCGGGAGGAGGGAGTTGACCTGGATGCCATCGGCGCTGGATGACATGGGTTTATGCGGGCCGCGGATGCCTTCGGGCGCATCGGGCTTCATGTCGAACGTCTCGAGGTGGCTCGGCCCGCCCCACTGGAAGAGGAAGACGACGGACTTCGCGCGCGCGATGGGGTTCTTGGCCCCCTTGGCTTCGGCGGCGAGGAGTTTCGGAAGCGACATCCCGAACATCCCCATGCCGCCCACTTGCAGCAGGCGGCGGCGGGTCATCTGGAAACCGAGGTGCGGCGGGCAGGCGGAGTTCATCGCGTCAGTGGTCTAGCACGAGGAAGCAGACAGGGCAAGGGAGGTGAAGTTTCAACCAGCCGGCGGCGCTAGTTGCGCAGGAGCTTCTGCTTCAACTGGGCGGGCAGCGGCGCGTTGGTCAGCCACGCGCGGGCGGCGGCGGGGTCAGCCTGCAACCAGCCGAGGGCCGCGCGTTCGGCCAAGGTGGGCTGGCCCTCCGGACCGGCGGCAAGTTCTCCGGTGGCAAGCACGTTGAGCAATCCCTCCCAGGCCGGAGCCTGTTGTTCCCGCGGCAACTGCGCCGCCCATTCGGCGAGGGCCGCCGCATCCGCCTCGGCCCAACTGCCGGCAAGCGTGAGGGTGAGCGCCCGGCGGGCTTCGCCGGCCGGCAGCGTGCCCAGCGCGGCGGCGGCCTGCTCCGGGGCATCGGATGCCCAGACTGCCAGCGCCGCTCCCGAGGCGAGCTGGCGGGCGGCTTCATCCGACAATGACTGCGCCCAGCGCAGCGCCCCGGCGGGGTCCGCGGTGGCCCATTGATTGGCGACTGCGGAGAGCAAGGAGGACTGCGTTTCGCCCGGCGGCAGGGACGCGGCGAATTCAGCCGCGGCGCGGGGGCTGGCCTGCGCCCATTCATGGCTCAGGTTGATGAATGCCTGGTCGCGCGCCGGGC
>CAZQEW010000280.1:0-2033 GCA_964591495.1 uncultured Klebsiella sp.
GGAGAAAGTCAGCCGCCGCTCGAAGTGCTTTGGCGTCCCTGTCAGTCCAAAGCGGAAGGCGTTCCCCCTCTCCCAGCGGGAGAGGGCCGGGGTGAGGGAGAAAGCACGCGATTACCTGTGCGCGTCGAATCTGCAACCTTTCCATTGGTCCTGCGAGAAAGTGAGATTCACTCTCCGTGTTCCGTGGGCAAGCGGTCCACTGGCGTTGGCACTGAATGCTGAAGACTGAACACGGGTTACCTCTTTCCCGCCTTCTTCGCCCGGTGCGCCCACGTCTTCGCGATGTAGGCCGCCGCGTCCGGCGTCTGGCAGCTCGTGTCCCCGTGGTCCACTTCGACCTTGCCAATGCGCTTCGCGGCGGCGACGGCCAGCTTCTCCAGCTGCGCGTTGCGGCAGCCGATGGCGATGAGCGCGTTGTTCATCGCGTAACGCACGAGGTTGGGCGAGCGTTGCAGGTCGCGCTCGATGGCCTTCAGCAGTGCGGCGAATTTCGCGTCCGGCAGGTCAGAGTTCAGCGCCAGCTCGGCCACCGTGTCCCAGCCCGTCGTCGCGACGAACTCCCGCGGGTCGGCGAGCCACTTGGCCGCGAGTGCCTCGGCGTGGGGCGTGGTGGCGGCGAACTTGCCGAGCCCGCCCGCGAGCGCGCGGTTGCTGCCTTCCACCACCCAGGCATCAAGCGTGGCCGCGTCCATCTGCTGCGGGTCGGCAATCATGGTGGCGAGCACCCGCGCGTCGTGCCAACCGGAGTCCCACAGCGCGAGCGCGAGGGCGTGGTCGCGCTTGATCTTCCGGGTGAGCTGGCCGAGCACGGCGTAGCTGACGCCAAACATCTTGGGGCCGACGCCGTGGCGGGCGTAGGTCTTGCGGGTTTGGGCGGAGCCCGCGGCTTCGAGCTGGGCGAGGGTTTCCGTGAGGGTCATGGCTGGCTGGGTAGGTTGAACGGCCGGAAACTACGGGCCCTTGCCGCGGCTTGCAATGTGTCGGCCGGTGAATATGCTGCCCGCAACCCGACGATCCTCGTCACAACCGACCAACCTTTATGTGCCATTGCCAAAGCTCCGCCAGCTCACAGCGGACTCTGTCCCGCGGTGCGTTCACCCTGATCGAATTGCTTGTCGTCATCGCGATCATCGCGATTCTGGCGGGCATGCTGTTGCCGGCGTTGAGCAAGGCAAAGGAAAAAGGCCTTGGCATCAAGTGCCTTAGCAACATGAAGCAGCTTCAGTTGGCGTGGACGCTGTATTCAGGCGACCAAGACGACCGGTTGGTTTCCAATGACCACACGGCGCTGCCATTGAACACGACCAACCGGAGTTGGACCACAGGTTGGATGAGGAACAATAGCGGGGCTTTCACGCCAGCGGCAGTGACCAATGTCGACTTCTTCATGCATGCGCTGCTGGGCCGCTATGCAGGTAATGCGGGGATCTTCAAGTGCCCCAGTGACAAGTTCATCATGCCCGGTGTCACCCAGCCGTATGTTCGCAGTGTGACCATGAACATTTGGATGAGTAACCACGCTCTGCCTGCAAATCATCAGATCTTGGGATACCCTGGAAACTTTAAACGGGTGTATTTGCGTCAAACGGACATGGGCAGACCTGCCGACCTCTTCGTCTTCATTCACGAAGACCCGAATACCATCGATGATGGTCAATATCGCTTAGACAACACACCTCAGCCCTGGACCAGTATGGAAAACGCACCCGCAGCACTACATGGCGGAGCTACCAGCATGAGCTTCGCGGATGGGCACGCTGAGTCTCACAAATGGAACATCCTTGCGAAGAACAATGGTGTTCCGGTCGTGCAACAAGCAGCCAACCCGCAAGATGCCCAGTGGCTCAAGTCGCGAGCATTCGAATGACACCGGCCATGAATCAAGCGGTCCTCCCTCAAATTACTCGGAGAGCCTTCACTCTCATCGAACTCCTCGTTGTCATCGCGATCATCGCGATTCTGGCGGGGATGCTTCTGCCGGCGCTGGCCAAGGCTAAGGACAAAGCCGCCGGGGCCAAGTGCCTTTCCAATAA
>CAZQEW010000281.1:0-2020 GCA_964591495.1 uncultured Klebsiella sp.
ACTGAGGCGCGGGTGGCTTCGGTGCGGACGCGGGCTGGGGCACTGTCGCCGCGCGGGGGAGGACGACTGACTTGCCGCACCGGCCGCAACTGCTCGCGCCGCCGCCGGCATAGTCAGGATACGAGACCTCCGCGCCGCAATGGGGGCACTTGCACTTGAGGTAAATCTTGCCGGCGCTCACGGGTCAACTGGAGCCGCACGTTAAGGAACACACCGCGAGGCGGCAAGACCGCGGAGCCATGGACCGGTTCGTTCGCGGGCAGTTTTGGACTGGACCCTGCCAATATCCGCGCAGCCGCCAAGAGCAAATGGGCGGAGCGATACTCCATGAAAACCACCCTTTACCCCTTTATTTCGACGCTCGCGGTCGCGGCGTTGTGCTGGGCCGGGGCGACGTCGGCCCTTGGACAGGCCATTACAAACTTCACCGGCATATGGAACAACGTGATGATCTCGACGCCCGCGCAGCTCTCGGTTGTCACCAGAACCGACGCCCGCAACGGCACCACCCACGTCACTGTGACCGAAGTGCAGGAGCGGACGCAGTTCAACGCCGGGGTGATGACCTTGGCCATGGATGGCAACGGTAACTTCTCCGGTCCGGCCAGCGGCACGATCACAGTGATCGGTCCCGGGCTGGTGCGTGTCACCCCCAACGGCGATGACCCCGTGCTGCTGAACGTGAACGCCGCACAGGACGTGGCGTTCGCGGCCAAGCAGATGCCCGGCAGCCCGCAACAAGACTTGGAGCTGCTCCTCAAGGCCCCGACCGCGATGACCAGTGCGGAACTGGCAGGCACCTGGAAACTTGTCTCCTTTGGCACGCCACGTTTCCTCGTGCTGCATCGCTCGACCAATTTCTCCGATCCCGGGCGGCCCATCGAAGGCATCGTGAACATCGAGGGGCGCGAGGAGTTCCGAACTGGCGGCGGCACGATGGCCGTGGCGGCGGACGGATCGTTCAGCCTCGTCTTCGGCCCCGACAACATGACCGGCACGGCAGCCCCCGGAGCCAACGGCCTGCTGACCGTCACTGTTCCGATGCCCCCAAACCCGTCGATGGTTCTCTCGTTCTACGTCAACGCGAGCAAGAACGTGATGGCAGCGGTGCACACCGAGCAGAACTACCAGGAGCTGATCGTCGCGGTGAAGCTGCCAGCCACGCAGGCGGATAGCGAGTCGCAGGGCCTCTGGCGCGTCGGCAGTCTCGAGACACCTCGCACGCTCACGTTGCCGACCAACGGCCTGGGGCTCGTGCGGGACATTCTGGAGCGAGAGGACTTTTATGTGAGCGGCGAGCAGGTTCACATCGGACACACGGGCATGTTCACCACCCCGGCGAATCGCGGCTTGGGACGCGCCAGCGTCCTGTCGCCAGGGGCCGTGCAGGTCGCCGGGACCAATGATGCCGGGCAGACCTTCCTCAGCACGTTCTGGTGCAACTCCAGCAAGGACTTCCTCATTGGCACGCGCGCGGAGACATCGCAGGAAATCAACCTGGTCGCGCGTGCACCGGCGGAGAACCTGCCGGGTGGCCCGGCGGAGTTCGGCCTCATGCTCGCCAAGCCGACCGAACCGCCGCTTCGCGTGAACCTTCACTGGGCCTCCGCGGCAAACCGGGTTCTGCAAGTGAGCACCAATCCGGTGAATCCGGCGAGCTGGGTGGACCTGGCGGAAACCCTCGGAGGCCACACCCATGCCCCATCGCTGGGCAGCCTCCCGCGGGCCTACTATCGGGTGCGCCAAACAATACCGTGAGGCGGTCGGCTCAGCGCAGTTCGCGCACCTGCAAGTTGCGAAACTCCATCGGCGTGCCCTCCGCTTGGATGCCAATGTGGCCGGAAGCGGGGACGAGTCCCGTGGCCTCCCATGCCTGCTTGCCATTGCACCACAGGGTGGCCGATGTGCCCTTTACGACCACGCGCCATTCGTTCCATTCGCCGATGGCCTTCTGCAACATCGGGACGGCCTTGGCACCGGTGAGATTGCCGGCGAGAAACGCGCCTTCGTAATTGCGGTC
>CAZQEW010000282.1:0-2018 GCA_964591495.1 uncultured Klebsiella sp.
GCAGGAAGATGTATTGGGCCACGTTGTGCACGCGGTTGCCGTAGCTCGCCACAATTGTCACCGGTCACATCAAAACCCGCCAGTCGGGGTCACTTCAAAACCGGCCACTCCGAGGTGCGAGGTTCATAACAGGTTCAAGGTTGGGTTCAAGGTTTGTTCGGTGTCGGCTTCGGCCGCCTACCGCGAGTGAGCGAGCTAGAACGAGCCGGGGCCGAGCTGCGAGCCCTCAGCTCGCGGCCCCGGCGGCGGTCGGTTCGTTGGATTTCCGGCCCTTCTTCGCCTCGGGTGTGCCAGCCTGGACGCGGTAACTGCGCCCGGTGATGGCGATGACTTGCGCGTGGTGCAGGAAGCGGTCGAGGATCGCGCCGGCGGTGGGCACGTCGGAGAGGAGCTTGCCCCACTCTTCGAGCGGACGGTTGCTGGTCATGATGGTCGAGCGGTTCTCGTAGCGGCGCATGATGACTTCCAGGAGATACTCGCCGCTGTGTTTGGGCAGGGCCTTGAGGCCCATGTCGTCGATGATGAGCAGGTCGGGCTTAAGGTATTTGCGCAGCATCTTGTCCTGGTGGTTGAAGGCCTCGTCCTTCAGAAAGTCCCGCACGAGGTCGAAGATCGAGCGGTAGAGGACGTGGAAGTTCTGCCGGATGGCTTCGTAGCCCAGTGCCTGCGCCAGATGGGTTTTGCCGACGCCGGGCGGGCCGAGGAACAGCACGTCCTTCGCATCGCGGACGAACTGCGCGGTGGCCAGGTCGTAGATGGGCTTTTTGTGGATGGAGGGATTGAACTGCCACTCGAACTCTTCGAGCGTCTTCAAGCCGTGGAAGTCGGCGGCCTTGGTGCGGCGTTCGAGGTGGCGCTGGTGCCGCACGTTCAACTCATCTTGCAGGATGAGTTCGAGGAACTCGGCATGGGACAGGCGGTTGGCGGTGGCCTCTTGCAGGCGCACGCCCAGGGTCTGGCACAGGCCGGAGAGGCGGAGTTGTTTCAGGGTGGTTTCCAGTGGGTTCATGCAGGGATGGGTTCGCGGTTTTTGGGTGAGGCGGCAAAGCAGTCGGCCTGGGCGTAGGCGGCGAGGGAACGGATGAGCGGATGCGTTTCCAGAAAGTCGGTCTGCACCGGCTGATGGGGTTGATCGAGCAGTGAGCGCAAGTCGCGCAAACGCCACGCGCCGTGATGCAGCGCCTTGGCGGCGGCGCGTTCCAGCGCGGCCACGGGATGCTTCTCCGCCAGGTGCAGCAGACCATGCAGCACGCGCACGCCGGCGATGCCGCGCTGCGCATACATGGCCTCGGCCCAACTGCCCGAGTGGCGGCCCAGCAACCGGGCTCGGTCCAGCAGGTAATCCACGCCGCGCTCGATGAAGCGACGGTGCCGTCCTTGAAGATGCTGTGGGTCCGTCGTGAACTTCCCCGGCTCCGCCCGCACATGGGTGGCGATGACTTCCAGGCGCTGGTTGTGGATGCGCACCAGCCGGGCCTCCCAGCGCACGATGACCTTGCGGCCCACATACTCCGGCGGCACGGAGTAGTAGGCCTTGAGCAGCTCAACGTGCCCGTCCCGATGCACGGTGCGTGGCGCTTCCGAAAAGTTGGGAAACAGGCTTGGCGGCAGCGGTCGCAGTGCCGCCCGCTCGACTTCCGCAAACACCCGGCCCACCTGCTGGCGCGTGGTGCCGTGCAGCCGCGTGTCGGCCACCGTGCGTTCCCACTGGCTCAGGTAAAGGTTCTGTTCGGCCAGGCTGGTGAACTTGCGCCCGGCCAGCGCGTTGTTCTGCGCATACTTCACGCCCGCCTCGACCTTGCCCTTGTGCCGGGGCATCGCCGGGCGCGTGGGCAGCATCACCGTGCCATAGTGCCGGCAGAACTCCGCCACCTTCGGGTTGAGGTCCGGCTCATACCAGTCCGCCCGCGTGACGGCGGCCCGCAGGTTGTCCACGACCAGCGTGCGCGGCACGCCGCCAAAGTGGCGGAACGCATTTTCCAGACAGCGGATGAACTCCTCGGTCGTCTGCCGCCACA
>CAZQEW010000283.1:0-2004 GCA_964591495.1 uncultured Klebsiella sp.
ATGGTGGCGGTGTCCCACTCGCCCACACCATCGAGCGTGAGGATGGCGGCGTCCTCGTAACGCGACGGGAAGAAGGTGCTCGCCGCGTGCGACTCGTGGTGGCCAGTGAAGGCGATGCGTTTCGCGTAGCGGCCGCCCAGCGCCTTCCGAATCTCACGGGGCAGATGGAGCTTGGTCTTGAGCCACAGCGGCATCGCCATCATGAACGACCGGAGGCCGGCGGGCGCGAAGGTGAGGTAGGTCTCCAGCAGCCGGTCAAACTTCTGGAGCGGTTTGTCGTAGAAGACAACATAGTCGAGCTGCTCCGGCGTGAGTCCGGCCTCCTTGAGGCAGTAGTCCACCGCGTGCTGCGGGAACTCGTGGTCGTGCTTAATGCGTGTGAAGCGTTCCTCCTGCGCGGCAGCGACGATGTCCCCGTCCACGACCAGCGCGGCGGCGCTGTCATGGTAGAACGCGGATAGCCCGAGGATGCGGGTCACGGGTCGAGATTCAAATAAACGGCCCGGTGCTGCGAGAGCAAACCGGGCCGCGGTCAATAGACGGAGGAACAGAAAGGCACCCGTTTAAGGATCCCCACCACCACGGCCGAGCAGCTTCACTTCCAAAAGCCTCAACGAAAGCACCAGTTCCGCAACAGTCCGTTGCAGCGCGTAGTGCCAACCGGGCCAGCCATCCAGAATTACGCCGCGGGCGAACAAGGCGTAGAGCAGGACGAGGGGCGGGGCGATCACGATGAGTTTCCTTAGGCGGTCTTGAACGCGCAGGTCGCCGAACCGGGCCTTGGCCAGCTTCTCCACCTCCAAGTCGGTGTAGCGGCTCTGCGCCCATAGCCAACGCGAAAGCGGCTTGCGGTCATCGTGATGGATGAAGCCGGACAACGGGAGGGCAGGGCCGCCGACTTTCAGCAATTGCGTGTGGCCGTCGGGCACGTAGCGGCAACGGTCGCGACGGAAAAGCACGGCGCGCGGCGGATACAAGCTGGCGCGCAGCGGCCGGCCCTGCACGCAGAACTTGAAGCGGGCAAAGCAAGCGGCAAGGTCGGCGGCGGGCGTGAAGGCTTGGAGTTCGCGCACCAGGTCACCGGTCAAGACATAGTCAGCGTCCAGTGCAAGCACCCAGGGTGTTGAGCACTGGTCCACGCCGAAATTCCACTGCGCGGTGTGGTTGTCAAAGGCGCGCTGGACGAAGCGCACGTTTGGAAAAGACCGGGCGATTACCTCCGTCTCGTCGATGCTGAAGCTGTCCACCACGAGAACTTCACGGAGCCACGAGAGCTTCTCCAAAGTGCGCCGGAGGTTGGGAGCCTCGTTGTAGGTCAGGACGATCGCGGTGAGGTCGGTCGGGTTCACGCGGCCAGGAGAGAATCAAAATCCTTCAGGTAATCCTCAGCGACTGCCGGCAGGCTGAACCGCCGGGCGGCCTGCGCGGCGCGCTGGGCGGTCACCACCCGCAACCCGTCGCTGCCCGTGGCGACGAGCAGTTGCCCGGCAAGCGCGCCGGCCGGGTTCGATGCCCGATGATCGAAGCGCCAGCCGGTTTCACCGGGCGTCAGAAAATCTGCAAAGCAGGCCAGCGCGGAGACCACCGGCGCAACCCCGCAGGCCATCGCCTCCAGCGGGGCGACGCCGAAAGACTCGCCCTGCTCCGCGATCGAGGGATAGCAGAACAGATCGGCGGCCCGATAGGCATCCGCAAGCCGATCTAGGTCGTAGATCGGCTCGCTGAACTGCACGGGAAAACCAGTGGCGAGCTGTTGCAGTTCCTTCAGGTAGCCGCCACCGCCACCACCCTGCGCCGTGGCAACGGGACCAACGAGGTGGAGCGACCAAGCGGTCCGCTGCGGATGGAGGTTTCGGAAAGCCTCAACCAACAGGTGGACGCCCTTCTCCGGATGCACGCGGCCGACGTAGAGCAGGGTTTTGGGCTCAGTTCCAGGTGGGCGGGGCGGCCCCGGCTTGAACACGGCGGTGTCAATGGGGTTGGGAAAAACCCGGGTGCGATCGG
>CAZQEW010000284.1:0-1968 GCA_964591495.1 uncultured Klebsiella sp.
AAGGAACGCTTCTTCAGCTTCCGCGACGCCTTTGGCCAGTGGGACCCAAAAAATCAGCGCCCCGAAATCTGGAACCTCTACAACGCCCGGCTCAATCCCGGCGAAAACATGCGCGTGTTCCCGCTCTCCAACTGGACCGAGATGGATGTGTGGGAATACATCCGGCAGGAGAAACTCGAAGTGCCGAGCATCTACTTCACGCACGAGCGCGAGTGCTTCCGCCGGGCCGGCCAATGGCTCCCTGTCCCGCCCCCGCACACAGACGCCACGCGGCCCGACCCCTACGCCGGCGCGCGCCCGACCGCGAAGGAGCCCGTCCAGCGCATGACCTGCCGCGTCCGCACCATCGCGGACATGATCAGCACCGGCATGATCGAAAGCCGTGCCGACACCGTGGACGACATCATCACCGAAGTCGCCGCCGCCCGCGTGACCGAACGCGGCTCCCGCGCCGACGACAAAGCCAGCGAAGCTGCGATGGAGGACCGCAAGAAGGCCGGGTATTTCTAAAGCGGTGCTGACGAAACGAGGCGCATGCAAGTAGCCTGACCGCCGCACGATGAACAACGAGTTTCAGCTTTTGACCGACGCTCTCTACTGGGAGAAGGTGGAGCGCGCGCGCAAGCTTTCGCCCGAAGAACGGATGAAGGCTGGGCCGGAGCTGTTCGACTACGCCTGCTCCATCACCCTGAACGCGCTGCGCGAACAGATGCCGGGAGCAACCGAAGCACAACTGCTGGACAAAGTGCGCGAGCGAATCGCCATCAAGCGCCAGTTGGAGGAGGCCACCCGATGATGCCCGCTCCGAGCATCACGCGGCAGGTCGTCGCCGCGCTCAATCAGGCAGGCATCCCACATATGCTCGTGGGAGCTTTTGCGCGAAATTATTACGCCGAGCCGCGATCTACCAAGGATGCCGACTTGGTGTTAGGCGTGGCGGTTGGTTCGTTTCGCACACTTTTGGATTCGCTCGGCCCCGGCTTCCGACTAGACGAGCAGATGGCCTTTGCGACCAACACCGGCACATTGAAGAATGTCGTGGTTCACGCTGAGAGCGGCTTCACCGTGGAACTGTTCTATCTGAGCGACGATGCTCACGACCAAGAGCGGTTAAAGCACCGCCGGGCCACGAATTACGAAGGTCAGCCCACCTTCGTGCTGACGGCGGAAGACTACATTGTGACCAAGCTGCGATGGCCCCGCTCGAAGGACTTTGATGACGTCCGGGACGTCATCGCCATGCAAGGAGATGCTCTCGACTGGAATTACATTCACCGCTGGGCCGACGCGCACGGCAGCCGGGCCAAGCTCGACCGCGTGCGCGCCAGCATTCCACCCCGTCCGGGCGGCACGGCCAAATCCTGAACTCTTTCCCGACCTCATGCCCCACACGCAACACCCCATCGAACTCCTCCGCTTCAACACCTGCGGCTCCGTGGACGACGGCAAGTCCACGCTCATCGGCCGGCTGCTCTACGATTCCAAGTCCATCATGGAAGACCAGATGGAGGCGCTCGAGCGCAGCGCCGACATCACCGGCGGCGGGCAGGTGAACCTCGCGAACCTCACCGACGGCCTGCGCGCCGAACGCGAGCAGGGCATCACGATTGACGTCGCCTACCGCTACTTCGCCACGCCGCGCCGCAAGTTCATCGTCGCGGACACGCCGGGCCACGTGCAATACACGCGCAACATGGTCACCGGCGCGAGCACGGCGAACCTCTCCATCGTGCTCGTGGACGCGCGGCAGGGTGTCATCGAGCAGACGCGCCGTCACACTTACCTCGCGGCGCTGCTGGGCATTCCGCACCTCGTCATCGCAGTGAACAAGATGGACCTCGTGGAGTGGAGCGAAGCGCGGTTCACCGAGATTCGCGACGAGATCGAATCCTTCCTGCCCAAGCTCGCCGCGTTCAAGGACGTGAAGTTCATCCCCATGAGCGCCCTCAATGGCGACAACGTGGTGGA
>CAZQEW010000285.1:0-1950 GCA_964591495.1 uncultured Klebsiella sp.
CAGTCGCCGCTTTTCTGATGGGCACCATACATCAACAGCAGCGAGCCATCCCGCAACTCGATCAACGACGCCTCGCCGTTACGGGCCGCCTCCTTCGAGTGCGGCACGATGACGTGGCTCGTCGCCGGGATTGGTGGTTTTTCGGCGGCTTGCAGCGCTACCAGCGGTGCGAGCAGGAGGGCGGTGCGAAGAGTGAGCGTGGGTTTCATGGAAAGAAAATCGGCACGGCCCATTTGCCGATGAGGATGATTTCACCGGCGGTGCAGTCTTTCTGGAAGAGGGTGCAGAAGTTGCCGGGCGACGTGGGGTTGAAGAGCGGGACTTCGGGCAGAGCGACTCTCTGAAAGCCCTGGTCCATCAACGGCTGCGCGGTGGTGTCGCGATTGCGGTCGAGCACGGGTGTGAGGAAGAAGACGGTGCCCGGGCGGTCGCACTTCAGCGTCTTCTGGCCGTTCATCGCGATGGGGAGGAAGTGCGCGTCTTTAAGCGCGGCGGGAAGTTCGGCGGCGATGTAGGCGCGGTCGGTGAAGAGCTTCGCGCCGGGAATGAGCGGCTGTGATTTCGCGTCTGCGATGGTGAGCGTGCCGGGTTTGGTTTTGCGCAGCGGTTTGCCGTTAGCGTTGTCGTGCACGGTTGCGGCGGAGGGCTTTGGCTTTTCCTGGCCGCCGGTGGCTTTGTTGACCAACTGGCGCAGGCGCACGGCGTGGCTCACGTCTTTGCCGGCGACCACGTCTTCCTCGCGGAAGGTCGCCATGAGGATGTTGCGATCGGAGACGCGATTGTAGTCGTAGATGATGCGGATGAGGCCGTCGGGTGTTTGCTGGCCGTCGGGGTAGGAGACGCCGAGGCGTTCATCGAGCATGAGGCCGCCGGTCCACGTGCGACCGTCGTCTTTGGAAATAAACGCGGTGAGATGTGAGCGACTGGTGCGCGTGTCGAGCAGGCCGTGCTTGACGAGCAGCAGATTCCCCGACGCGAGTCTGCGCACGAAGAAGCGCGACGGTGTGTGCAGGATGCCTGAGGGTTTCGATTCCGGCCACGTCTTGCCGCGATCGGTGCTCACGCTTTCACCAATGCCGTAAGTGGTGCGCACCAGCAGCCAGAGCGAGCCGTCGCGGCGCTCGACAACCATGTGCTCGTCGAACTGGCGCACTTCCTTCGGCACGTTGCAGCCGCCGCGCCGCGTCCACGTATTGCCTGCGTCGGCAGACACGATCATCTGCGCGCTCTCATCGTGCTCGCGCCAGCGGGAGATTGGCAGCACCCATTCGCCGGAGGAAAGGACGAGCGGTTTGCACATCATCACACCATCGCCAATCCGGCGTGGTGCGGACCACTTCGGCTGCGCGGCATCGGGTTCGCTCGTCTCGATACACCACACGCCGAGTTCCGCATCACGCCGCCCCTTTTCCATCTGCGCCCAAAAGAAAAACAGCCTTCCATCCGGCGACACCCACAACTCGGGATCGAAACTGCGCACTGGCCCACCCGCGTCGGGATCAATGACGAGCACTTCCGTCCACGTCGCGCCATCGTCGCCACTCGTGCTGAGCACGACGTAGTTGTTGACGTCTTCTGCTGGCGTGACGCCCGCATACCACGTGGCCCAGAGCCTGCCCTTCGGCGCGACGGCAATGCTCGGGATGCCGGTGAACGCGCGGTTGGTCACCGCGTGCTCGACTTTTGGCGGAGCGAGATGCTGCGGTGGTCGGAGAGAGGGTAAGTCCGCGGCGTTCAGCGTGGCCAGTGGCGCGAGCAGCAGAGAAGTAATAACGGTGAGCTTGAGTTTCATGCTTGGGTTGTGTGTTACTTCTTCGGCGCAAACGGCACCGCTTTGACCCACGCTAGGTTGAAGGCATAGTGGTCCTTGCTGGTGATGAGCTGGATGCGGCCGTCACGAGTTTGGGTAATAGCGAGGTAGCCGTTGATGTCGGCGGTGGTTTTGCCTTC
>CAZQEW010000286.1:0-1589 GCA_964591495.1 uncultured Klebsiella sp.
CATCAAGACCGACGTTTCCAATGTCACCGTGGCGTGCGCTGACAATCCGGTAGTGTTGAGTGGTACCGTTAGCGGGCTCCCCACTGGTGCCAGCCTTACTCTGGCCACCACACTGGGCAGCGGCAATCCCGTCAACGCCACCATCAGCACCAACGGTACCTATACCTTGGCGCAGCGGCCAGCCAGTGGTGTGGCCTACGCCGTGACGGTGGCCATCCAACCTCAAGGGGCTGCCTGTGCGGTGAGCAACGGCAGTGGAACGGCCGCCTCCACCGCGGTCACCAACATTGACGTGGTTTGCAGCCCGGCGCGCATCAACATTGGTGGCGAGCTGTTGGGGCTTGCACAGGGGCAACAGGTTCAACTCAAGCTGACCGGCACGGGCCTTGCCTCGGGCCTGCCCAACCTGACCCTCAACGCCAACGGAACCTTTAGTTTCGCAACCGTTACCCCTGGCATCACCTTTGGGGGTGAGTACACAGTAACCGTCAGCACACAACCCACAGGGCAAACCTGCTCCTTGAGCAATGGATCAGGTCTCGGGGTGATAGCTGCGGTGACAAGAGTGCAGGTCTCCTGCGCTGTCAACCGTTATCCCTTGGGGGGAAGCACGACCGGCCTCGCGGTGCCGCCAGGGGGGCTGCCCTTGGTGTTGCGCAATGGCTCTGACAGCCTCAGCGTGTTGGCCAATGGTGCCTTTCAGTTTCCGACGCTGATGTCAGACGGGGGGAGCTACTCCGTGACGATCGCTGCGCAGCCCACCGGTCAGACGTGCAGCGTCAGCAACGACTCCGGGTCCGCCGTTTCGGGTCCGGTTGGCACCGTGGTCGCCCAATGTTTGTCATTTGTTTGGCGAAGCCGCCTGATTGCAGGTTCTGGTGTGGCAGGCACCGCTGATGACTGGGCGGGTGCCGCGCGATTCTCCGGGCCTTCGGGGCTTGCAATTGGACCCTTGGGCGATGTCTTCGTCACGGATTTCAGCTCTTCGCGCGTTCGAAGGATTTCGATGCCCCTGGGATTTGTGTCCACACTTGCCGGATCAGCCGTTCCAGGGCTGGTGGACAACCCAATTCCATTGCTCGCCTCTTTCCGTGCGCCCGCCGCGGTCGCCGTCGATGCAGCCGGCAACGTCTTCGTCGCAGACTCGGGCAACCACGTGATTCGCCGTATCGCATCCGGCACAGGAGAGGTCACCACTTGGGCGGGCTCTGGTGTCGCAGGCTATGCCAATGGGACAGGCGCTTCTGCCCAATTCAACGGGCCGCGTGGCTTGGCGATCGATGCGGCAGGCAATTTGTATGTCGCCGATACTGGCAACCATGTGATCCGCAAGATTGGCCCAACCGCTGCCGTCAGTCTCCTGGCCGGAACCCCGGGTACGAGGGGTCGCACCGATGGAGCATCTGGGTTGTTCAATGGCCCCGTCGGCTTGGCCATATCCTCCCAAGGAACCCTCTACGTGGCAGACACCCAAAACCACCTCATTCGCTCGGTTGCACCGTCGGGCATGGTCGCGACCGTGGCGGGTTCGGGTGCTGCCGGGGCGCAAGATGGGACGGGGCCGTTGGCGAGTTTTTCGCTGCCGATGG
>CAZQEW010000286.1:1634-1939 GCA_964591495.1 uncultured Klebsiella sp.
TGTGGCGGATGCCGGCAACCACACCGTGCGCCAAATTCAGTTAGTGGGTTCCTCGGGTACGGTGTTGACGATCGCGGGAAGCGGGCGCTCGGGCTACCGCGAAGCGGTGGGCACGGAGGCCACTTTCGACCAGCCGATGGCCGTGGCCATCGATGCAGCCGGGAACCTGCTCATCGCCGAGGGCAGCGGCAACCGGGTGCGCAGCTTGGTCCGATCGCCCAACTGAGGCGGCGCATTGATCGTGGCTCTGGCCTGGTTCCCCCAAAACGCCCTGCAACCCGGCGTGCGGCCCCGCGAAGTGTGGG
>CAZQEW010000287.1:0-1907 GCA_964591495.1 uncultured Klebsiella sp.
CCCGATAACAAGCTCTTCGCCCGCATGCCCCGCCGCCGCCTCGACTTCGAGGCGTGGCGCGACACCACGCTCGCCGCCGCCGGCACGCTGGACCGCAGCTTCGGCGGCGTCGCCACGCCGCTCACGTCGGAGAAGAACCTCCGCCGCACGCTCTACGGCACCGTGAACCGCCACGAGCTGGAGCCGATGCTGCGCATCCACGACTTCCCCGACCCCGCCGCCCACAGCGCCGCGCGCACCGAGACCGCCACCGCGCTGCAAATGCTCTTCTCGCTGAACAGCCCCTTCCTCCTCGCGCAAGCCGACGCCTTCGCCACGCGCTTGGAAAAGGAAGCCGACGCGACCGTGCCCGCCCGCGTCACCCGCGCCCACGCCATCCTCTTCCAACGCCCGCCGACCGCGAAGGAGCTCGCGATGGCCACCCGCTTCCTCACCAGCCGCGAGACCGACAAGAAAGCGTGGTCCGAATACGCCCAAGCCCTGCTCGCCAGCAACGAAACGCAGTTTGTGGATTGAGAAGCGCCTGTTGCCCCACCAGCCAAGAGAGAGTAAAAAAACTCCATGAGCACAGTCCTCGAAATCACGGACGCGATTGAGAAGCTCGACATCAAGGCGCAAGTCGCCCTGCTACGCGAGCTACCGCAGCACCTGAAGATTTCCCCGGAAGACCTCGCCTGGACGCGCGTGTCGGAAGGTTCGTTCGATTTCTGGGACAACCCCGAGGATGCCATCTACGACCACTTGTAGGCATGGAGAATCGGCCGCTGCGTCAATTTCGCCTGCCTTGTTGAAATGAGCATTTCAAACAATTACCAGCAGGGAGATGTCGTTCTCGTTCCGTTTCCCTTCACCGACCTGACCGCGACCAAGCAGCGGCCGGCCTTGGTCATTTCCAACGACAGCCTGAACGCGCGCGGCGCTGACGTCGTGCTGCTTGCCATCACATCGCAAATTCCCGCAAGCCTTCGGCCTGAGGAATTCCTGATTCCCGCCGCTGACCAACGAGCGTGCGGCTTGCCCAAGCTTTCACTCATCAAGCTTACCAAGATCATCACACTGCATCAGTCTCTCATCGTGAAGCGGCTCGGCACGCTGCCGACCGGAGCATTTACGCGGGTGTTGAACCAGTTTCACCAGCAATTTTGAAAGGCTATGAGCACCCGCAACCTCCCCCTCTCCCGCCGCGACGCCATTGCCCGCTTCGGCGGCGGCTTGGGCACGCTGGGTCTGCTCGCCTCGCTGCCGGGCGTGGCGTCGGCGTTGCCAAATGCCGTATCGCCCCTGCGCGCATTGCCGCACTTCCGGCCGCGCGCCAAGCGGGTCATCCACCTGTTCATGAACGGCGGCCCGTTCGGCCCGGACTTCTTCGACCCCAAGCCGGACCTGACCAAGTTCGCCGGGCAGCGACCCGAGGGCGCGGACTTGCGCACGGAGCGGCCCACAGGCGGTCTGCTGCCAGTGCCGTTCAAGTTCAGCAACCACGGCAAGTCCGGCCTGCCCGTCAGCGATTTGCTCCCGCTCACCGCGCAGTTCGCCGACGACCTCTGCGTCCTGCGCAGCGTTTACACGGACAACCCGAACCACGGCCCCGCGTTGCTGCTAATGAACAACGGCACGATGACGCCGCGCGTCCCCGCGATGGGCGCATGGTGCAGCTACGGCCTCGGCACGGAGAACGCCAACCTCCCCAGCTACGTCGTGCTCTGCCCCGGCCGGCCCGTGCGGTTTTCGATTTTGTGGACGAGCGCGTTCCTGCCGTCGCAGCACGGCGGCAGCTACATCAACCACTCGAACCTCGACCCCAAGGCGATGATTCCGTGGCTGCACAACCCGCGCACGCCGGCGGACGCGCAGCGCAAGCAGCTCGACCTGCTGGCTGAGATGAACCGCGAGCACCTCGCCACGCG
>CAZQEW010000288.1:0-1891 GCA_964591495.1 uncultured Klebsiella sp.
GACTTCTGGCAGCGCAACGGTTGCTTCACCGCCGACCCCGCGCGCGTCTCCGACAAGCGCCCGGCCTACTCCATCGTAATCCCGCCGCCGAACGTCACGGGCATGCTCCACATGGGGCACGTGCTCAACAACACCATCCAGGACATCCTCAGCCGCAAGGCCCGCATGGACGGCAAGGAAGTCCTCTGGCTGCCCGGCACCGACCACGCCGGCATCGCCACGCAGGTGCAGGTGGAGAAGGCGCTCAAGAAGGAGGAGAAGAAAACCAAGCACGACCTCGGCCGCGAGGAGTTCCTCAAGCGCGTGTGGCAGTGGAAGGAAGAAAAGGGCGGCATCATCATCAACCAGCTCAAGAAGCTCGGCTGCTCCTGTGACTGGACCCGCGAGCGGTTCACGATGGACCCGGAGTATTCGCGCTGCGTGCAGAAGGTGTTCGTCGAGCTTTACAAGAAGGGCCTCATCTATCGCGGCAAGCGCATGGTGAACTGGTGCCCCGCCACGCAGACCGCGCTGTCCGACGAGGAAGTGGAGATGAAGCCGCAGAAGGGCTTCATGTATCACTTCAAGGTCGAGGTGGCCGAATATGCCCCGGGTAGCAGCGGACGTGAGTCCGCTCAAACTCTTCTGGCAGCCAGTCAGAGCCGACTCACATCGGCTGCTACAGGTGAGGAGAAGAAGGGCGGCCCCGAGATTGATTCCGAAGGTCGCGTCTGGCTGACGATTGCAACCACACGCCCGGAAACCATCCCCGGCGACACCGCCGTGGCCGTGAACCCGAAGGACCCGCGTTACGCGCACCTCATCGGCAAGCACATCGTCCGTCCGCTGCCGGCCGAGCTGCCGCGCGAGCAGAAGCTCATCCCCATCATCGGCGACGAGCATGTGGACTTCGAGTTCGGCACCGGCGTGCTGAAGGTGACGCCCGCGCACGACAAGGCGGACTTCGACATCGGCACGCGCCACAAGCTGCCCATCGTGGACATCATGAACGCCGACGGCACGATGAACGACCTCGCCGGCGCGGACCTGCGCGGGCTGGAGCGGTTCAAGGCGCGCAAGCTGGCGTCCGAGAAGCTCGCCGAGCAAGGCGTGCTCGTGGAGGAGAAGCCTTACGAGAACAACGTCGGCTTCAGCCAGCGCGCGGACGTGCCCATTGAGCCGCGCTTGAGCGAGCAGTGGTTCCTCAAGTATCCGAGCGTCGAGGTGTCAAAGGTGTGTGTGGCGGACGGTCAGATGAAGTTCCATCCCGACCGCTGGGCGAAGGTGTATGACCACTGGCTCACGAATATTCAGGACTGGTGCATCAGCCGCCAGCTTTGGTGGGGGCATCGGGTGCCGGTGTGGCGGAAACGAATCGCTGTTAATGAAGGTCAGTCGAGAGTGATGTCACCACAATCGGCATTTTCCAAGAGTTGGGAAGTGAGTTCGGCCGTCATGATAGAGGGTGAACTTGCGTTCGTGGTGAAACCCAAGAATTCGGCTGCTTCACTCGCCACAACTTCGACTACAGCACGACTGAAGCGGCTGGCCGGAGATGATTCGGAGTTCTCTGGCCATCATTCGCTGCCAAACGGTGAATATGAACTCTTAGTTTGCTCGATCGACGAAGAGGCGACCTGCTTGTTGAACGCCGAAGGCTTCACCCAAGACCCCGACGTCCTCGACACCTGGTTCAGTTCCTGGCTCTGGCCCTTCGCAACGATGGGCTGGACCGGCGACAAGGCCAGCGACGCCAACGCCCCGACCCTCCGCGCGTTCTACCCCACCACCGACCTCGTCACCGGGCCGGACATCATCTTCTTCTGGGTCGCTCGGATGATCATGGCGGGCTACGAATACATGGGCGACCTGCCGTTCAAGAACGTCTATTTCACCGGCATCATCCGCGACA
>CAZQEW010000289.1:0-1889 GCA_964591495.1 uncultured Klebsiella sp.
CCCGTGGGTTCGAGGATTTGCGGAGCGGCTTGGGACAAACAGCCGAGCACACGCCACCCTTTGCGCACCGCGCCCGTGACCGCACCGGGGAGGGAGATCACGCGGACGGGGTGGGTGCGCCGGGCCCCGCTTGACGTTGAGGTTTGCGTGAAGAAGCGCTGGATCACCTGTGCGCCGAGCCGCACCAACTGTGACGTGAGGGTTAGATCGCGCGGGACGAAGCCCTTGTCCTCGAACTTGGGCAGCAGGAGCAGGTCTTTGCGCTTCTTCTTGCGGCGCTTGTCGTCCTCGTGGCCCTTGAAGGATTCGAGCTTGGTGACGAAGTCCTCGAACTGCTTCGGCGTGCGGAGCATCACGTTAGGCATGCCCTTCACGGGCTGGCCGCCGAACTCCTGAATGAATTGCCAGGCCGTGCGATTCTGCTTCATGCCGTTCACTTCGGCGAAGGTGACAACCAGAGAATCAAGCGAGTTGGAGGGGCGTTGCGTGTAGGGGATGATATGGTCCTTGTCCACCTTGCATGACACCAAGTGGATTGGCTCGAAGGGCTTGCCGGTGTAAGGACACTCCCAACCCAAGTCTTCCGCGATGCGAGCCTTGCGAATCAGCCCGGCGGTAACTTGGACCGGCTTGCCATTGTAAGTCTGCGAGTCGAACGCCTTTTCCAATTTGTCGGACACGCTCTTGAAATTCTTGATCCGGGAGCCGAGGTCCATCTCGATGGCCTTGCGGGTCATGCCGGAGAACTCCCGCAAGTCGCGGTTCACTTCGATGGTCACTTGCCCGACCCGCTCAGGTTGACCCGCCGCGAATTCGGGGGCGTTCACCAAGTCCTTCAAGAGCCGCTCCAGGATGAGCAGGCGATGGCGGACGAGGTGGTTGTTGGTCTGGTCTTCCAACTTCCTGTGCAACTCGCGCTGGCGGATTTCCTCGGAGCGAAAAAGGCAGCCGCCGTCTTCACGCGGGTCTTTGCCGACGAGGACTTGTTCGTAGGCTTGTTGCAAGAGGGGGCGGGCGTAGGGCGCGCGGCCACTGAGCCGGGCGAGGGCTTTACGGGCATCGAAGGACTGCGCGAGGAAGTCCTCGCGGGAGAGGGCGGGCTGTTTCTTTGCCTTGCGCGTGTTTTGCGCGTCGAGCTGACGCTGGAGTTCAGCGTCGAAGACCGTGGCATCGGCCAGCGCCATGCGAAGGTCGGCAAGGGTTAGTGCTTTGCCATGTCGCAGCTTGCCGCGGAAGCGGGCCTGCAAGTTTTCAGGGAGCGTGGCCCAGAAGGGAGCCAGTTCAGCGGAGGCGAGGAGCTTTTGCACGGGGTCGAAGACGAGGGCGTCCTTCGCGTCCGGGTGCATGAGCATGGTGTCGAGGTTGTCGCGCGCGACGCCGGGCAAGGCGCGGACGGCCTTCTTCAGCTCGCCTTCGGTGAGCGCGCCCTTGGCCAGCATGAGGTCGTGAAGCGTCTTGCGTTGGTCCGCTGAGAGTTTGTGGAGTTTCTCTTGTGGCGAGCCGGCGACTTGGATGTTTGCCAGTTGCATCGCCCAGCGGTAGCGGAGGAACTCGGGCGAGAGCTTGTTTGGGACTTTGTCGCCGGTGATGGGGCAGCGGGTGATGATGCGGTTGTCAAAGCGCGGGACTAGCTGGCCGAAGAGCAGGCCGCCAGAGTAACGCGCGGGCAACTGAATCGCGGGGCAGGGCAGGGCGTGCCAATCCTCCATGACGGCTTTCGTGAAGGCCGCGTCAAGTTTCGGCAGCTTGCCCGTGTGCAAGTCAAGCAGACGGCGGACTTCGGCTTCGACCACGCGGCGGGGGAAGGCGGCGTTGAGGCGTTTGAAGTTCTTCTGAGAGGCTTGCTGGTCGCCCATCGGTTTTAGTCCAAGCGCAGCACAGAGCGTTTC
>CAZQEW010000290.1:0-1865 GCA_964591495.1 uncultured Klebsiella sp.
CATGTTTTCGTAGGGATCGGCGAGTTCGATCTCCTTGGCGACGGTGACGCCGTCCTTGGTCACGGTCGGGGAGCCGAACTTTTTGTCGATCACGACGTTACGGCCCTTGGGGCCGAGGGTCGCGGCGACGGCCTTCGCGAGCTTGGAGACGCCCCGGAGGAGCGTCTGACGCGCGGCTTCGTCGAACAGGAGTTGTTTTGCTGCCATAGTAGTTTCTGATTTCTGGGTTGATAATGTGGGGCGGGATTACTTGATCACAGCGAGGATGTCGTCGCTGTTCAGGATCTTGTATTCCTTGCCGTCAATTTTGATTTCGGTGCCGCCGTATTTGCTCACGAGCACGCGGTCGCCGACTTCGACTTCGAAGGGAACCTTCTTGCCGTTGTCGTCAGTCTTGCCGGTGCCGAGGGCGCGGACGACGCTCTCTTGCGGCTTTTCCTTGGCGGTATCGGGAATGATGATGCCGCCCTTCTTGGTTTCTTTATCCTCAGCCGGCTCCACGAGGACGCGGTCGCCGAGGGGTTTCACGTTTAGTGCCATGGTGTGTTTCTGTGTTTGTTGTGTTGTTTGATTTACTGCGAATCAAATCCCGCGGCACTCGCAGCGGGAAAAGTGTCTGGGTAGGGGGCCTGGGTTGCTTGAAGAAGTCAGGTGGGCTGCGGGAGCGCGATATTGGTCACTTCTTTTTCTCGTCCACGACTTCAGCATCGATGACGGGGCCCTCATCTTTGCCCGACGACTTGGACTCCCCACCGCCAGGCGCTGCGCCGGCGGCTTTGGCTGTCTGAGCTTTTTCGGCGGCAGCTTTGTAGAGCTGCTCAGAGGCTGCCTGCCAGGCTTCGTTGAGCTTGTCGCGGGCCTCCCGAATTTTTTCGGCATCGGTGCCCGTGAGCGCCTCGCGGGCTTTCTTGACGGCGTCCTCGATCTTGGACTTGGCCCCCGCTTCGAGCTTGTCGGCGTTGTCCTTGAGGAGCTTCTCGGACCGATAGACCACGCTGTCGGTCTCGTTGCGAAGTTCGATCTCGTCCCGCTTGGCCTTGTCTTCCTCGGCGTGGGCCTCGGCGTCCTTCCGCATCTTCTCGACCTCATCCTTCGAGAGGCCGCTGCTCGCGGTGATGGTGATTTTCTGCTCCTTGCCGGTGCCAAGATCCTTGGCGCTGACATGGAGGATGCCGTTGGCGTCGATGTCAAAAGTCACTTCAATCTGCGGCACGCCGCGCGGTGCCGGCGGAATCTCGGTAAGGTGGAACTTGCCGATGGTCTTGTTGTCGCGGCTGAACTGGCGCTCGCCCTGAAGGACATGAATCTCAACGCCCGGCTGGTTGTCGCTCGCGGTGGAGAAGATTTCTGACTTGCGGGTCGGAATGGTGGTGTTGCGCTCAATGAGGCGAGTGAAGACACCCCCAAGGGTTTCAATCCCCAGGGAAAGCGGCGTGACATCCAACAGGAGCACGTCCTTCACCTCACCTTTAAGCACGCCGCCCTGAATCGCTGCGCCGACCGCAACGACTTCGTCCGGGTTTACTCCCTGATGCGGGGGCTTGCTTACGAGCACGCGAGCCGTCTCAACCACGCGTGGCATGCGCGTCATGCCACCCACGAGCACCAGCTCGTCAATCTTGTCAGCGCTCAGTCCGGCGTCATTGAGGCAGTTCTTGACCGGCGCGATGGTCCGCTCGAACAGTTCGTCGCAGAGCTGTTCCATCTTGGCGCGCGTGAGCTTCATCGAAATGTGCTTGGGCCCGCTGGCGTCCGCCGTGATGAAGGGGAGATTGATCTCGTATTGCTGCGAGCTGGAGAGCGCAATTTTGGCCTTCTCAGCCTCTTCCTTGATGCGCTGAAGCGCGTCCGGTTGCTTGCGCAGG
>CAZQEW010000291.1:0-1842 GCA_964591495.1 uncultured Klebsiella sp.
TTGCACGGAAATGCCGCACATGCACCCCAAGAGGGCTTGGATGCTCTGGGAGACAAAAGGCTAGTAGAATTCTACTTGTCCTTGCAGCCGATGCCTTGGCTGGCGAATAAATATCTCCAACGGGAAGCCCTTGAAAAGCTATTGCCAGACTCAATGCGCCTGCGGCCTCGAGAGGCTATATCGTCACATCACATACCTTTCTTACGCGATTCAGCAAATGCATGGATCGATAATTTGCCGTTCGAGCCCCAGCTGGCTGGCTATGTGCGACGCGAAAAGATCCCACGGCTGGTATCAGATCGCGAAGCGCATCAGGCCATCACTCATCTCCGCCCATGGCTTCTCAACCAGTGGTTAAGCCTCCGCACCCGGTAGGAAAAAAAGCTTGTCATTGAATCTGAAATACGTGATGTTTAAACCTGTTCTGAATAGAACACCCATTTATGAGACAAGATTTCACCTCCCAGCAACCCGAGAAGCAGGCTTACCAGCAACCCGTTCTGGCAGAATTGGGCGATCTAAAAACTACCACGCTTTCAACCGTAAATGGTGGGCAAGCGGTGGATGGGGCTGGCAGCAACACCTGAGTTCCCTTCATTCTTACTGGGACGTTTTGACGTCCATTACCCTGCGGCGATCATGTCGTGGGGTTTTTTTATGGGCACATCCCATATCGTGATGCACGGCCTGGACTTGATTTTGGCAAGCCCCCCCGCCCCCCCCACTGATTGCCATGAATTCAAGCGAAACTGCGCCTGGGTTTTCGCTGAGAATACCCCCCCATGGGGGTTGACTAGCAGTGAACTCCAAATCGAATTGGTTGGACGAGTGAACTACGCAAACGGGATACTAGCACGGAGTTTGGAACAGATTAAGTCGGGTGAACAGACCTGGCTGGTTCAGCGTTTCACCACAGACCTTGCATTGGCCTTCAAAAAGGACGGGAAGGTAGTGCACATATTCGGCAGCTTGGTGGAAGATAAAGGCTACGTCGATGCCCTCATTGCCGGCCCGGTGGCCAGTTTCCTTCGCTGGCTGCGCGGCTGGCCATCCCTGCACGCCTCCGGGGTGGTGGTGGAGGGGAGAGTGCTGGCCATCGGTGGCCAGTCCGGCGCCGGCAAGTCCACCACCACGGCAGCGCTGGCCCGCTGCGGCCACCCGCTCTTCAGCGACGACGTGCTGGGCTGGCGCAGCACGCCGGAGTCCCTCCTCGCCTGCCCCGGCCCGACGCGCGTGAAGCTATGGCCCGACACGCTCGCCGCGCTCGGCCTAGACCCCGAAGCATTGCCGCGGGTCCGCACGGACCTGAACAAGCGCCTGCTGCAACTGCCCGAGGCCGCGAACGAGACAGAGCTTCCCCTCGGCGCAGTCTATCTGCTCAGCCGGGAAATGGACGCGCCCCCGGGTGCCATCCGCGAACTGCATGGCACGGAGGCATTCAAGGAACTCAAGGCCAACTGCCGTGATGACTCCGTGCTCACCCCGGCGATGCGGGTGTGCCAGTTCGAGTCGCTGGCAGAACTGGCCCGGCGCGTGCCGGTGCTCCAAGTGAAGGCGCACGCGGGCCTTGACCGCCTCAACGAGTTTGCGGCTTCGCTGGTGACGGACTTTCGACGACGCGCGGCAGTTTGACGGGAGGATGCCCGGCGGGGAAACACAGCCGCCGCCACACCCACAGCAGCGGCCCGGCCGGATAATACAGCCAGAACCATTGGTCCGGCAGCGGCAGGACCTTCCAGTTCACCGGTGAAAGGAGGCGGGGGCGCAGCAAACCAGCCTGAAACGGCAGGGCATCGGGCAGACGCAGCGCATACCAAGTGCGGCGGAACAGCTCACCCGCAC
>CAZQEW010000292.1:0-1841 GCA_964591495.1 uncultured Klebsiella sp.
AGCAGCGCCGCGAGCGTCAGGTTTTTCACATCCTCGCTCTTGAGGCCGAAGTCCGAAACCCACTGGCGCACCTGTGTCTTGAAGTGCTCCGGGTCGCCGGTGAAGAACGTGTTCTTCACGTCGGTAAGTGTCGTGCTGCTGTGGACCATACGGTCCACGGCCTTGCCGGTGCCGACGGCTTTCACGACTTTTTCGAAGAAGTCGTTTTCGCCGCCGACGATGTCGATGTTTGCGTGCTTGAGCGCCTCGCCGACGATGTTCGAGTGCGCCTGCGCCACGTCGCGCTGCACGTGGATGGCGGCCAGTTCGACATCGCGCTCCTTCGCGAGCTGGAGCTTGAACTCCTCGTGCTCCTTGCCGGCCGCGTGCAGCAGCTTCATGGACTCGGCCTTCTGGTGAATGGCTTTCGCCTCCGCCAAGCCCTTTGCTTCGATGCCCGTGGCGACGGCCAGTTCCTTCTCCTTCGTGCCGGAAGCCTCGGCGGCGGCTTGCGACTGCGTGTTCTCGGCCTGCACGGTGCCTTTCGCCTTGGTCACTTCGGCTTCGGCGAGGCCGACTTCCTTGATCGCCACGGCTTCGCTCTTCTTCGCAGTGGCCTTCGCGGTGATGACTTTCGCCTCGGCCAAGCCGCGTGCGGCTTCGCGGGCGGCGACGCCCTCGGCTTCTTGCTCGGCGGCGTGGCGCTTCTTATCGCTCGCGCGGGCCTCGGCATCGGCGAGCGTTTGCAAGCGCTCCGCATCGCGCAACGCGGCTTCGCGAGCCGCTTCCGCCGTGGTAACCGTTTTAATCTTCTCGGCCTCGGCGCGGTGGCGTTCGGCGTCTTTCTCGGCCTCGGCGGCGACGACCTTTTGCACCTGGTCCTTCTTCGCGTTCATCTCGGCCTCGATGAGCGTGACCTCGCGGGCGCGCTCGGCAGTCATGCGGGCTTCAATGTTCGTCTTCTCCTCCTGCTGCTGGACCACGGCCTTCTCCTCGGCGACCACGGTGGCGCGCTTGCGCTGCACTTCGACGGCGGCTTCGGCGACTTTCACTTCCTTGTCCATTTCCGCGAGCGACACGGTGCGCTCGCGGCGGACGCGCGCCTCCTCGCCCTCCTGCACGGCTTCCTGATCGAGGCGCTGCTTTTCCTTTTTCACGGTGAACTCGCGTTCCTGCACTGCGCGGTTCATGTCCTCGGTGCGGAGCCGGATGGCTTCCTCGGTCTCCAAACGCTTCGCCTCGACCTCGCGGCGGCGGGCCTCGATGACCTTGCGGGCTTCCGCCTCTTCGTTGGCCTTAATCTCGGTGATGGCGCGCGTCTGCTTGGCGGTGTCTTCCTCGTTGCGGCGTTTCTGCTCGCGCTTGGCGATGTCCGCGTCGGCGTTTTCCTTTTCCACCTGCACCTGGGCGCGCTGGGAAAACTCGTTGGCGCTGACGCGTTCGCGCTGGGTGATTTCGGTGATTTTGCGAATGCCCTCGGCATCCAGAACGTTGCTGGGGTCATGCTGGTCCAACGGGGTTTGCTCCAGATAGTCAATCGCCACGTCCTGGAGGATGAAGCCGTCGAGGTCCTTGCCGATGGTCAACTGTATCTGATCGCGGAACTTGATGCGCTCGGTGAACAGCTCGTGGAATTCCATCTGCTTGCCAGCAGTCTTGAGCGCCTCGGAGAACTTCGCCTCGAACAGCTCGCGGAGCTGCGCGAGGTCTGACACGCGCTCTGGCGTGAGCATCTGCGCGACGCGCCGGACGCTCTCCGCCGTGGCATCCACCCGGATGTAGAAGGCCACGGATATGTCGGCGCGGATGTTGTCCTTACAGACGAGGCCGTCCTTGCCCTTGCGGTGGATCTCCAGCTTCTT
>CAZQEW010000293.1:0-1805 GCA_964591495.1 uncultured Klebsiella sp.
TCAAGGACCTCGGGGATCACCATGCCCGCCTTGCGGATGATCACGGTGTCGCCGATGCGGATGTCCTTGCGGCGGATCTCATCCTCGTTGTGCAGCGTGGCACGCGCGATGGTCGAGCCTTGCACGAAGACCGGCTCCAGCTCCGCCACGGGCGTCAGCACGCCGGTTCGGCCCACTTGGACGGTGATGGCGCGCAGCACGGTCTCGGCGGGCCGGATCCACGGGATGGGCTTGTGGACGATGGCCCAGCCCGGTGCGCGGGTCTTGAGCCCGATGCGCTCGCAGTCGGCGAGGTCGTTGACCTTGAGCACCACGCCGTCAATCTCATAGGGCAGGCGCGTGCGCAGGTCGCGGCTCTCGTCGTAGCCGCTGACCACGTGTCCATGGTAACAGCGGAGAACCTCCTCCAAGTCCGCGCATTGCCACCACTCGGTCTGCACCGGCAGGCCGAACGCGCGAAGCTGCGCGAGCATCTCCGCGTGCGTGCGGAACTCGATGCCCTCGCAGACGCCGACGGCATAAAACACCGCGCGCACGGGGCGTTGCGCGACGACGCGCGGATCGAGCTGCTTGAGCGTGCCGGCGGTGGCGTTGCGGGCGTTGGGGAGCTGCGCTTCGCCGGCGGCGGCGAGCTTGGCGTTCAGCGCGTTGAACTCGCTCGTGGCCATGTAGGCCTCGCCGCGCACTTCCAGCAGCGCGGGTGGATGCGGCGTGTCGAGCTGGAGCGGGATCGAGCGGACGGTGCGGAGGTTCGCCGTGATGTCATCGCCGACCTGCCCATCCCCACGCGTGACACCCAGTGCAAGTTTGCCGTCCCGGTAGTGAGCGCTGATGGAAACGCCATCAACCTTCGGCTCCATGATGTATTCAACGCGCTCACGGCCAAGCGCTGAACGGGTGTCGTGATCGAACTTTCCCAGTTCCGGCAGGGTGTTTACGTCCTGCATGCAGCTCCGCTTGAACCAGTCGGGCTCGCTCTGGCTGTCGGGGTTTGAGGCTTCCGTGGTCTTCGCGAGTGACAGCATCGGCCGGAGATGTTTGACGCTCTTGAAACCGTCATTCGGCGCGCCCCCGACGCGCTGGCTGGGTGAATCCGGCGTGGTGAGGTCAGGGAACTCTTTCTCCAGGGTGAGCAGTTCGGCAAAGAGCGTGTCGTATTCGCGGTCGGAAACGGTCGGCTTCGCGTCGACGTAGTAGGCGTGGTCGTGGCGGCGAATCTCAGCAGCGAGCTGCGCGTGGCGGGACTGGGCTTGGGCGTGCGTCATGGCAACTGACGGCGTGAGTCTGCGCCGGATCGCGCGGGGATGGCGAGCCAGCATTCGCCGCCGGCCGGCGCTGGCGAACTTTCCCCTTCGCAACGCGCGATGGGGTGTTACGCTCCTCACCAACTTCAACCCCTTGTCGCCCATGCGCTCATCCCTGCTTGCGATTGTCCTGCTTTCCGGCCTGTCGGCCAGTTCGTTCGCGGCCGCGCTGCCCATCGTCAGCGAGGTCGAGTTCCAACCCTTCGTGGCGCAGGTGCGCCGGCTCATCGAGGCCACGGACTATCTCGGCACGCCGTTCAGTCCGGCGGACAAGGCGGCGCTGACATCAGCGATGGATTCGCCGGACGCCAAGGCCGGCGTCGCCAAGCTGCAGGAAACGCTCGACCGCTATGTGCTGTTCGGCGTCCACATCAACCCCGAGATGCGCGTGAAGGTGGCCCAAGGCGACGCGAAGCCCGAGCTCACCCAGGACGGCTGGCGGCAGTTCCTAGTGAAAGTGGCGACCGAGTCAGGCCCCACCGCGCCGCTCGCCGCCGTCAG
>CAZQEW010000294.1:0-323 GCA_964591495.1 uncultured Klebsiella sp.
TCTGCGGCGGGTGCGCGCAGAACTGCGTGGCGGCGGGCAAGCTCCGCGCCGCGAAGATCTTCAGCCGCGTGTTCAATTCGCCGGTGGGTGGCGACATGGGCAGCGGGCTGGGCGCGGCGGCGCTGTTCGAGCGGGCGCGGCGAGCGGGCGGGTCGTTCAAGCTGGCTGCCCGTGGCTTCTATCTGGGCGGCGAGCCGGGACCGGTCTCGCCCGACGCGCAGCCGTATCGCGTGAACTTCACCGGTGACCTGCATGATTTCATCGCGGGCCAGCTCGCCGAGGGTAAGATTGTGGCCTGGGTGCGCGGGGGCATGGAGCTAGGC
>CAZQEW010000294.1:333-1117 GCA_964591495.1 uncultured Klebsiella sp.
CACGCCAGCCGGGCATGCAGTCCAAGCTGAACCTCGCCGTGAAGTTCCGCGAATCCTTCCGGCCCTTCGCGCCGGCGATCCTTGCCGAGCACGTCGGCGAGTGGTTTGATTCCGCCGAGGAATCCGACTTCATGAACTACACGGCGAACCTGCTGCCCGCGTTGCGGACTGCGCTGCCTGCCTCCTTCGCCAGCCTGCGCGAGCGGTTGGATTTTGCGCGCTGCACGATTCCCAGCGTGGTGCATGTGGACTTTTCCGCCCGGCTCCAGACCATCCGACGCGAGGTGCATCCAGACTTTCACCACTTGCTCACAAAATTCCATCAGCGCACGGGTGTGCCCATCCTCATCAACACCAGCTTCAACGTCTCCGGCCAGCCCATCGTGCACACCGGCGTGGAGGCGTGGGATTGTTTCGTCAATACGGACGTGGACTTGTTGGTGGTCAACGACGCGGTGTTCCGCAATCCGTTCCAGAAAACCCGGGAGGAAAAACTCACATGGCTCAAGCAATTCGCGAAATCTGCCTGAAGCTCGCCGTGGCGCTGCTCAAGCTCGGCAGCCGGCCCGCCAAACCCGGCTGGCAGTGCAGCCGGCGGTCGGTTTCCCTCAATGGCAGGTAGCCCGGTCTGATGGAAGTTTCCGTCATCATCCCCACCCATAGTCCGCATCTTGGCCGGATGCGACGCACGCTGGCTGGCCTTCGCGCGCAGACCTTGGCAGTGGAGCGGTGGGAGGCGGTGCTAGTGGACAATGCCTCGGAGCCGTTGCTCTCGCTGGAGGGT
>CAZQEW010000294.1:1127-1775 GCA_964591495.1 uncultured Klebsiella sp.
GGCAGCCAGCCCGCCAAACCCGGCTGGCAGCGCAGCCGGCGGTCGGTGTGCCTGAAGGGACGGTAATCAGGCGCTTGGTTGGACTTCCATGAACGTTCATCCCACAGTTACCGACCGTCTCTTGGCTGCCTACTTCCGGCGCGGATTTCGCGGCTTTCACTGGCTGCGTCGCTGGTCCGTGCGGTTTGGTGGCAGTCCGCTCATCCGGGTTCGGTCCCGGTTCGGAGCGTTGTATGATTTGAATCCCACCGGTTATGTTGAAGGCTTTGTCCTGCGGTATGGCTTCTACGAGTCTGAAGTCTTCCTGGCCTTGCAGCCGTATTTTGGCGCTGGCTCGGTCTTCTGGGACATTGGATCCAATCTGGGCTTGCATGCGGTTGCTGCCAAAGTCGTCTCCCCGACTACCGCGGTATGCGCTTTCGAGCCCGTGGCCGAACTGCATGATTGCATACGCAACCATGCCCAGTTGAACGGCGTGGAACTGGAATCGCACAGTATCGCCCTGGCTGCTGCCACGGCGGACTCCATTCTGCATGTGCCGCCTGGAGGCACGTCCGGCAGGGCATCGCTGCATCCTGTCCATGGCGTTCCGGACACCGTGGCAGTGCCGGTGTCCTGCGTTCGGGCGGATGATTTAATCCGTGCCGG
>CAZQEW010000295.1:0-1742 GCA_964591495.1 uncultured Klebsiella sp.
GGTCGGCCTGCGGAAGCAACTGGAGTCGGTGGAGGAGGCGTTGCGGCAACTGCCGCCTCTCCAGCCCGCGTTGCCCAATGCAGCTATGGATGACCAAGCCAGAAGACAGGCGTATGAAGGAACTTTGGCGGAGCTTGAACAACGCCAGCTTCAGCAAGTGGAGCAACTACGACGCGAGGGCAAGTCACCAAAAAATCCTGGCCCGGGCTACATCGCCTATGACCACATAATCGAGGAACTCCGGAAACGGCTTTCCACGCTGCCAGGCGGCACGAATGCCATCGACATCAGCGTGGGCCGGCAGTTGTTCGTTGATCACTTCCTCATTGAGAGCAACACGCTCAAACGCACGTGGCATGAGCCCAGCGTGGTCGGCTCGCCGCAATTAACCGTGAAATCCACCGGGCCGTTGCGTGGGGAGTTCCCTTTCCCGGAAGCCGCTTGGTATGACGCCGCCGGCCAGGAGTTCCGGCTACGGTTTGCCTTCCGCACCAACAGCGTGCTCTACCACTCCCCTAGTAGCACCAACTGGTCCACCACCAATGGCGCTTCCTTCCGTGGATATTCGATTACGGACGCAGCCACATCCACACAGCGGCCCGAGCGGGCCAGCACGGATTACGAATCACATCGCATCACACTGCATCGTGTCTTCCCACTGGACGACGACCCTTTATCGTCCGGGCTGTATGTTTCGGCGGAGAGGCGTGGAAATGCGTTCAGTGAGCCTTCAGCGCGCACCTTCATCCCCGTTCCCCGGCCCGGCGACGGCTCGCGGTGGAGCGACCTGCATCCGCTGACCAACGGCTTCCTTGTCGTCGGGCGGGACCTGCGCTTCTACTTCGGCGGGCGCGTGCAGCGCGCGGGCGATACGCACCCCATGCCCGCCGTCGGCCTCGCCACGCTGCGCCGCGACGGCTTCGCCTCGCTGGACGCCGGCCCGGAAGGCGGTGTGCTGACGACCAAGCCCGTTGTGTTCAGGGGGAAATTGCTGTGCGTCAACCTCAAGACCAATGCCCCGGATGGAGAACTGCGAGTGGAAATCCTTCACCCCGACGGCCGCCCGGTCGAGTTGACGCCGAACGACACGTCGGGCAAGCGAATCGCCTTGTCCTTGGCCAATAGTCGCCCCTTGGCCGATGACCAAACGCTCCTGACTGCAAGCTGGGTCGGCGGCTTGAACTTCATCGATTCGCTGGCGGGTCGGCCAGTGCGCTTCCGCTTCCACCTGAAAAACGCGAGTCTCTACTCGTTCTGGGTCGCAGACAGTATCTCTGGCCGGAGTATGGGTGCCATCGCGGGGGGCGGTCCGAACTTCAAAGCTGCTATGGACACGGTGGGCATCGGTTCCTATGCGCCCTTGCGCCTGAAGGAGGGTGCGCTGGGAGCGGGCGATTTCTTGCGGGCGGAAATCAGCTACCGACAAGGCACGAACAACCAGACGCTTCGCATGGATCGCCACATCAGCAGCGCTGGCTATTTTCCGGTGCCGCTCTTGAGCAGGGCGGTCGTCGTGGCTGGCAAATCCATTGAGGAAGCGCAGGCCAGCATACGAGAGGGCTTTCTCGGAGCCGGCTTCGAGGCGGTCGAGGTGAAGTTGACCAAGACTGACCCACCACCGCCCGCACTCAGGCCTGTGCCAGCAAAGTCCCCAAAGTCCGAAGCCGCGCCTTCTCCCTTCGCGGAGCGAGGGGAGAAGGTGGCCGAAGGCCGGTTGAGGGGTGCGGCCACCAACGCCGACG
>CAZQEW010000296.1:0-1701 GCA_964591495.1 uncultured Klebsiella sp.
TGACGAGGCTGCCGCAAGTGCTGCCGGGCTTCACCTTTGCCGGCCAGCGCACGAGCAACGGCGTGCGGATGCCGCTGTCGTAAAGCGTCGTCTTGCAGCGCGGGAAGGCGCGGCCGTTGTCGCTGATGAGGAGGATGACTGTGTTTTCCGCCGCGCCCTGCTTCTCCAACTCGACCAGCACCTGCCCGATGAAGCCGTCCAGCCGCGTGATTTCGTCGTAGTAGAGCGCGAGGTCGCGGCGCGTGTCCGGCGCGTCGGGCAGATACGGCGGCACGACCACGTCGGCGGGCTTATGCGGATTGGGAATGGCGTTCGGCTGGTAGTCGCGGTGCGGGTCGAGCGCGGCGAGCCAGAGGAAGAACGGCTTGTCCTTGGGGCGCGCTTGCAGCGTGGACAACCATTGGCCGCAGCCGCTCTCGTCCTTCTCGGCGACCATCTTCTTCGCCTTGCCATCCGCGCCCACTTGCAACTGAAAACCCGCCGCGCCGGCCTCGCGCACGACATCGAAGCGGTCCTTCACCTCGTTGCCGAGATGCCACTTGCCGGCGGCGGCGGTCCAGTAGCCAGCGGCTTTGAGCTTCTCGGCGAACGTCACCTGCGCCTTGGGCAGCGGCCAGTGAAGCTGCTCGGCGTCCGTGCTGTGCGGGTAACGGCCCGTGAGCAGGCTGGATCGGCTGGGGCTGCACGAGCTGGCCGTGACGAACGCGCGGTCGAAGCGCATCCCCTCGCGCGCGAGCCGGTCGAGGTTCGGCGTGCGGACGGCCTGGTTCCCGTAAGCCCCGCAATCCTCCCACGCCATGTCATCGGCGATGAAGAGGATGAAGTTCGGGCGCGCGGGCGCGGCAGTAGCCACGGCGGCGAGGAGGAGGAAAAGAATTGCCGCGAAAGGGCGCAGAAGACGCATAGAGAATTGCGGGACTTTCCGCACTGCAAGTTCAATGCTGTCGGTTGTCCGATGAGGCCGGTGCGTTAGGCTTCGGTTTGGGGAACCAAATGCCGATGGCGATTGCGTTGGCGAGGCACACACCTGCACTGAGCAATGACAACACCATGTAGTAAGAGCCACCCGCGGCAATCTCTCGCATCCGTTTCTCGACACTGTAGTCCGGTCGTTCGTTTAGCACACCCCGCTCCTGAAACTCACGATACATACTGTAGCCGTGAGTGCGGTGGGTGCCCATCGCGAAGCCGCCAAGAAAGAACAAGCCAGCTCCTGCCAGTATGTTCAATGTGACGAGCGCCCATTTCATGGCTGGAAATCACTGTTGAACGGCCACCGCCTCCGGCTCCACCCACTTGCCGTGCTCACGGATGAGGTCCACGAGGCGCTCGACGGCTTCGCCATCGAGGATGTTGAACGTGATGGGGGTCTTACCGACGTAGAGGTTGATCTTGCCGGGCGCGCCGCCCACGTAGCCAAAGTCGGCGTCGGCCATCTCGCCGGGGCCGTTCACGATGCAACCCATGATGGCGATCTTCACGCCCTTGAGGTGCTCGGTGCGCGTCTTGATGCGCGCGGTGACGGTCTGGAGGTTGAAGAGCGTGCGCCCGCAGCTCGGGCAGGCCACGTAGTCGGTTTTGAAGCTGCGGCAGCCGGCGGCCTGAAGGATGTTGTAAGCGAGGCGCAGGCTCATGCCCGCTCCGCTTTCGCCGCGCACGAGAATGGCGTCACCGATGCCGTCGGCTAGGAGCGAGCCGATG
>CAZQEW010000297.1:0-452 GCA_964591495.1 uncultured Klebsiella sp.
GTTCTGCGGCCGGCCCGGTGTCCGGGGCCAATCCTTAAGGGGTTTGTAGAAGATGTAGAGATCGTTCACATGCGGTGGCATGGGGTCCGTGGCTACTTCACTGGTGCCAATGCGGGAGAACACTCGCGTAACCTCGGGAAACTGCTCCCTAATGATCTGCTCGGCCTTTAGCTCCATTGAAAGGGACTCGGGCAGGCTCATGCCGACTTTACGGAACACCTCTGCGGTGATGGCCCCCTCGTCGAGCTTGGGCACGAACTCTGCGCCCAGCCGGAAATAAATCCAGCCGGACAGCACAAACAGGCCCGCCGCGCCGCCCACAGTTAGCCAGCGGTGCCGCAATGCCTTTGCGAGCGTGGCCTGATACGCAGTGCGCGCGATGCGCATGAGGAGGTTCTCCTTTTCCTCCACGTTGCCGCGCAACACCAGCGAGCACAGCACCGGCATGAGGG
>CAZQEW010000297.1:471-1700 GCA_964591495.1 uncultured Klebsiella sp.
CTCGATGCCGGGCAGCGCGAGGATGGGCACATAGACCAGCGTGATGATGAGCACGCCGAAGAACATCGGGCTGGCTACCTGCCGGCTCGCGGTCAGCACGGTGTGGGCGCGCTCCTCGGCGGACAACGGCCGGCCGAGGTGCTGCTGCCGGTGCGCCAGCTGCCGGACGATGTTCTCCACCATCACCACCGCGCCATCAATGATGAGCCCGAAATCAACCGCACCAAGGCTCATCAGGTTGCCGGAAATTTCATGGCGGACCATGCCGGTGATGGCGAAGAGGAAGGAAAGGGGGATGGCCAGCGCCACGATGAGCGCCGCACGCCAGTTGCCCAGCAACAGCATCAGCACCGCCACAACGAGCACCGCGCCTTCGAAGAGGTTCTTCTCGACTGTGCCAATGGTCCGGTCCACCAGCTCGGAGCGGTCATACACCACGGTCAGCGCCATGCCAGGAGGCAGTTTCTCCCGCACCTCGGCCAAGCGTGGCAGCACGCGCTGGCAGACCACGCGGGCGTTCTGGCCGGCCAGCATCATCACCGTGCCCAGGACCACCTCCTGGCCGTCCATCGTGGCCGCACCGGTGCGATACTTCGCGCCCACGGCGACCCGCGCCAGATCGCGCACCCGCAGCGGGCCCGGTGCTCCGGCAAACTTCACCGGCAGTTCGGCAATTTCCCCGGCGGACTGCACCCGGCCCACGGCGCGGATGGTGACCTGCTTGCCGGCGCGGCTCACCACGCCGCCACCGGCATTATCCACATTGCCGCGGATGACATCAGCCAGATCGCCCACGGTCATGCCGGCGCGAGTGAGGGCGGCGAGGTCCGGTTCCACCAGCACTTGGCGTTGGTGGCCCCCATTGGAGTTGATCTCGGCGACGCCGGGCACCTGCCGCAACTGCGGCTTCACCACGTATTCCTGCGCGTCGTAAAGCTCCATGAGCGCCTGGCGTTCATCGGCGGGCCGGCCCTGGCCATCGGGCTGCCAGTGGAGCGTGTAGTAGAAGATTTCCCCCAACCCGGTGCTGATCGGGGCGAGCCGGGGCGAAGCGCCCGGGGGCAGCGCGTTCAGCACGCCGGCAAGGCGCTCGGCCACGAGCTGGCGGGCGCGGTAGATGTCCGTGCCGTCGGCGAAGTTCAGCGTGACCTGCGCGAGGCCGAACTTGGTGAGCGAGCGCATGTCGGTGACGCCGGGCAGGCCCTGCATCTCCAGCTCGATGACGCGCG
>CAZQEW010000298.1:0-1680 GCA_964591495.1 uncultured Klebsiella sp.
GCGAAGGAGAGCGATTTCACCCGCCGCCAGGGCCTGCTCACCGCGCTCGCCCGCCTGCACTTCCTCGAAGGCAAATGGACCGGCACAAGCTGGGGCACGCGCCCCGACACGCGTGGACCGTATTTCCAGCCCGAGGAATGGAGTGAGTCCAAAAAGATTGCCGACGCGCTCACCGCTGTGATGGCCAAGGCCGACGCGAAGGAAGCCGTCTTCCTCGCCGGCGAACTCAACCGCCACCGCCTCGAAGGTGGCGCGTCGCTCGACAAGCTACTCGCCCTCGCCGCGAGCGACACCAGCGTCGAGCCGGTGCTCGTGCAGCAGCTCGCCCGCGCGCAGACCGTGCCGCCCGGCGCACACGCGTTGCTCGCCCGCAACGCGACGGCCGAGAACACGCCGTCCGCCGTCCGCGCCGCCGCCGTCACCGCGCTGGCGAAGGCGGACTTGAATGCCGACACCACGCGCGCGCTGCTCACGGGCGTCGCCGCACTTCGCAAGAGCAAGGGCGACGGCACGCTGGTGGAGGCCGCGACCGAGGCATTTTTGAATTCCACCTTCGTGGAAAAACAGCTCGCCACGCTCACCGCCGAAGCCGCGAAAGCCGCCGGCGACACTTCGCTTTGGGCCGACACCGCGCTGCTCCGCATCCACGACCGCCTGAAGGACAAGCAGAAGGGCAAAGCGGAAATCGCCGCCGCCTTCGATGCTGGCTGGGCCGAGCCGAAGCGCCGCGCGCAGTTGATTGAAGCCAGCATCGGCGCGAACAAGAAAACCCTCGCACCCAAGATTCTTGCCGCTGTCACCGACGCCGACAAAGCCGTCGTCGCCGCCGCGAAGAAGGCCGTTGACCGATTGAAGCTGGAAACCGGCCCCGCGACGGGCCCGCTCATCGGCACGTTGAAGGTGGACGACGTGCTCGCTGCCGTGCTGAACACCAAGGGCACCGTCGCGCGCGGCAAGGATGTTTACGCCCAACTCGGCTGCGCGAACTGCCACACGGTCAGCCCGAACGAACCCGCGCGCGGCCCGATTCTGTCGCAGGTCGCCACCATCTACAAACGCCGCGAGCTGACCGAGGCCATCTTGATACCGAGCAAGACCATCGCGCAGGGCTTCGCGGCGAACCGCTTCGTGATGAAGGACGGCGAGACCGAATACGAAGGCTTCGTCATCAGCGAGGCGGCGGACAAAATCATCGCCCGCCTCGTCACCGCGCAGGAAATCGTCATCAAGCCCGGCGACATCGCCAAGCGCTCGAAGCTGGAGAAGTCCCTCATGCCCGACGGCCTCGCCGCCGGCATCAGTGTGAGCGACCTGGCCTCGCTGGTGGACTACCTCGAAAGCCTCGCGCACGGAGGGAAGTGAGGTGAAGGGGACACTCCTGTCCCCTTTGCCCACTCCATGAACAGGGCACTGGAGGAGCAAGATTAGGATTAGGTTTGCGAGCAGGAGAAGACGGCGAGCCTCGGGTTCCTGCTCTTGATCCTAATCTTGCTCCGGCTCACGGTTCCTCTGCGCAGCCCTTGGGCCGTGGTTGCTAACCGTAATTCGTGCGGGCAGATGGAATCGCCGTCACGGGGACTGGAGTGTCCCCCCCACGGGTCTACTGCGCCGAGATTTTCCCCGTCTGCTGGTTGATCACCCACTTTTTGCCGCCGGGCAGGACGGGGATGGAAGTGATGA
>CAZQEW010000299.1:0-1658 GCA_964591495.1 uncultured Klebsiella sp.
GGAAAACGCTGGGCATGAAAGCAAAACGGCGCGCAGCTTAGGGGCCGCGCGCCGCCGTTTGAAGCAGAATGACTACGGCCCTTCAGAGGTCCGAAGCTTCATCCAAGCGGCATCGGCCGCCCCGTTCGGGCGGTCCACGCCGGTCACGTTGGCGGTGGACTTCTGGAGGGTGGTCCAGCGGTGCAGCTCCACGTGGCCGTCAGAGTAGCCGAAAGCGGTGCTGCCATTGTGCATCGCGGCCGGCCGGTTGCTGTTGTTCCAGCTGTTGTCGTTGACCGGATCCAAGTCCACCGCGAAGTAACCATCGTCAATCGAGTTGATGTCTTCGTGCACGAAGACATAGAGGTCGGTCGGCCTGCCCATCTGAGTCAACCGGGTGTAAACGATCCGCCCCGGCGTGGCCGCTGCGCTGGGACGAGCCCCGCCGTTCATCCAGTTGTTCATGGACACGCTCCGGACGAAGGTGCCCACCGCTCCCGGATAGCGATACGTGTCGGAGGGACACCGGAAAATCCCCGCATTCATGGCGTATTTCCCCAACTGACAGTGCATGAAGAGGGCGGTATTGGTTTCGTTGCCGGTGTTGTATCCGGTGCCCGCCGGACGCAAGCCTTCGGCGCTCCAGGTATTATTGCTGTTGCTCAAAGCGGTGGCTCCGCCGTTACGGCTGATGCGGTCGTCCATGTCGCCGGAGTAGAGCGTCCACGCGAGCTGAAGCTGTTTATTGTTCGAGAGGCATTTGGTGCCGAGCGCCTTGGCCTTCGCCTTGGACAGCGCTGGCAGGAGCATCCCCGCCAGAATCGCGATGATCGCGATGACAACGAGGAGTTCGATCAGAGTGAAGCCGCACTTTTCCCGTGTAAGTTTCATGAGCATATGCGGACTTGGTTACTGGGAAGCCCGGCTCTTAAGCCAGTCAACATCCGCAGTGTTGTTGGCGACGACGGTGACCCCGTTCCAAAGGCCCAGCTGATTCCACTTGTGAGATTCGGCGCGTCCATCCGCGAAGCCAATCGTAGTGGAGCCAGAGTGCAGTGCGGCGGGGGGATTCTCAAAGACGTTGAAGGCGGCCCTCCAACTGGGGTTAGCCCCGCCCGTGCCCGAAGTCCCCAAGTCGAGGCGGAATATGCAGTCTTCTATGGTTTGTGGAGATTCGTGAATGAACACGAAATTGTCCGACGGCCTTCTAATTTCTGATTCCCGCTTGAACACGCTGTAGCCCGGGGAATTCACCGCACCAGCCGTCCGGTTCATGAAGATGTTCATCGAGACGCTGCGGACATAAGGCACCTGCCTGCCGCTGCCCGGGTAGGGTGTCTTGTCCGAGGGGCATTGGAAAATTCCGGCGTTCCCCGCATATCGGCCGAGGAGCCCGCTCATGAAATACGCAGGGTTGGTGTCGCAACCCGGGCAGGCTGCTTGGTGGACCCCACCCGGCTGCTGCATCCAGCCGTTCGCCCAGGACAAGTTGGTGCCGGCGAGCCCTCCGCCCACGTGGTCGTTGAGCACCAGCCGATCATCGTTGTCGCCCGTGTAGAGAGTCCATGCCAGTTGCAGTTGCTTGTTGTTGGAAAGGCACTTGGTGCCGAGCGCCTTGCCTTTTGCCTTCCCCAACGCCGGTAGGAGCATCCCCGCCAGGATCGCGATGATCGCGATGA
>CAZQEW010000300.1:0-1655 GCA_964591495.1 uncultured Klebsiella sp.
CCATTCCATGGGAGAAAACTAGTTCAATCCGGCCGGCCGGTAAAACGATTTTTCCAGTAGCTCCTGGTGGTAGTCAGTGGGCCTCAGGAGATGGGGTTTCACTACGCCGGGCATAGTGCTGGTAGAATTTGTTCTGGAAGAGCTCCTCCGGATCGTATTTGCGCTTGAGGGCAAAGAACTCTTTCGCCTTTGGATAGCCGGCGTGGAACTGCTCTGGCGTCGCGTGCGAACGATAGGGCAGGTAGTAGCGCCCTCCGCAGTCGAGGGCGGCTTGAATCATCGAGCGCGCCGCTCGCTGCATCGCGGCTTCTGCCTCGGGCGTGAACGGCTGGTGAATGAGAAATACCGCGCAGTGCATCGGCTGGTCGGCGTAGCGCAGAAAGGTGTCGTCGTCGCGTAAGACGTGGCGGAGCGTAACGTTGAGGACGTCCACGGGGTGAGCGCGCTGGGCTTCGCGAAGCTTCGCCAGCAGGCGCGCGAGCTGGCTGGCCGGGACGAATAACTCCATCACGATGTCGGTGCTTGCGGCAGAGCCGTTGCCAAAAACAGCGACCGCTTCGTCCAGTAGGCGGCTGCGCTGGAAATGCTGCGGCCGCAGCAATGGCTGCAAGTCGCGCTCCGCCCACCAGCGGAAGGCCTTCCCTTAGTCGCTGCCGACGGAGCCTCGAAACACCAACCGGCTAAACTGCGACTGCGAGCGGGGCGGGGTAACTTCGGTAGGAGTGCCCTGCGCGGGCCGTAGGACGGTCAGAATCGATTCCGCCAAGAATGTGTCAGCCGCCGTGCTCAAGCGCCCGTAGGCCATGCCTACAGCGGCGTCCTCCAGCACTTTGCGCCGGTGCACTTCCTCAAATCGATCTGCCGGCAAGACGATGCGCTCCATTACATAGGTCGCGTCCGCCACGGTGTCGAGTTCCGCCTCCAGGATGACGCCGAAGAGGCCGTAGCCGCCGAGTGCCAGCGAGAACAACTCGCGGTTCTCCGTGCGAGAGCAGCGGACGATCTGGCCATCCGCCTTCAACAGCCGGAAGCTCCGAACCGTGCTGGCAATGGGCGGGCAGTTCGCGGGCCAGCCATGACAATTCGCACTGAGGGAGCCGCCAATGGTGAAGTCGTGGTTCGATTGCATCACCGCGACCGAGCGACCGCGCTCCCGTAGGAAAGGAATCACCTCAAACCAGCGTGCGCCTGCTTGCACGCGCAGCACATGCCTTTGCGGGTCCAAAGACATGCGATTGAAACGCCGCATGTCCAGCACCAGACCGCCCGGATACAGCGTGTGGCCGCCCATCGTGTGACCTGCGCCGGAGATAGCGACCTTAAGGCGGTTGGCTCTCGCGCGGTCGAGCAGGTTCACCAATTGCTGCTCGGCGTCTGCCGCCTGACTTGACACGGTGATGACTTCGGTGACCTTGGTTTCGTTGAGTCGGCTAGCGTCGTTCCACACGCCAGCCGGCAGTGGCGGCCGGTCATGTCGGTCGGCACGGGCGGTCCGCCACAAGTGCCACGCTGGCCGTGCCACGAGCAAGAGAAGAAGGACGACCAAGCCCCCGACCGCAAAGAACCATCGGTTGCGTTGGAGTTGCACCTTCATTTTTACGCTTCAACCACACTGAGCGTTGTGCCGCAGAGCGTGGTCGGCGAGCACGAGTGCG
>CAZQEW010000301.1:0-1654 GCA_964591495.1 uncultured Klebsiella sp.
ATGCTCAACGCCCTCGCCGCCGCGTCGAAGGCCAGCCCCGCCACCAGCGCCCCGCTCTCCGCCGCGCTGAAGACGCTGCTCACCTCGGCGAACGCCCGTGTCGCCGCCGCCACGCTGCCCTTGGCCGTGCGTTGGGATGCGAACGCGCTCGCAAACGAAGTGAAGTCCGTCGGCGCATCGCTCGTGGCGAAGCTTGCGGACAAGGCGCAGTCCGATGACGCCCGCGCGGAGATTGCCACCACGCTGCTCACCGTCCGCAGCGCCGTGCCTGCCGCACAGGCCGGGCTCTTCAACCTGCTCGCGTCAGGCGCGAGCGCGAGCTTGCAGACCCGCGTGGTCGAAGCCATCGGCGAGCAGACCGACGCCGCGCTCGCCACCGAGTTGGCGAAAGTCCTGCCGAAGCTCGCGGGGGAAGCGCAGTCCGCCGCGTTGAACCAGTTGCTCAAGCGCACCGCCTGGGCCACGGCGCTGCTCACCGCGTTGGAGACCGATGTCGTCCCGCCCGCGCTGCTCGGGCCGGCGAACATTCACCGCCTCCGCGTCCATCCCGACCCCGCGGTCTCGAAGCGCGCGAACGCGCTGATGGACAAGCTCCGCGGCCCGGCGGCGAAGGAGAAGGCCGACTTGATTGCGAAGTTCACCCCCGAGGTGCAGAAGCCCGGCAACGCCGCAAAGGGCAAGGAACTCTTCACGCAGAACTGCGCGACCTGCCACCTGCTCGGCCAGCTCGGCAACAACGTCGGCCCCAACCTGACCGGCATGGGCGCGCACGGCCCGGCGGAATTGCTCGGCCAGATTCTCGACCCCAACAAGGAAGTGGACATCGCCTACGTCGCCATCAGCATCGAAACCAAGGACGGCGAACTGACCGATGGCATCGTGGTCCGCGAGAACCAGACCATCGTCGCCCTCCGCAACGCGACCGGCGAAAAGGAAATCAAGAAGTCCGACATCAAGACCCGCCGCAACACCGGCCGCTCGCTGATGCCCGAGGGCTTCGAGGCGCTCGGGGCTGAGGGCCTGCGCGACCTGCTCGCTTACATCGCCGGTTCGGAGACGCGTTTCCGCTTCATCGACCTCAGCAGCGCCTTCACGGCGAGCACGCGCGACGGACTTTACATGACCAAGGAGCCCAACGGCGGGGCGCTTCCGCTCATCAAGACCGGCGCGGTGAACGCCTACGGCGTGCCGTTCAACGTGGTTGACCCCGGCAAGCTCCCGAAGAACGTGATGGTGCTCAAAGGCGGCCCGGCGAATGTTTACGCCCAAAAGACCTTCCCGCAGACCGTCGAGGCGAAGGTCGGCTTTGCCGCGAAGCAGTTGCACATTCTCGGCAACGTAGGCGGCTGGGCCTTCCCGTATGGGCAGGCCGCCGAGGAGTCGCTGAAAATCACCGTCCACTACGCGGGCGGGAAGACCGAGGTGCTCGCCTTCAGGAACGGCGAGGAAATCGCCGACTACATCCGCGAAGTGGACGTGGCGAAATCCAAGCTCGTGCGCGGCGTCACCGGCAACGGCAGCCAGGTCCGCTACGCGAGCCGCAAACTCACCGGCGAGGGCGTCATCGAGAAGCTCACGTTCACCAGCGCCGGCAACGTTGTCGCGCCCACCACTCTGGCCGTCACCGCCGACCTCAGTGCCGAGCCCGCCCCGG
>CAZQEW010000302.1:0-1621 GCA_964591495.1 uncultured Klebsiella sp.
CTCGTCGGTGAGGCCGCCCATCGCGGGCATCGGCACGGAGCTGGGCAGGTGGCCGAAGTTCTGGCCGGCGACGGTCACGGGACCGGTGAGGCCGTGGAGGACGACTTTGATAATGCGCGCTTTGTCGCCGCGCACCCAATCGCTCCCAGCCAGCGGCGGATAGACGCCGGGCAAGCCTTTGCCCTCGGGCTGGTGACACGGCAGGCAGGCCATCTCGTAAATCTGCTCGCCGGGCGATGCGGCTTTACGGGGAGTGCTGATCAGTTCGCGGAAGTATCTTTCCCGACGACCAACATCAATGTCGCTGCTGGAAAGACCATTGGCGCGGAAGGATGCTTCCCAAACCGGCTGCGTGGCCCGCGCACTCTGCCGCAGCGCGTAATCGAGGAATTTGTCCATCGGCCGACTGAGAACCGCTGCCATAACTTGCAATGCCTCGGGTTTGCCCAAGTAGCTCGCTGCCACGGCAGCCTCAAGCCGCACGCGGGCATTCTCGTCCTGCGCGCGCGCAGTCAAAAGCATCGCGGCGTCCGGTAGTTTGTCCGCCCACATTCCAACGGCGCGCCTGCCTGGTGCGGCGTCGGGCAGTTTGTCAGCCCACATACCGGCGACACGCGTTCCATAAGCACGCACCCTCGGGTCTTTCGCGTGGAGCAATTTCATGAGCAGCGCGGGGTGCGCGGCCTCGTGCGACTCATAAACGCCGATGACTTCGAGCAACACACGCTCGTCGGCAGGCGTTGCGGTCGGGAGCTTCGCCACGAAGTCATCCGCCGCCTTCAGCACGTCGCTCGCGGGCAGGTCGAAGAGCAGCCGCTTCGCCTGCTGGCGCGTCCAGCGCTCGGGTGACTTGAGCTGTTCGAGCAACTCGGCGGGCTTCATCGCGGCGAGGTTCGGCTGCTTCACGGGCGCGCGGCCCTTCGCGGTGATGCGCCAGATGCGGCCGTGGGCCTTGTCGCGGCGCGGGTCGGCATAGCTGGCTTGGTAGTGGCCGATGATGGGGTTGAACCAGTCCGCCGCATACATCGCGCCGTCCGGCCCGACGCTCACGTCCACGGGGCGGAACGCGGCGTTCGATGACTTCAGCAGCTTGGGCAACTGCGTGGTCTTAAAGCCGGAGCCCGCGTCCTCGAACTTGTGCAGCTCGACGACCGCGCCGAAGTAACCGCCAATCAGCGCCGCGCCCTGAATGTCATCCGGCAGCGCGCGCGTGCCGACAATTTCCAGCGCCGTCGTCTTCGGCGACGTGTCGAAGAGCGGCCCGACCGAGTGGTATTGCTCCGGCGAATTTCGATACGAGACGTTCGCGTCCGCCGCCGAGCTGCTGCCGGTCGCGCTCGCGCCGCGCACCATGCCGGGCACGCTCCAGTAGCCGTGCGGGCGGTCGCCGGACTTGTGGAAGACCTGATTAAAATCGTCGAAGGCCACGCCCCAGCAATTCGCGCCCGCCATGCCGCCGCCGAAGAAACCTTCCAGCCGCAGCGTGCGCGGGTTCATCCGCCACACCGCCGCGCGGTCGAGGCGCGCGATGCCCCACGGCGTCTCGACGCGCGAGAACGCGTGCAGGCCCTGCGAAAACCACAGGCTGCCGTCCGGCCCATGGCAGATGCTGTTGATGAGC
>CAZQEW010000303.1:0-1614 GCA_964591495.1 uncultured Klebsiella sp.
AGCACGTCGGCAAGGACGGCGGAATAGAGCGGCTCGAGGGCGGCGGTGAAGTCGGGAGTAGTTGGACAGTTCTTGCTCATGGGGTTCCAAAGTTTCCAGCAGCAGCACTCAAGGTTTCAAGGCAGGCTTTTCCCGCTTCGCGCTCCACTCGTAAGTGCGCTCGATGGGCGCGGTGCCGGAGACGATTTTACCGGTGATTTTGTCCCCGGTGACTTTCCCGCTGTAGCGCGAGGTGAACTTCACGCCGCCATACTCGCGCGGGATTTCAAAGGTGATCTGGCCGTCCTTGAACTGGCCTTTCTCAATCACTGTTTTCAGGTCCTGCACCAGGACGAATCCGGTGACTTTTTCGCCCTCCTGTTTCAACTCAGCGGTGAAGTCGAGCGCGGTGTCGAGCGAGACTTCGAGTGTGTAAATCCACTTGCCGGTGACGGCGTTGGTCGTGGCGGCGGACTTCTCCGGCTTGTCAGCAGCGACGCCGACGTGGGCTGCAAGCAAGCACACGACGAGCGCCAGCAGTTGCGGAGTGAGCCAGGAAATAAGGTGATGCACGAGACGACTCAATCGGCGCGGCTGGGGCTTGTCAAGCGACCGGCAAGTCACCAATAGCCGACGATGCTGTTGTCCGGCGTGGCCGGATTGGCTCCTCGCCACAATACATTACGCGGTTTCATGTCCACCATCTTCCGCCACTGAGCCGAGCCATCAGGCAAAGCTACATTGCCGCCCGCTGCACGAATGGCCTCAGGTTCCACGCTCGCAGGTGAACCGGGCGCGCTGAAGACAGGTCCAGTGCCCCCGTGCGGCGCAGAAGTTGGGCCTTGCCCGGCTGGTGGATTGGATGTGCCTCGTTCCGTTATATCCGCACCCAGCACATGATGCGGACCGGTGTCTTGCACGAACTTGGGGCTGTCCCACGGCGAGGTTGTGGGCCGGGGGTAGGTTGCGTCGCGATTCCGGTTATCATCTTGGGTGGGGTAGCCCCAAAGGTTGTAGTAGCCAATACGCCAGCCATTGCCAGCCTGATAGCTCACCCAGTTCTTCTTGTTGGGGCAGGACAGTGAGTTGGTCACGTTGAAGCCCGAACGCAAGAATGCGTTGGTGAAAGTCAGCGAGTTTACAAAGGAAGCATGGTAGGTCGGCGAGGCGTTGTCGCGCGCGCCACTGGGATACCGGTCAACATTGTCACTGGCGTAGATGTTCATGGCCAGGCCGATTTGCTTCATGTTGTTAAGGCACATCGTGCGCTTAGCCTTCTCCTTCGCCCCGGCCAGCGCGGGCAGGAGCATCCCGGCCAGAATCGCGATGATTGCGATGACGACGAGCAGTTCGATGAGCGTGAAGCCAGCGGCGCGGGAACGGAACGGATTACGGCGAGTGTTCATAGCGGGTCAGGTGGTCACCCGAACCTACCTGCCAGACCCCTTGGGTCAATGCGGGAGTTTGGCTGGGTGCCAGCGCTGCGCTACTTCTTCTTCGCCTTGGCCTTGGGTTCGGTTGTAACTGTCGCGGGCACCATGGCGGGCCGAGCTGCGGCGTGCTTCTCCAAAAGCGCTCGCGCTTCATCGAGCGAGACCTTCGTGGCCAGCGGGAAGCCGAGCGTGTCACCGTTGG
>CAZQEW010000304.1:0-1611 GCA_964591495.1 uncultured Klebsiella sp.
TGCACCGCTGGCTGCGCGATACGGTGCTGCCCTTCTCCGCGCACTACCGCGAGCTGTTCCGCCAGCTTAAGCTCACCGCCGCTGACTTCCGCTCGCTCGACGACCTGCGCCGCCTGCCGTTCACCAGCAAGGCCGACCTGCTCAACACGCCGGACAACCCGCAGAAGGCCCGCGACTTCCTGCTCGTGCCCGACCGCAACGTCCTGTCGCGACGGCCCTCGACCATTCTTCGCGCGCTCCTGCGCGGGCGCAAAGCGGTGGCGGACGGTTTTGAGAACGAGTTCCGCCCCATCTTCCTCACGAGCACGACCGGGCGGAGTGCCGACCCCGTGCCGTTCCTCTACACGAACCACGACCTTGCGAATCTCCAGCTCGCCGGCGAGCGCGTCTTCGGCGTCTGCGGCGCGCGGCGCGAGGACAAGCTGCTCAACATGTTCCCCTACGCGCCGCATCTGGCGTTCTGGCTCACGCACTACGGCAGCACGGCGTTTGGCGTGTTCACCGCGAGCACGGGCGGCGGGAAGGTCATGGGCACCGAGGGCCAGCTTCGCTTCCTCCGCAAGATTCGCCCGGACGTGCTTATCGGCATGCCGACGTTTGTTTATCACGTCCTGCATCAAGCGGCCGACGAAGGTGTGCGCTGCGAGAACCTCCGGCGCATCGTGCTGGGCGGTGAGAAGGTGCCCGACGGCATGAGGCTGAAGCTCCGCAACCTCGCCCTCGAACTCGGCGCGCGCGAAATCGACGTGGTCACGACCTACGGCTTCACCGAGGCGAAGATGGCCTTCGCCGAATGCCCCGTCCCCGTGGACCAAACGCCCAGCGGCTACCACCTCTACCCCGACCTTGGCGTGGTCGAAGTCGTGGACCCGAAGACCGGCGACCCGGTGCCAAACGGCCAGCCTGGCGAGATTGTCTTCACCCCGCTCGACTCGCGCGGGACGGTCGTCCTGCGTTACCGCACGGGCGACTACATTGACGGCGGTTTGACTTATGAAGCTTGCCCGCACTGCGGCCGCCAGATGCCGCGCCTGGCTGGCAAAATCTCCCGCAGCTCGGCATTCAAGGAAGTGCAGCTCGACAAAATCAAGGGCACGCTCGTGGACTTCAACGAGCTGGAGCATGTCCTCGACGACGCCCCGAACGTCGGCGCATGGCAAATCGAACTCCGCAAACTCCACGACGACCCGCTCGAAGTGGACGAGCTGGTCCTGCACGTCCAGAAGAACAACGGAGCGGAAGACGACCATCTCATCCCTGAACTCCGCACGCGCCTGATGACGCACTGCGAAATCACACCCAACCGCATCGAGTTTCACGACGCCGAGAAAATGCGCGACCTCCAAGGCGTCGGCGTGCAGCTCAAGGAGCAAAAACTCGTGGACCATCGGCCCAAGAACAGCGTGCCTCTCACAGCCGGAGGGCATAGAAAGGAGTCCGCATGAGCACTCCCCGCCTCGTCATCGTGGACGGCATCCGCACGCCGTTCTGCAAAATGGGCTCCGACCTCGCCGCGCTCGGCGCGGACGAACTCGGTCGCCTTGCCACGCAAGCCCTCCTCACGCGCACCGGCCTCGACCCCGCGCTGATTGACGAGGTCATCTTCGGCTG
>CAZQEW010000305.1:0-1592 GCA_964591495.1 uncultured Klebsiella sp.
CGATCATGAAGCACATCCACAAGACCTTCGAGCTGGGCCGCGTGCCGACCGTGGATGACATGAACGACGGCAGCTGCTGCTCCGGCCACGGCTGCGGCTGCGGCTGAACCGCCCGCCGGTCAGGTGGCCGGCGGCTTCAACTCCCGTTCGATCCGCGCCTGCAGGCACGCCGGACAGAGGCAGCGGGCCTCCGCTTCCACGGGCATCGGCAGGCGCGGCAGCTCCAGGCACCAGCAGGTGTTGGCGCCGCAATGCGCCAGGCAGAGGAACTCCACCCCACAGGCGGGACAGCGTTGCTTTTCCGCGTGTCGGCTCATCGAAGTTTTTAACTTATCCTGCGCAGGAGTCACAATAAAGCTCGCAGCGGTCTCAGCGGCAGGTCTCGGTTCGGCGGCCAAGGCATTGGGCTGATTGAATTAAAAGGTCACTCTCACGCCCCCATAAGCACCCAGACGCAGGGCGGGAAAGTTCCGTAGCGCGTCATACTTCTGGTCCAGGAGATTGTCGCCCCGCACCCAGAGCTCGACGTGCTTCTGAACCTGGTAGCCGACGGAAGCGCGCATGAGTAGATAGTCGCCGATGGGCACCTGCCCGGGGAAGAGCGAGTCTTGCCGCTCGACCACCCAGTTCAGGCCGGTGGAGAGGGTCAGTTTCTCGATCGGGCGTGCGACGGCATCGAACGTCAGAAGGTGGCGGGGACGACGGAGCAACCGGAGACCATTCGCATCATTCTCTGCGGTGAGATACGTGTAGCTGGCATTGGCCGAGAGCTTCTGGCAGGGCTTGAGCCGGACGCCAAATTCCGCGCCCTCGCTGGTGGCCCTGGCAATGTTCTGCGGGACAAAGGCCGACAGTTGGATGAAATCGCGGAATTTGTGCTGAAACCACGTGGCCGTGAGAGTGAAACGCTCGTCTGGGAGAGGCTGCTCCAATCCGACTTCCCAGCTCAGCGCCCGCTCAGGCTGCACGATGGGATTTCCGAAGAAGTAAAGATCCTGCGCCGTAGGTGGAGCAACCGATCGGGCGAGATTGCCAAAGACGAGCGTCTCCGACTTTGGCACCCGGTAGGAAAGGCCGTTACGCCATGTGGCGGCCGACTTGTAGTCCGAATAGGCGTCAAACCGGAGCGCGTTAATGAGAGTGAGCCGCTCCATCGGCGACCACTGGCTCTGCGCAAAGCCGCCGAGGGACTGGAGGTTGGCGTTGATGTCGCCACCGCCGCCGGATCCGCGGTTGCGGTCCACCGCCTGGTCCTGCCAGACGACGCCCGCACTGAGCTTCCATTTTTCGTGAAACTGAAAGTTGTTCTGCCAATCCACCATCTGGGAAGCGACGTTCAGGCGGTTGATGGCACCGAAGTCCAGCGAGGGCTGAAACTGGTTCTCAAAGGTGTAGTATACGCGCGTCTCCCACTGGTCCGAAAGCTTGAGGGTCATGCCGGGAGAGACGTTCACCGTCTCGCGCTTCAGGTGGTCGATGTTGGAACCGGGAAGCGCCCCGGGCGAGCCGCCGTCATTCTGGAGGTAGGACGCCTTGAGGTCGAAGTAGAGCCGGCTGCTCAACTCGTAGCCAAATGAACTGCGGATGCTGCT
>CAZQEW010000306.1:0-1583 GCA_964591495.1 uncultured Klebsiella sp.
TAGCCAAGCGGCGCCCAGGTGTGGAACGGCCAGAGCGAGACGAGAATGCCGAAGCCGAAAAGCAGCAGCGGGAAGATGAGCGACTGCGCGGCGAGCGGCAGCGGGCGGGCCTTCACGGCCTTGGTCAGCTCGACGAGGTCGAAGGTGTTCGCGCCGGACTGGAGGTAGAGCGCGATGAGGCCGGCCAGCGCGAGGAGCGCGCCGAGACTGAGGTAGATGGTGATTTTGAAAGTGGCGTAGTTGCGGTTCTCGCCGTGGCCCCAGACGCCAATCATGATGAAGGTCGGCACCAGCGCCAGCTCGTGGAAGAAGTAGAAGAAGAACAGGTTCAGCGACGCGAATGCGCCGAGAATGCCGCCGGTCATCACGAGCAGCAGGGTGTAATACTCCTTCTCCAGCCGCTTGATTTCGCGCGACACGCACGCGGCGGCGAAGGCCACGATGGACCCCATGACGATGAGTCCGAGGTTGATGCCGTCCACGCCGAGGTGCCAGCCGATGTCGAGCTTGAGGGCGGAGACGCTCACCCAAGCGTGCCGCTCGACGAACTTGAAGCCGTTCTCGACGGGCGCGGCGTTGTATTTGGCGAACAGCGCGAGGGCCAGCAGCATCGAGGCGAGCGTAGCGCCGAGCGTGACGAGGCGGATGACGAACTTGTAGTTGCGCGGGATGCACAGGACCACCAGCGCGGCCAGCAGCGGGAGCAGAAAAATGGCGGAGAGCAGCGACATGGTCAGTGGGTGGGCGAGTTGCCGAGGAGCTGCCACGCCAGCACCAGCACGACGCCGGCGGCGAAGAGGAAGGCGTAGGTTTGCAGGCTGCCGGTCTGCACGAGGCGCAGCACGCGGCCGACCAGTTCGGTGGTGCCGTGCGTGCCGCGCACGAGCAGGCCGGCGACAATCCAGCGGTCCACCCAGTCCGCGACGCGCGCGAGCGTCTCCTGCGTGACGGAGATGAACCACTCGTAAAGCTCGTCGAAGTAGAAGCGGTCACGGGCCATCTTCGCCAGCACGCCGATATGGTCAGGCAACGGGTCACGCGTGGCGTTGGTGTAGAGCGCGCGGGCGAGCTTGTAGCCAGTGAACACCGCGAGCAGGCCGAACGCCGCTGCGAAGATGTTGTGGTTGAACGGGGCGAAGAGGTTTTCCAGGAAACCGCCATCGTGCGGGGCATGTTCGCTGGGCAGGGCTTTCGCGATGTAGGCGTCAATGCCCACGGCTCCGGCCAGCAAGGTCGGCACGGCGAGCACGACGAGCGGCCAGGTCATCACGCCGGGCGATTCGTGCGCGTGGCTGGCTTCCTCGCTGCGGGCGTTACCGCAGAAGGCGACCAGCACGAGGCGGCTCATGTAGAAGGTCGTCAGGCCCGCGATGAACACGCCGAGGACGAAGAGGGGGATGTTTTTGTGCTCCAACGCGGCGGCGAGGATGGCGTCCTTGCTGAAGAAGCCGGCGAAGGGCCACACGCCGCACAGCGCGAGCGTGCCCCAGCGGAACGTCCACCACGTGCGCGGCATCGCGTCGCGCAGACCGCCCATCTTCCAGATGTTCTGTTCGTGGTGCAGTCCGTGGATGACCGCTCCG
>CAZQEW010000307.1:0-1578 GCA_964591495.1 uncultured Klebsiella sp.
GCAGCACGACGTGGTTCGCCACCAACACCTACCACCTCGTCGGCAAGGTCTATGTCCAGACCGGTGCGAATCTGACCATCGAGGCCGGCACCATTGTGAAGGGCACCAACGACAACACGCTCTTCGGCTCCCTGTTCGTCTGCCAGGGCGCGAAGCTCTTCGCCCAAGGCACGCCGGACCGGCCCATCGTCTTCACTTCGACCGCGGACAACCTCGGCACCACGAACGCGTGGCCCAACCTCGGCATTTACGACCGGGGCCTCTGGGGCGGCATCGTGCTGCTGGGCAACGCCACCGTGAACAGCGCGGCGGATGCCATCGGCAACGGGGCCGTGCCCAAATACGACGTGTATGAGGGCCTGCCCGACACCGTCATCAACGGCCAGAACGTCCACCGGTTCGGCGGCGGCAACGACGCCGACTCCTCCGGCGTGATGCGCTACGTCTCGATCCGCCACGGCGGCAAGCGGCTGGAATCCAACAAGGAGATCAACGGCCTCTCCCTCTGCGGGGTGGGCAGCAGCACGGTGATTGAGTTCGTGGAAGCCTACGCCATCGCGGATGACGGTTTCGAGTTCTTCGGCGGCACGGTCAACACGCGCTACCTGGTCTCCGCGTTCAACGACGACGACGCTTTTGACACCGACCAGGGCTACCGGGGCGTGAACCAGTTCTGGTTCGCGATTCAGGAGCCCGGGCTGCATGACAGCGGCGGGGAGCACGACGGGGACCTGCCCAACACGGGGCTGCTGCCGACGTCGGAATGGAAGGCCTGGAACGTGACCCTGATCGGCGCGGGGAAGAACAACCCGACCCCGCCGGCGGGGGTCAACGGGATGACGATCCGGGAGTTTGCGGCCCCGAGCTACTACAACTCGATCTTCACGGACTTCGACCGGCGGGGCGTGAGCATTGACGCCAACGCGGGCACGCACATCGCCAGCGGGAAGCTGGACTTTGCCAACAACATCTTCTTCGGGTTCCGGAACGGGGACGCGGTGACGAACATCGCGGTCACGGCCAACTTCCAGCCGTTCCTGACGGACGTGGCGAAGACGAACCTGATCGTGGACCCGCAGCTGGCGGGCATCAGCCGCATCAACGACGGCGGCCTGGACCCGCGCCCGGTCCTCGGCAGCCCCGCCCTCGCCCCAGCCAACGTGAAGGCCGTTGCGCCTGGCGGCTTCATTGTCCCCACCGATTACCTTGGCGCGTTCGGCCCCGACAACCTATGGATCGCCAAGTGGACGACCCTGTCCCAATACGGGATCATTCGCCCCAACGGCAACCTCGGCCAGAACATCGTCACCATCAGCGGTTCTCTCACCGGCACCAACAACTGGAGCCGCACCAACATCTACCACCTGGTGGGCAAGGTTTACGTCGAGAACAACGCCGTGCTGAATATCGAGGCCGGCACCATTGTTAAGGGCACCAACGACACGACCCAGTTCGGATGCCTGTTTGTCGCGCGCGGCGGCAAGATTTTCGCCCGAGGCACCGCGCAGAACCCGATCATCTTTACTTCGACCGCGGACAACCTCGGCACCACGAACGCGTGGCCCAACCTCGGCATTT
>CAZQEW010000308.1:0-1559 GCA_964591495.1 uncultured Klebsiella sp.
AACGGTGCCGCCCCGGCGGCGGACATCCAAGCCAACGCCATCGCCAAAGCTGGGACAGCGGCGTTTCTTAGTAGTGCGCAAAATGCTTTTACCCCGCGCACAGCAGCCATGATCGTCCAGCAGAATTTTCCCCCTGGCGTCCTCAATAAACCTCCAGGCCCGCTGGTGGGCGTAAACTTTAGCCAACTCGCGTTCTCCGACATCAATCGCTACAAGCTCCCCGCCGAGGCTGGCTCCCTCACACTGGGTCCTTCACCGGCCGCGGTCGCACTACTGCCCACGCAAATCGCGACGCCGATTAGCGGCGGGTTGGCGGGCACGGCGGGTGGTGTGCCGCTCTATCGGGGCGGCGTGCTCATCGGAGGCGTGGGGGTGGCGGGTGATGGTGATGATAGCCCGCTCAACATCACGCCTGAAACGGTCGCCAGCCCGAAAGTGGATGAAGATGTTGCGCTTGCGGGGCAGGCCGGCTTCGCGCCCGCGCCGCGAATTCATGGCTCAAAGGTCTTTGTGGACGGCATTGCGCTGGCGTATGTGGCAAGCACGACTTCGTTGGGCGCGGTCACGCCGCTGGGTGGGATCGGCGCGGCGGTGGCGGGTTTTACGCCAACGGCCAGTCCCGGTGGGTTGCCTTATGTAGCCGCGACGCTGGGCGGCGTGACCGGAGAGATCCGCCAGTCCATTATCGCCGACCCGAGCGCCGTGGCACTGCCCGGCGGCACCGCGCGGCTTACAGCGGCGGAGGTAACGGCCATCCTCACCGCCGGCGCTAATCGAGCCCGCACCACGCGGGCCGGCATTCGCCTGCCGCGGGGCGTTCCGATGCAGGTGTTCATCAGTGTCGTGAACAATCCTAACCTCGCGGGCAGCCCGCCGGTGGTGCTTGGCACGTTCTGCACGTCGCCGGACACGACGCGGTTCAGTTGGGACGTCTGCGTGCAAAAGGCTCGCACGGCGGTTTTCTTCAGCACCGATACGCGGGCATTCACGGCGCGGACCGTGGGCTTCATGGCGCAAGGCACTTATCCGCCCGGCATCGGTGGGACGACACCCGGCATCTTCCTCGGGCTTCAGGAACGCTTCTCCATTACCGGCGTCGCTGGGCAAATCACGAACCCGCTCAACGGTGCCAGCTTCACCGGACCGGCAGCGATGAATCCCAATCTCCCCAATGGCATGACGATCTTCGCCGGTTCGATGCCGCTGTATCGTGCGGGCGTGCTCATCGGGGCGGTGGGGGTCAGCGGAGATGGCATTGATCAGGACGACCTTGTTGCGGCTTCGGCCGCCGCGGCAATGGGCGGCATTTTCCTTCCGCCGGAGGCCGCCCGTGCGGATCGGAGTGCGCATCGCGGCGTGCGGCTTCCATTGGTGAAGTTCCCGCGCAACCCTGCGCTCTAAATCGGGGCTCCGCGGGGGCAGGTCCCTGTGGTTTGAGCAACTTATTATCAGGTGCGGTGACGCGCGGCGTGTCTGACTTACCTTGTGATATGCCGCGAGTGGCGTCTGTCGTGGTTGCCGTGGTAGCTGTGACAGGTGGAGCAACTTTCCGAGAAGCC
>CAZQEW010000309.1:0-1554 GCA_964591495.1 uncultured Klebsiella sp.
TTCCCCACGCACCACAGATGCTTGTGCGTGCGGATGAACACCTCGCCGTTGCTGATGGCGTGGGAGGAATTGCACAGGTCGCCGTCGAGCGAATTCACGCGCACCAGCTCGAACTTCGGGCTGGCCTTGAGGACGATCGTCTCGCTCGACTGGTTCAGGCAGAGGATGTGGCCGTCCACCAGCACCATCGAGGACCACGAGTCGCCCTTCTTGCCCGTGCCCTTCACGCGCTCCTGCCAGAGGGACTCGCCGGTCTTCAAGTTCAGGCATTCGGCGATGCCTTCGGTGTTGAGGATGAAGACATGACCGCCGGAGATGACGCCGGTGCCGAGCCGGTTCTTGGTGCGGACGGTCTGCCAGAGACGATGCGTCCCGGTCACATCGCCGTTGCCGCCGGTCTTAACTGCGAGACTGGTGCCAAAGAAGCCGCCCATCGCTACCAGCACGCCCTCACCTGCGACGGGCGAGCAATAGACGAGTTCGTTCAGCCCGTCGCAGTGCCAGAGCGGCTTGCCCGTGCGCGGGTCGAAAGCACGCGTGAACTGCGGGAACGTCTGGATCAGCTCATCCCGCTGCCCGGCGCGCACGACCATCGGCGTGGCAAACGTGCCGATGACCCCGCCGCGCTCGTTGCCCTTGAAGCCGTCGGTGCGCGGGCGGGACTCCGGCTTTAGCTCGGCGTATTCCCACAGCGTCTTTCCACTCTTCTTGTCGAGACCGATGAGCCGGGCGTTGAGGCCGGGGCCGAAATAGAGCGCGCACACGTCGCCGTGGATCACCGGCGAGGCCGCATAGGCCCATTCGTGCTCGTGCCGGCCAAGGTCGCGGCGCCACAACTCCTTACCGTTCATGTCCCAGCAGAACACGCCCGCCGAGCCGAAGAAGGCGATGACCCGCTCGCCGTCCGTCACGGGCGACGCCGCACAGTAGGGGTTCTTTCCGTAACGCTTCTCAGCCTGCGTCCACGTCGTGCCGGACTTCCAGAGCAGCTTGCCGTCGCGGCGGTCGTAGCACGTCACGGTGCGGCCACCTTCCTTCTCAAAGGCCTGCGTCAGGAAGATCTTGTCGCCCCAGATGACCGGCGAGGAATCGCCCGGCTCGGGCAGCTCGATTTTCCAGCGCACGTTCTCCGTCGCACTCCATTGCAACGGCACGTTTTTCTCGGGTGAACTCCCGTCGCCAGCCGGCCCGCGCCAGGCCGGCCAGTGGGCGGCGAAAGTGGAAGCGGCGAACACGAGGAAGCCGGCGGAGAGGGCAACGAAACGTGAGGCAGTGCGAACCGAGTGCATGGCCGCAGTGTATCCCGAAGCAGAAGCGCGCCAAGCCGGGATTGACCGATCATCCGCCCGCCAGCGCGGCCAGCAACGCCCGCAGTTCCTCCTCCACCTGCGCCGGACAACCCCTCCGGCAGCGGCCCTGCGGGAAGCATTTGGTGCGCCCGGGGCACATTGTGCTTGACCCGACTTGGAGAGCCCAATTCTATGGGCAAACAATCACCATGATGTTTTCGGGGAAAACAATTGTGCTTCCGCACTCCGCACTCCGCACTCCGCA
>CAZQEW010000310.1:0-1533 GCA_964591495.1 uncultured Klebsiella sp.
AAGACGATGACGCCCGATGAAGCGCTGCGCGGCATGTTGGCCGCGATGCTCGTCTCGCCGCGTTTTCTTTACCATGAGGAGCCAAAAGACGGACCCGACGCCTTCGCCATCGCCTCACGGATGTCCTATTTCCTCTGGCGCTCCACGCCGGACGACGAGCTACTGAAAGCCGCGGCGGATGGCAGCCTGCTCGATGCCGCCAAACGCCGCGCCCACGCCCAGCGCATGATGGCGGATGCGAGGGCGAAGCGCTTTTTGACCGACTTCACCGGCCAGTGGCTGCGCGTGCGCGAGGTCGGCGTGATGCGGGCGAATGCGGACCTCTATCCCGAATACGATCTGGAACTGGAGGCGGCGATGCGCGGCGAGACGGAGCATTTCATCCGCGAGATGTTCGAGCGCGATCTGCCGCTGGCGCAGCTCATTGATTGCGATTGGACGATGCTAAATGAGCGCCTCGCAAAACACTACGGCATCGAAGGTGTGCGCGGGCCGGACTTCCGCCGCGTGAGCCTCGACAAAACGAAGACCGTGCGCGGCGGATTGCTCACGCAGGCGAGCATTCACGCCGTCACTTCGAACGGCAGCGTCACCTCGCCGGTCGCGCGTGGGAAGTGGTTGCTGGACAACTTTCTTGGCACACCCGCGCCGCCGCCGCCGCCGGACGTGCCGCCCATTGAGCCGGACATCCGTGGCGCGACCACGATCAAGGAGCAGCTCTCGAAGCATCGCCAGATCGCGAGTTGCGCATCGTGTCACAAGAAGATCGATCCGCTCGGCTTTGCGCTGGAGAGCTTCGATGTCATCGGCGGCTGGCGGGAGAACTACCGCGCGCTCACCGAGGGCAAGGGCAGGCAGCGCGCCCAACTCACGAAAGGTCCCGCCGTGCAGCCCGCCGACGAATGGCTCGGAGTCGGAAAATTCGCCGGCTTTTCCGAGTTCCGCGAGCTGGTGAAGAAGCGCGACCACCTCGTCATCGAGAACGTCACGCATCAGCTCGCCACCTTCGCCCTCGGCCGCGCGCCCGGATTCGCCGACCGCGAACCGCTCAAAGCCATCGCCACGAAAGCCCGCGCGCAAGGCTCAGGCATGAAGACCGTGGCGCTCGATCTCATCTCCAGCCCCATATTTGCAAAACCATAACCCGCCCGACCTCCATGAACACCCAACCAGCCCTCTTCACCCGCCGCAGCTTCCTCCGTGGCGCTGGCATCACTTTGACCCTGCCGTGGCTCGAATCGCTCGGTGGCATCGCTCACGCCGCGCAGGCCGGGAAAGAGCCGCGTCGGCTTCTGCTCGTCTGTTTGCCGCTGGGGATCTTCCGCGATGCTTTCATTCCCAAACAAGCCGGGGCCGGCTATGAGCTGACCGAGTATCTCGCGCCGCTCAAGGATCTGCGCGAGCACTTCACCGTCATCTCCGGCCTCGACCATCCGGGCGTGGGCGGCGGTCATGCCGCGCAGCCGCGCATCTTCACCGGCGTGCCCTCGGCGGAGAGAAACCGCCGCTCGCTCGACCAGCATGTCGCCGCCG
>CAZQEW010000311.1:0-1503 GCA_964591495.1 uncultured Klebsiella sp.
GCTGCATCATGATGCGCGTCTGCCATCTGAACACCTGCCCGGTCGGCGTCGCCACGCAAGACCCGCGGCTGCGCGGGATTTTCCCCGGCAAGCCCGAGCACGTGGTGAATTTCATGACCTTCATCGCGCAGGAAGTTCGCGAGCTCATGGCGCAGCTCGGCTTCCGCAAGCTGGAGGAAATGGTCGGCCGCGTCGACCGGCTCGAAGCCCGCAGGGCGGTGGACCATTGGAAGGCCCGCGGCCTCGACCTCTCCGCCATCCTGCACGCGCCCGATGTGGACGCGAGCGTGGGTCGCTACTGCCAGATGGCTCAGGACCACGGCCTCGACAAATCGCTCGACATCACGCACCTGCTTGGCGCGTGCGCGCCCGCCATTGAGCGGAAGGAAAAGGTCGTCGTGCAGCTCCCGATTCGGAACATCAACCGCGTCGTCGGCACGATTCTCGGCAACGAAATCACCCGTCGCCACGGCGCGGCAGGCCTGCCCGAGGACACCGTGCAGTTGCACTTCAAAGGCTCGGCGGGCCAAAGCCTCGGGGCGTTCGTCCCGCCCGGCGTGACCATCCGCCTCGAAGGCGACGCGAACGACTACTGCGGCAAGGGCCTCTCCGGCGGCAAGCTCATCATCTATCCGCCCGGCGGCTCCACCTTCCGCGCCGAGGAAAACATGATCATTGGCAACGTCGCCCTCTACGGCGCGACGAGCGGCGAGGCTTACTTCCGCGGCATGGCCGGCGAGCGCTTCGGCGTCCGCAACTCCGGCGTGAAGACCGTCGTCGAGTCCGTCGGCGACCACGGTTGCGAATACATGACCGGCGGCACGGTGGTCGTGCTCGGCAAGACCGGCCGCAACTTCGCGGCCGGCATGAGCGGCGGCGTGGCCTACGTGCTGGACGAGGACGGCACCTTCGCCCGCAACTGCAACAAGCAGATGGTCGGCCTCCAGAAGCTCGAAGACGGCGACGAGATCGCCGACCTGCGCGCGCTCATCGAGAAGCATGTCCTCTACACCGGCTCCGAAAAGGGCCGCAACGTCCTCGCGCTGTGGAACGCCACCGTGCCGAAGTTCGTGAAGGTGATGCCGAAGGACTACGAGCGCGTGCTCCAAGCCATCAAGAAAGCGCAAGCCGCCGGCCTTACCGGCGACGACGCCCTCAACGCCGCCTTCGAGGCCAACTCGAAAGATGCCGCGCGCGTGGGCGGTGGTTGATCCACAACCTGACACATCGCAGTCGAACCAACACCGAAGCCACTTTCTTTCACTGACTCATGGGCAAACCCACCGGATTCCTCGAATTCAACCGCGAACTTCCCGCTGACCGCTCGCCGCTGGCGCGCGTCGCCGACTGGCGCGAGTTCCACGACCACATGCCCGAGCCGGCGCTTCGCCAGCAGGGCGCGCGCTGCATGGACTGCGGCGTGCCCTTCTGCCACACCGGCCAGCTCATCAGCGGCATGGCCAGCGGCTGCCCCATCAACAACCTCATCCCCGAGTGGAACGA